>JAGQJA010000425.1 GCA_020430845.1 Myxococcales bacterium
GGCGCCCGCGTCGGAGCTCCCCAAGGTCGACAAGCGCGGCAAGAAGAAGAAGCAGGTCGAGATCGCCGTCCGCATCACCAAGGTGACCAAGCGCTTCGGTCCCAAGACGGCCGTCGACGGCATCTCGCTCAAGGTCAAGGCGGGCTCCGTGTACGGGCTCATCGGCCCCAACGGCGCCGGCAAGACGACCACGTTCTCGATGCTCGCGGGCTTCTTGCAGCCGACCGACGGCGCGATCGAGGTGCTGGGCTACGAGCCCTCGCACGTCGACGATCTCCGCTCGCGGCTCGGCGTGCTCCCGCAGGACGCCGTGCTCCCGCCCACCGACAAGGTCGGCGACTTCTTGATGCACATGGCGCGTCTGCAAGACATCCCCGCCGATCGCGTCGAGGAGACGGCGCGCGAGGTGCTCGCCGAGGTCGACGGCCGCGAATGGTGGAACGTCCGCTGCTCGAGCCTCTCGCACGGTATGGCCAAGCGCGTGCAGCTCGCGCAGGCCTTGCTCGGTGATCCCGAGGTCGTGCTGCTCGACGAGCCGACCGCCGGACTCGACCCGCGCGTCGCGTACGAGGTGCGGCAGCTGATCAAGGCGCGCAAGGGCCGGTGCACGCTCATCGTGTCGAGCCACAACCTGCAAGAGCTCGAAGAGATCTGCGACGCGGCCTGCATCCTCGATCGCGGTCGCGTCGTCGCGTCGGGATCGATGAACGAGCTGACGGCCTCCTCGCAAGAGGTCCACGTCAAGATCGTCCCGCCGCCCCAGCAGCCCAACGTGGCCTACCGGTCCGCGGGCTCGCTCCTGCCCATGGAGCACATCCGCCAGATCCCCCACGTGACCCGCGCGGAGTACGACGAGGAGCGTCGCGAGATCGTGGTGTACTTCGAGCGTCGGCAGGTCGACGCCGAGTCGGTCATCGGTCAGGTGCTCTGGATCCTGCTCAACGCGCAGATCCGCATCAGCGGCGTGTCCAAGGGCCGCGGGCTCGAGCAGCGCGTCATGGAGCTCACCGACTAGGCTGGGGCGGCGTGACCGGGCTGGGCCCTGGCGCCCGCTACCGCTCCACGAACACCGGCGAGGTCCACGCGCGCTCGCGCACCTTGGTGTCGAGCCCGCCGCCGGCCTGGCAACCCGCGGGCGCGGCGGCGCCCAGCGCGGCGCAGTCGTAGTGAGACCAGCGCCAAGAGGGCTCTTCGAATACGCGTGCATAATACACGCTTGGCTTCGTGCCGTCGTAGGCCGGATCTCTCCAGAAGACGCACGCCGCCGACTGCTGCGCGCCGGTGAGCGAGATGCGCTGGACCGTCACCGTGGCCTTGCCCGCCGCGTCGGTCGACAGCTTGATGACGTCGACCTCTTGGAGCGGCACGGCGTCCTTCATCGCCGACACGAAGAAGTACGGCGCGCCCGTGGACCGGAGCGATCCGCCCATGGGCACGCCGCTCGCCCCGACGATCTTCTTGGGCAGCTCCGGGTCGGCGCAGAGCGCGCTGGCGGCGGCGTCGTCGGCGACGTTGGGCACTGCGTAGAAGCGCACGTTCATGCGCGGTCCGCTCGTCGCGTACGTCTCGCGCCGCTTGAGGGCCGCGAAGACCGACGCGCGTGTGTTGTCCTCGGCCCACACGGCCGTCATGCCGCCGGGGTTGAAGCGACCGTTCGAGAGGCGGTCCTCGGGCGTGTCCTCGCCGTCGCCGCCGTGCCCGCGCCACTCGTCCTCGGCCGTCGCGCCCGGGTTGCCGTTGTGTGTGTCGGTCGCGCCGACGATGCCGAGCACCAGCGGGTTGTCGACGCCTCGCGCGCGCATCTCGAGCCCGAGCCCCAGGCCATCGCGCACCATGCCCTGCGCGACGGTCGCGTCGGTGTCTGCGCTCAGGTCCTCGAACGAGCACGACGGATCGCCGAGCGGCGTCCCGGTCATGCACTCGCTCGACCCCTTGTGCTGGAAGATCTCCACGAGCGTCTGGTAGCGCGTCATGTACGGGCGGGCCGAGGGGTCGTCGGCCGTCTCCCACATCGTGCCGCGGCTCAGGTTCGAGTTGTGGGGGACGGTCAGCACGTCGCAGCCGGCGCCCGCCTTGCAGCCTGACTCGAGGGCCTTCCAGAGCTCGAGCGGCGTCGGGTAGCGGACGTAGTCGTAGACGTCGTCGGGCACGGACTCGGTGCCGAAGATGACGTTCCGGTGCAGGTTGCGCCCGCCCGTCGTCGCGGTCCACTCGTAGCCAACAAGGCTCGTGAACTTGCAGGGCTCGTACGCCGTCGACGCGGCGAGGCGGAGCTTCTGCCACGCCGTGCGCGCCGCGGCGGCGCAGGTGGCGGCGTCACCGTCCTTGCACCACGGCATCCCCTGCGGCTCGGGCAGGGCTGCCTGACCCATCGCGGCGACGCGCACGGCCTTCTGCGCCGCGCTGCCCTGGTTGCGGTAGCCGGTGCAGTACGGGCGCCCGCCGCTCGCGTCGAGCAGGCACTCGCCGGTCACGGCAAGCCACTCGCTGTGGTCGGTCACGGCGGCGAAGTCGAGCGGCCGCTTGATCGTCTGCGTCTGGGTGCCGCCCGTGCCCGCCGAGATGGTGACCGCGGCGCCGCGCGCGAACGCGTACGCGTCCTTTGGATCGTTGCGATTCCCGAACGTGTACGAGTCGAGAGAATAAGATGTATGTACATGCAAATCCCCCCAGTAGACGTTCTTGAGGTCGCTCCTGTCGGCGCACGCGGCAGGTGCGCCCGCGTCCGACGCGGGCGGAGGAGGCGCGGGCGGGGCAGGCGCGGCCGACGAGGCGGTCGGCGCGTCGGCGGGCGCCGGCGTGGGGGCGGCGACGTCGCCCGAGGTGCCGGAGCAGCCGTTGGCCAGGGCTGCGGCCAGGGCGAACGAGATGGGGACGGACGAGGTGCGCATGGTCGGGAGGGCTCCGTTTTCTCGAAGGGGTTCGCGACGCCGGTGACGCCGGCGATGGCTCACATGACGGTCGACAGGCGTTCGAAGAGCCACGCGGACGCGAGCGCCCCCGAGGCAAAGCCGATCGCTCGCTCGAGCCGCCCGGCGTGTCGCCAGCGAGAGGCGACGCGCACGGCGAGCAGCGCGGCGAGACACACGGCGAGCTGACCGATCTCGAGGCCGACGCCGAAGCCCGCGAGGGCCCACGCGGCGTGCGCGTCGGGGAGACCGATCTCGGTGAGGCCTCCGGCGAAGCCGAGCCCGTGCACCAGGCCGAAGGCGAACGCCAGCGTGCTCGCCGATCTCGTCGAGGTCGGCGCGCGCCCCGGGCGTGGCGCGACGTCGAGCGCGACGAGCACGAGGCTGAGCGCGATGCACGCCTCCGCCGCAGCGGGCGAGACGTGCACGAGCCCGAGCGCGGTGGCCGCGAACGACAACGTGTGCGAGGCGGTGAAGGCCGCCTCGGCGGCGAGGACCGCGCGCGTGCGCCGCAGGGTGAGCACGAGCAGCACGAGGAAGAGCAGGTGATCGGCGCCGCCCGCGATGTGTCGCAGGCCGTGGGCCACGAACGCCTTCGCCGTGTCGACGCGCGACGAGACCGCGGGCAACGTCGTGCGGGGCGCAGAAGGCGAGAGGAGCGACGTGTGCACGCGCCCGTCGGCGAGTCGAGCGTGGACGACCGCCTCGGTGATCGATGGACCGAGCCCCGTCACGCCGACCTCGCCGCCCGCGAGCGGACCATTGCAGCGCGCCAGCCATGATCGGACGTCGCCGCTGTCGGTCTCGGTCACGCCAGGTCGAGCGTCGAGAGAGCAGCGCTCGGGGAGCGCCGGCGCCACGCCCGCGCTCGGCACTGTGGTCCGGAGCCGCACGAGCGCCGCTCCAGGCGTGTCCTCGGTGATCTCGAGGTAGGCGCTCCGCATGCCGTGCGCGCTCGCAGCGCGGGGCCAACACGCGAGCCCCGCCGAGAGCACCACGGCGGCGACGGCGGCGCGCTTGGACCGAGGCGAGGTCACGTCAGTCCTCCACCGACGCGCGCGCGTGGGCGGCCGTGCGATGCACGACGGGAGGCGCCGCGAGTCGAACGCCGTCGAGCTCCACCTGCTGGCGGCGGAACGCGTCGTCGAGATAACGCGACACCGCCGCCTCACGCCGCGCGATGAGCCAGTCCAGCGGGAGCTGCGCGCGCGCCTCGTCGAACGTGGCCGGGCGGGCGCGGCTCTTCTCGAGCACCTTCACGAGGTGCCAACCCAGGCGCGATCGGATCGGTGCGCTCCACGCTCCTGTGTCGACCCCCTCGAGCGCGCCGAACCAAGCGGGCCCGTACACCGCCGCGATCTCCACCTCGGACGCGTCCACGAAGCGCGAGACGGGGAGAGGCTCCCCGAGCGGCGGCGGCGACGACGGGGCGTGCGGCTCGCGCTCCCACGCGGCCACGGCCGGCGCGAGCGCCGCCGCCGCCTCACGCGAGCTCGCGAAGACGTGCACGAAGCGCGCGCGCGCGGGCCGCGTGTACCGGTCTCGCGAGGCCTCGAAGAACGCCGTGAGCTCGTCTGTCGTCGGCTCGCGAGACGCGCCGCCCAGGTCCTCTGCGAGGAAGAGCACCTTCTGCACGAGGCGCTCGCGCACGAGGCGGTCTTCGGTGTCGAGACCGAGCCGGCGCGCCTCTCGCACGAGGATCTCGTCGGTGATGACGCGCGCGCGCACCGCGGCCGCCTGCTCGGGTGTGAGCGCCGCTGCCCCGAGGCGGCGCGCCTCTTCGGCTTGCAGCGCGGCGATCGTGCGCGACTCGATGCGGATGGTGTCGTCCGCGCGCGTGGGGCGCCGCGACAGCGCGAAGATCGCCCCGCCGACGACGAGGAACTGCGCGAGCCGACTGTGCGCGAGCGCGCGAAGCAGGCCGCCGGCGGCGGTGTGATGGCGCGCGTGCTCGCGGGGCGGCGACGCGAGGACCGCGACAGTGGCGAGGGGCTCGTTCATGTCCGTGAAGGTGGGTAGCAACTGCCGTTCCGCGCGAGGACGCTCGCCCGGGTGACGATTTCGCGGACTTGCCTCGGTCTACCCCTGGACGCGTCGGTGTTCGGGGGACCGCGGCGGCTCCCCCACCTCAGCGTGTCGCGATCCCGCGCAGGTCGTCGCGCCCGTGCCGTGAGCGCGAGCCCGCCACGCGCCGTCCCTCGCCCGTGGCCTGCCCCTGTGGTATTCGCCGTGCCGATGGTGGAGGCCGTACCGACGAACGAGGCCCCGCGCGACTCGGGCACTCCGTCCGTGCCTCCGGCCGCGAGCGGCTTCGACTACAGCGCGATCCCGAGCGGCTACTACGATCGCGTGCTGCGCTCGGGCCACCCGGTGCGCCGCCTCTGGCACGTCTCCAAGTTCGAGCGCGTGCTCGACTACCTTCCGCCCGAGGGCGGCGGCTCGATCCTCGACATCGGCTGCTTCGCCGGCTCGTTCTTGTCGATGGTGCCTCGTTACCGGTTCGAGCGGCAGGTGGGCGTCGACATCCTCCCCGAGCAGGTCGCCTACGCGACGGCCAACCACTCGAGCCCGTTCCGATCGTTCCGCGTCGTGCCCAGCATCTACGCGCTCCGCGATCTCGACGAGCCGTTCGACTGCGTCACCTCGATCGAGGTCATCGAGCACCTCACGCCGTCCGAGATCCGCGCGCTCTTCCGGCAGCTCGAGCACCTGGTCGCCCCGGGCGGCCGGCTCGTGCTCACCACGCCCAACTACGCCAGCGCGTGGCCGCTCATCGAGCTGCTGCTCAACAAGGTGAGCGACGTGAGCTACGAGGAGCAGCACGTCACGCGGTTCACCTACTTCGACTTCGAGAAGAAGCTCGAAGAGATCTACCCGCGCGTGTGGTCGAGCTTCTCGCTCGAGCTCAAGACGACGACGCACTTCCTCACGCCGTTCCTCGCCGGCTTCTCGTACGAGATCGCACGCGGGCTCTCGCGCGTGGTACCGCACCAGACGTGGCGCCAACCGTTCGGCAACCTCCTGCTCGCGGTGCTGACGCGGACGGGGTCGCGCGAGGTGTGACGCACGGTCGCGGCGCGCGCGTCCCGTGGGAGCTCGCGGCGCTCGCGCTCGCGACGCTGGCGTACGCGCTGGGGGTCGTGCGCGACTTCTCCGGCCCGCTCGTCGCGCGCGGCGACGCGAGCTACTTCGAGCTGCTCGGCGCGCACCTCGTGCGCGGCTATCACTTCGGCTTCCCCCCCACGATCGACTTCGTCACGACCGACGTGGGCTACCCCGAGGGCACGAGCGTCGTGTACCTGTCGTGGTGCGCCGAGCGCGATCTGCTCCACATGACGATGCTCCGCGCGTTCGGCCCGGGGCCGTGGCTCCAGCTCTACGTCGCGCTCTCGCCGGCCGTCTCGGCCGCGGGCATCTGGGCGCTGCTCCGCGGCGAGGTAGGCCGCGCGCGCGCGTCGGTGGTGGCGTGGGCGGGCGCGTTCATGTGCTTCTACGCCGCGTTCAAGTTCGCCTACCACCTCAACATGACGGCCCTGCACTGGGGCGCGATGAGCATCGTCGTCGACTGGCTCATGGTGCGGCGCGTCGTGGCGGGTGAGCGCATCGAAGCTCGCCTGGTGCTCGCGCGCGTGGCCCTGCTCGCCGCCGTCGTGGGGCTCGACATCGGCTACGTCGCTGGTTACCCGCTCACGTCGTTCACGGTCGCATGTATATACATGCTCGCGTGGCTCTTCACGGTCGGGCGCCGGCGCGGCGTGACGCTGGGCTCGGTCTGGCCGCGCGGCGTGGCGGCCGAGGTGCGCGCCCACCCTTGGTCGTTCGCCTTCTGGGGTGCGCTGCTGCTCGTGGGCGTCGTCTTCTACGTCCCGTTCGACCTCGCCGTCGTGCGCGCCGCGACCGTCTATCGCTTCGACGGCGCGGGCGGCAATTTCTGGGCGAGTCAGCTGCGGATGCTCTTGCCGTTCTTCCCGGGGGCCAACCCTGCCTCGGGCTGGGTGCGGGCGCTCTTCGGAGAGGACGACGGCACCGGGGAGCTCAGCACGGGCTGGGCGCTGCTCGCGTTCATGATCCTCGGCGTCGTGGCCGCCAAGAAGAAGCGGCGCCTCCACGTGATCGCCCCGCTGCTCGTCACGTTCGCGCTCTGCTTCGCGTTCCACCCCGCGCGCTTTCGCACGCTGCACGTCTTTCCGTGGTTCTTCTTCAACCGCGTCGCCGGTCGCAGCACGGTCTTCTTTCCGCTCTGGTTCGCGCTCGTGGGCCTCGAGTGGCTCGAGGGGGCCAGCCTGCGCGCTCGCCGCGCGCTCGCGTGCGTCGCGGCGGTCGAGACCCTCACCGCGTGGATCCTGGTGCACGACTACGCGCCCGCGCGCTTCACGCCCGAGATGGGCGCCTACTTCGCCGAGGTCCATCGCGCGCCCGGCGAGGCGCTGCTCGAGTGGCCGTTCTGCATCGCGGGCGCCAACGGCGTGGGCACCTCGGAGCTGTGCCCCTACTACAAGCTCCTCTCGACCTCGTATGCGTACCGGCGCTTCCACGGCAAGAAGGTCTTCGGCTTCTACCTGAGCCGCGTGCACCCGTCGCAGCTCCAAGGTCGACTCCGCTACGCGTCGCTCTTCTCTCCCGACGATCCGAGCCCTCACCTGGCCAGGCGCGAGACGCGGTGCTTCGACGACGCGCGGTGGGCCACGTTCGACGCGCTCCTGCGGTCGGGGGACTTCGGCGCGATCCAGCTCGACGTCGACCTGCTCCCCGCAGAGTGCGCGGAGGACTTTTATCTGCGCTTCGGCGCGCCGGTGGCCCGCGCGACCCTCCCCGGTCCAGGACGCGTCGAGCTGCTCGTCCCGGTCCGACCCTGACACTTTCGCCCGAGAGCGCAACCTCTCGGGATACATCGTGAATGCGCGTGAAGCTCTGGCGTCCAACCCCGCGGAGGTCACCATGCGAAGAGTGATGGGGATTGTGGGGCTCACGGCCGTGGTCGCCTGTACGGTCCAATCGAGCTCGACGAGCTCGGGTGGCAGCAGCAGCGGAGGCTCGAGCAGCAGCGGAGGCGCGAACGTCCCCGTCTCGAGCGAGCCGAGCACCGCAGACGTCGCTTTGTGTCAGGACCAGAGCATCGTCCTCGCGGGTGAAGCCGGCGCTCGGGCGACCGCGCGGCGCTCTTCGAGGTCGTTCTCGCTGGGGCGTGGCTTCCGCGCCGAGAGCTCCGACGGCACCTTCGTCATGGTGGCGGGCAAAGAGCCACTCTCGGCGGGTGGGTCCATCTTCGGCCCGGCGCTCTTCCGCGCGGCCCTCGGCGGCGGCGCGCCCACGCTCAACTGCGCGAGCGCCGAGTCGGTCGTGACGCGCGACGACTCCGCGACCGACCGCGTGTCGCTGAGGGGCGTGAGCGCGCTCACCGAGTGCGCCGCCGGTGCGCCCGTCGAGGGCTCCATCACGATCTGCAGCGGCACGCGCGGGGGCGAGCTGTGCCCGAAGACCGAGCTCACCGGCACGCTCGGGGGCGTGAGCGTGAACGCTGCCTTCACCGGCTACAGCAAGAGCGCCAACACGTTCACGCCGTCGCTCGGCCGGGCTGGCTACGCCGACGTCGCGCTCGAGGGAGACAAGGTCACCGGGGCCACGTTCTTCCTCACCGACCAGGCAGACAGCGCCGTCTTCTGCGCGACGTCGGGCACAGTCGTGAGCCAGGGTGCGATCGGGCCCGACCAAGAGACGAAGATCGAGCTGACCGGCATCCGTCGTCTCGGCGCATGTCCGCGCGGCGGGGCGGCGGTCGTCCAGGGCTGCGTGAAGTAGGCCGGCCTCAAGCCAGCGTCGCCGCGAACACCTTGGCCGCGTTCGGGTGCGGTCCCAGCGGACGCAGGCGCACGAGGAAGATCTCCGTGTCTGGGATGCGGATCCCTTCGAGCTTGCGCACGCGCGCGCCCGAGCCGAGCCCGTCGATGACCTCGAGCGGGAGCACCGCGAGCAGCTCGCCGCGTACGCACGCGTCGATCGCCGGCTCGAGCATGCTGGCGCGCAAGCTCACCGTGCGCTCCAGGTGCGCGGGCCATCCGTCGACCGGCGCCCCGCCCGGCGACGTGACGGGTGCCGCGAACGGGTGACGCAGGATCGCCCTCGTCGACGCGTCGGGCGTGCGCCAGAGCGGGTGAGATCTCCCGCAGTACACAGCGCTCTTCGCTGGCTGGAGCCGCGAGCACACGAGGTCGGCGCGATCGATCGCCGCGAGGGTCACGGCCGCGTGCAGGCGGCCCGACAAGATCGACGTCGCGATGTCGTCGTGCGCCACGGTGGTGACCTCGGGGACGACCGCCGGGTGCTCCGCGCGCAGCGCCGCGAGGGCGGGGAGCACGCGCAGCGCGCCGATGCGGCTCGTGACACCGACGAAGAGCGGTCCGCTCGGCGCGCGGTCCGCCAGCGTGACGTCGTGCACGCCGCGCATCGCGACGCGCGTCGCGGCGAGCAGCTCCACGCCCGCGGGCGTCAACGCGAGCGTCCGGCCCTCGCGGCGGAACAGATCCACGCCCACGTTCTCCTCGAGCAGCCCCACGGCCCGCGACAGCGCGGACGCGCTCGTGCCCAGAGCTCGCGCCGCGCCGAGCACTCCGCCCCACTCCGCGACAGCACGGAACGCGGGCAGCCAGTTCCAGAAGGACGCCACCTGTCGAAACGGCACGACGGCCGGCTTGCCCGGATCGAGCGTCGGACGCGGCGCAGCGGCGCGCGGGCGAGCCGATGGGACCATGCGAGTTTTGCGAACGGTCATTCCTTGATTATGCCATGGACGCGAACGCTCTACGGGGTCACCCCATGCGTCGTCCGCCGGATGAACCGCGGACGACGTTGGCTCGTACTCGGCGGCTCAGCCCACGGCCGCCGCTTCTAGAGGTGATCTCATGACTTCGTTCCGCTCCATCTTCGCGCTCGCCCTCACGTCCTCCATCGTCGCCTTCGGCTGCACGGCCGAGCACGGCTCGAGCGACGAGACCGACGCCGACGGCGATCTCCAGGTCGACGCGTCGGAGGCTGCGCTCCACGGTGGCTACGGTCGGCGCGTCCTCGGCCTGCGCTTCAAGGGCCTCGAGCCGCTCGGTCCCGACTACGTGTACGAGGGCTGGCTGCTCGTCGACGGCGCGCCCGTCTCTGCCGGCCGCTTCTCGCTCACCGACCCCTCGAGGGCGCTCTACTTCTCGGGGCCGCGCTCCGTGCTCGATCGCGCCACGGCGTACATCCTCACCATCGAGCCCAAGGTCGGCGACGATCCGGCGCCGAGCAAGACGCACGTGCTCGCGGGCGACATCATGCGCGGCTACGGCTACCCGCGCGCGTCGCTGACGATCTCGCACAAGGCCGCGCTCGGCACCGATTTCTCGACGGCCGCGGGCAGCTACTTCTTGCAGACGCCCACGAGCCCCGAGCCCGATGACTACGCGCAGGGCATCTGGTTCTTGAACCCCGGCGCCGGCACGCCGAGCCTCTCGCTCCCCACGCTGCCCGAGGGTTGGGTCTACGAGGGTTGGGTCGTGGGCGCCGACGGCCCGGTCTCGACCGGTCGCTTCAAGGTCGCGACGGGCGCCGACTCCGACGGCGCGGGGCCTGCCGCGGGCCCCAACGCCGGCCCTCCGTTCCCCGGCCAGGACTTCATCACGCCCCCGCGCAACCTCGTCGGCGGCAAGGTCGTCATCTCGGTCGAGCCCGAGATGGACGACTCGCCGGCGCCGTTCGCCATCAAGCCGCTCGTCGACGGTGAGGTCACCGACGTCGGCCCCGGCGTGCTCCAGCCGCTCGGCAACGCCTCGGCCGCCAACGCGCCGCGCGGCATCGCCGTCGTGTTCTGAGAGGACGGCGTCCTCGAGGCGCCGAGCCCTCGGCGTCGAGACCTAGAGAGCCCTGGGCGCCGGTGCGCGGCCCGGGGCTCTCGCGTCTCGGGCGCCGTTCAGTTCTCGCTCACGACCAAGATGTCGTCGACCAAGAAGCACGGCGTGCCGGCGCCGACGGGCGGCCCGCCGGCCACGAACACGTCGAGGCGCTCGGCGGTCTTCGTCACGGTCATCTCGACCTCGAGCTTGGCCCACTGGGTGCCGATCTGGATCTCGGAGCTGACGGCCTGGTCGCGGTCGACGAACCCGCCCACCGTGTTGTACGTGCGAAGGTGCAGGTCGACCGTCGCGGGCTTCGTCGTGCCGATCGCCCGCACCCACGCCTCGGCGCGGTAGCGCGACCCGATCGGTGGTGCGGTGAGGACGTCGCCGTCGATGGTGAAGAACGGGACGTCCGGCTTTGCACACACGCGGCAGGCCAGCGCCCCGCTGCGACCCGGCGACTCGCTCGCGAGCGTCGCCTCGTAGCCGCCCCACGGCGCGCAGTCGGGCTTGCCCGTCTCGAGCCCGGGGTTCGGCGCGAGGTTCACCGGCGAAGGCGCGTCCGGCGCGGCGTCGCGCGTGCTCCCGTCGAGGCCCGAGCCATCCGCGCCCGTGTCCCCGGGCCCCGCGTCCCCGGCGGCCGCGCCGTCGCTTCCCGCCTCGCTCGCAGGCGCCGTCGCGTCCGAGCCGGCCGCGTCGGACGAGAGCCCGTCGAGGGACGTGAGCAACGTGCACCCGCCGAGCACGCCCCCGGAGGCCACGATCGCGATGAAGCGGAGGCGGGTCACCACCCTCCACTCTACCAGCGCGTCGCACGCACGCTCGGCGGCGCGCGAGCCTACATGTACCCACACAGGTCCGCGCGCGATCCCCCCAAAAAGAAGCACCCGCGACCCTTGACGAGAGGCGCGTGCATCGGAATAGTTCGCACGCTAAACGTTTACGTACGAGGGTTCGCGACGGCGCGGGCCCCAGCCGCCCGACGGGCGCATGCATCGAGGGTCCACCATGTCCGATCTCCGCTTCGACGGCCGCGTCGCGATCATCACTGGCGCCGGCAACGGCCTCGGCCGCGCCCACGCGCTGCTCCTCGCATCCCGCGGCTGCAAGGTCGTGGTCAACGATCTCGGCGGCGCCGCCACGGGCGGCGGCAAGTCGAGCGCCGCGGCCGACAAGGTCGTCGAGGAGATCAAGGCGGCCGGCGGCGAGGCCGTGGCCAACTACGACTCCGTCGAGGACGGCGACAAGATCGTCCAGACCGCGCTCGACACGTGGAAGCGCATCGACATCGTCGTCAACAACGCGGGCATCCTGCGCGACACGTCGTTCAAGAAGCTCACGCCCGAGGACTGGGACCTCATCTACCGCGTGCACGTGCTCGGCGCGTTCAAGGTCACCAAGGCCGCGTGGGATCACATGCTCGAGGCCGGCTACGGCCGCGTCGTCTTCACGGCGAGCGCCGCCGGCATCTACGGCAACTTCGGCCAGGCCAACTACGCGATGGCCAAGCTCGGCCTCGTGGGCTTCTCGAACACCCTCGCCATCGAGGGCAAGAAGAAGAACGTGCGCGTCAACACCATCGCGCCCATCGCCGGCTCGCGCCTGACCGAGACGGTGCTCCCCAAGGAGATCACCGACGCGCTCAAGCCCGAGTACGTCTCGCCGCTCGTCGCGTGGCTCGCGCACGAGGACTGCGAGGAGACCGGCGGGCTCTTCGAGGTCGGCGGCGGGCTCTTCACCAAGCTGCGGTGGGAGCGCACCGAGGGCAAGACGTTCAAGCTCGGCCGCGCGATGACGCCCGACCAGGTCAAGAACGCGTGGGGCCAGATCACCGATTTCTCCAAGGTGACCCACCCCACCGACATCACCAGCTCGATGCAGCCCATCTTGGGCAACCTCAACACCAAGGCGCTCGGCGGCAACGAATTCATCGATGTCGACGCGGCGCTCGGCTACGAGTTCCCGCCGCAGAAGTCGAGCTACGACCAGCGCGATCTCGAGCTCTACGCGCTGGGCGTGGGCGCCGGCGCGAACCCGCTCGACGAGGGCGAGCTGCAGTACCTCAACGAGATGAGCGACAAGTTCGTGGCGCTCCCCACGTTCGGCGTCGTTCCCGCGCTCAAGCTCGTGTTCGACATGGCCAAGAAGGGCGAGACGGCGCCCGGCATGAACTACGGCTTCGACCGCATCTTGCACGGCGAGCAGCTCACCGAGGTGCGCCGACCGCTGCCCCCGCAGGCCACGCTCACGCACAAGGCGAAGATCAAGGAGATCTGGGACAAGGGCAAGGGCGCGGTCGTCGTGACGGCCATCTCGAGCGAGGACGAGGACGGCAACGAGCTCGTCTACAACGAGCTGACCACGTTCGTGCGCGGCGCGGGCGGCTGGGGCGGAGAGCGCGGCCCGAGCGCCGACGTCAACGTCGCGCCCGATCGCAAGCCCGACGCCGTGGTGACCGAGAAGATCCGCGACGACCAGGCGCTGCTCTATCGCCTCTCGGGCGACATCAACCCGCTGCACGTCGACCCCAACTTCGCCAAGGCGTTCGGCTTCGACAAACCGATCCTGCACGGGCTCTGCACGTTCGGCTTCGCCGCGCGGCACGTCATCAAGTCGTTCTGCAACAACGACCCGCGCCTCTTCAAGAGCGTCAAGGTGCGCTTCAGCGAGAGCGTGTTCCCGGGCGAGACGCTCGTGACCGAGATGTGGAAAGACGGAGACCAGCGCATCGTCTTCCGCTGCAAGGTCAAGGAGCGAGACAAGGTCGTCATCTCGAACGCGGCGATCGAGCTCTACAAAGAGATCCCCAAGGCCCCCGAGAAGAAGAAGCCCGCCGCCGCGGCCACCGCAAAGGCCGGCGCCGGTCGCCCCGCCGACGCGCCGCCGTCGAGCGCCGAGGCGTTCGCGGTCATCCGCGATCACATCGAGCAGCACGGCGATCTCGCCGGCCAGATCGGCAAGACCTTCCTCTTCAAGCTCACGGGCCCCGACAGCGCGTGGACGATCGACCTCAAGAACGGCAAGGGCGGCGTCACCGAGGGCGGCGACAAGGCCGACTGCACGCTCGAGATGAGCGATCAGGACTTCTGCGACATGGTGGCCGGCAAGGCCGACGCGCAGAAGCTCTACTTCGGCGGCAAGCTCAAGATCTCGGGCGACGTGATGGCCTCGCAGAAGCTCATGTTCCTCAAGAAGATCGACCAGGCGCGCGCCATCGACGTCGTGATGAAGCTCCGCGGCGCGAGCGGCGGCGCGGCTCCCGCGGCGGGCGCGGCACCGGCGGCGGACGGAGAGCCCACGGCGGCCGAGGCGTTCGCCGTCATCCGCGACTACCTCGAGCAGAACAAGGGCATGCCCTCGCAGATCGGCAAGACGTACCTCTTCCGCCTCAGCGGGCCCGACAGCGCGTGGACCATCGACCTCAAGAACGGCGACGGCGCCGTGACCGAAGGCGGCACCACCGCCGACTGCATCCTCGACATGAGCGACCAGGACTTCCGCGAGATGGTGGCCGGCAAGGCCGACGCGCAGAAGCTCTACTTCGCGGGCAAGCTCAAGATCGGCGGCGATCTGATGGCCTCCCAGAAGCTCATGTTCCTCAAGAAGATCGACCCCAAGCGCGCGATCGAGGTCGTCTCGAAGCTCCGCGGGGCGAGCGCGCCCGCCGCCGCTGCTGCGCCCGCCAAGGCCGCCGCGCCGGCCGCCAAGAAGGACCCCGTCGCGGGCTCGTTCTTCAAGGCGCTCGGCGAGCGCATCGCCAAGACGCCCGGCCTCGTCAGCGAGGTCGGCGCCGTCGTCGCGTTCAAGGTCACGGGCCCCGACGGCGCGTGGACCGTGGACCTCAAGGCCGGCAAGGGCGGCGTGAAAGAGGGGGCCAGCGCGGCCGACCTCACGCTCGCGCTCGCCGACGACGTGCTCTCGGCGATCTCCAAGGGCGAGGCGCTGCGCGACCTCTACCAGCGCGGCCAGGTGCGCGTCGACGGCGACCCGCGCATCGCGCACAAGCTGACGTTCCTCAAGGGGCTGCTCGGCTGAGCTCGGGACGGCCTGCGCGCGCCCTCGACGGAGCGCGCGGGCCTCGCCCGGTGAACCTTTACGTGTAAAACTTTCGTATACGAACCAGGAGAACGGCCATGGGCAGGCGGGTAAACGTGATCGGCGTGGGCATGACGAAGTTCCAGAAGCCCGGCGCGAGCGACGAGTACAACGTCATGGCCGTCAAGGCGGCGAAGGCGGCGCTCGAGGACGCCAAGGTGAGCTACCCCGAGGTCGAGCAGGCGTTCGTCGGCTACGTCTTCGGCGACAGCACGTGCGGCCAGCGCGCCGTCTACGAGCTGGGGCTCACCGGCATCCCCGTCTTCAACGTGAACAACAACTGCTCGACGGGCTCGACGGCGCTCATGCTCGCGCGCCAGGCCGTCGCCGGCGGCATGGCCGAGTGTGTGCTCGCGCTCGGCTTCGAGAAGATGGAGAAGGGCGCGCTCGGGTCCAAGTACACCGACCGCACCAACCCGCTCGAGTGGCAGGCCGGGCTCATGAGCAAGGTGCAGGGCTTCAACCAGGCGCCGCCGGCCGCGCAGATGTTCGGCGGCGCGGGCCGCGAGTACCGGTGGAAGTACGGCACCAAGCGCGAGACGTTCGCCAAGGTGAGCGCCAAGGCGCGCAAGCACGCCGCCAACAACCCGTACGCGCTCTTCAACGACGTGCTCAGCGTCGAGGAGATCATGGCGTCGCCCGAGGTCTTCGACCCGCTCACGCGCTACCAGTGCTGCCCGCCCACGTGCGGCGCGGCGGCGGCCATCCTGTGCTCGGACGAGTTCGCCAAGAAGCACGGCATCACCAAGCCCGTGTACATCGCCGCCCAGGCGATGACGACCGACTACGAGTCCTCGTTCAAGGAGGACAGCATGATCAAGATGGTCGGCTACGACATGGCCAAGGCGTGCGCCAAGAAGGTGTACGACGAGGCGAGCCTCGGGCCCGAGGACGTCGACGTGGTCGAGCTGCACGACTGCTTCACGGCCAACGAGATCCTCACGTACGAGGCGCTGGGCCTCTGCCCCGAGGGCGGCGCCGAGAAGTTCATCGAGGACGGCGACAACACCTACGGCGGCAAGTTCGTCACGAACCCGTCGGGCGGCCTCTTGTCGAAGGGCCACCCCCTGGGCGCGACGGGCCTCGCCCAGTGCACCGAGCTCGTGTGGCAGCTCCGCGGCAACTCCGACAAGCGCCAGGTCGACGGCGCCAAGGTGGCGCTCCAGCACAACCTCGGCCTCGGCGGCGCCTGCGTCATCACCATGTACCGCGCCGACTGACGCCGCGCGCGGCCGACGCCGACCGACGCGTCTGATCTCTCGGACGCGCCGGTTCGGTCGCGCCGCTCAGAACGGCGGGCCGACGCGACTGCGCAGCAGCTCGCGCTCTCTCGCGAGGTCGTGGACGATCGACACCGCGCGCACCAGGTCGTCCATGTCGACGGGCTTGGACAGCGTGCACGTCGCGCCGAGGTCCTTTGCCGCCTCGAGCGTCCGGTCGTCTGGGAACGCGGTCATCAACACCACGGGCACGTCCCACCGCGAGAGGCGCAGCGCGCGGAGCACGTCGAGCCCGTCGTACTGGGGCATGCGCACGTCCATCACGAGCACGTCCGGGAGCGGGATCTCGTCGCGCGCCGCCGCCTCGAGCAGCTCGAGCATCGCGCGGCCGTCGCCCGCGGAGTGGACGACGAAGCCCTCCTCTTCGAGCGACCACTCGACGAGGCGGCGCAGCTCGGTGTCGTCCTCGGCCAGGAGCACATAGCCGAGAGGCTGCGACGAGGCTTGTCGGTCGCCGGCGAAGGCGCGGATCGAGGGCTTCGCGCGTCGCCGCGCGGGAGAGGTCGTGGGGCCGTTCATGCGTCACCTCCGAAGGGGGGCTTGCGCCCGCTGTTTGTGATTTCGTCGTCTTCGAGCATCGGGGCGGTGGCCAACGCGCGCGCCACGCACACGAGCGTGTCGAGCTCGAAGGGCTTGTCGAGCACGATGGTCGCCCCGCGTCGCCCGGCGTCCCGGTGCAGGTCCATGTCACCGAACGCCGTGATGATGACGACCGGCACGTCCCACTCCGCCAAGCGGAGGGCCGAGAGGACCTCCATGCCGCCGCACGCGGGCATGCGCACGTCCATCACGATGAGCCACGGTCTGGGCAGCTCTCCGCGGGACACGGCGCTCAACATCGCGAGCATGCCGCGCCCGTCGCCGGCCGTGCGAACCGTGTAGCCGTCTTGTTCGAGCGTGTCGGCGAGCAGGCGCCGCAGCTCGTCGTCGTCTTCGGCGATGAGCACGAGCGGCTCGTCTGCGTCGACGCTGGGGTGGCGAGGAGAAGACTTCGGCGAGGTCTGGAGTGAGGTCGCTGCGGTCATGCCTGCCGAGCTAGCAGGGTCCGTGCCGCGTGTTCTCGCGGTCGCGTGGCGCATGAAGAAGGGCGCGCTGTGTATGCGTGAAGAGGCGCGCGCTGCGCCGGTCGCGAGCGTCCTCGCCCTCTGCGCACGGGTCGCGCGTTGTCCCGCGATGGGACACTGTCCCAAGATTCCCCACCGCGCGTCCCGGCGCTCTCGGCCCGAGCCCCGGCGCTCACGTCCGGACGACCGCACGGGCCCTCCGCGACAAGGACCGCGCTCGGCACGCATGCTGCTACACCGAGCGTGCGTTCCCGTCGCCCGACCTCCGTTCGTACACCAGACGCCAGAGCTCAGCCGGGCTCACGGCCGTGTCGAACGGCGAGCCGGGCGCGCCGCAAACGTGCAACGGTGAGCCTCGATGAAACTCGGTCGCAAGATCACGCTCCTCTTCCTGCTGCCGTTCATCTGCCTCCTCGGCGTCCTCGCGTACCGCGCCGCCCATCGCGAGATCGACATCTACGAGTCGCAGGTCTCCGTGGACCTCGAGCTGGCCGGCGCGGCGCTGAGGCCCACGTTCGCCGAGATCTGGCGCGTCGAGGGCGAAGCGCGGGCGCTCGACGTCCTCGCGAAGGCCGACGCGAACGTCGGCGAGATGACCGTGCGTTGGGTGCAGGCGGCGCCCGGCAGCCCTCCGCTGCGCGACGAGGTCGTCCGTCTCGAGTCGGACGCGGCGGGCATGCGGCGCGTCTCTGTGCACCTGCCCGTGGTCGAAGAGGGAGTGCCGCCCGGCGCGTTGGTGCTCGCGCGGCCGCTCGACCGCGAGGCTCAGCTCGTACGCTACGTCATCCGCGACAAGGCGCTGACTTCGCTCGGCGCGGTGCTCGTCGCAGTCCTGCTCTCGGTCGTCGTCGGCATCGGCTTCATCGGACGACCCCTGCACGAGCTCGTGCAGCAGGCGCGGCGTATCGGCGACGGCGACACGTCGAGCCGCGTGCTGCTCCGTCGTCACGACGAGATCGGCGAGCTCGGTCAAGAGCTCAACGCCATGTGCGACCGACTCGATGCCGCCCGCGAGAAGCTCGTGGCCGAGGGGGAGGCGCGGGTGAAGATGATCGAGCAGCTCCGCCACGCCGAGCGCCTCAGTACTGTGGGCAAGCTCGCCGCCGGGCTCGCGCACGAGCTCGGCACACCGCTCAACGTCGTCGCGGGGCGGGCCAAGATGATCTCCTCCGGACGCCTCGAGCCAGAGGCGGCGCTCGAGAACGCCACGATCATCCACGGCCAGGCCGATCGGATGACCAAGATCATCCGGCAGCTCTTGGACTTTGCGCGTCGCGGTCAGGCCAAGAAGGCCCGCGTCGACGTGAACGACCTCGGGCGAAACGTCATCGATCTGCTCCGTCCGATGGCCAAGAAGCGCGGGGTCAGCCTCTCGTTCGAGGGCGACGAAGGCGGCGCCACGCTCGAGATCGACGCCGGTCAGATCGAGCAGGTGCTCTCGAACCTCGTCGTCAACGGCATCGACGCGACACCAGAGGGAGGCGAGATCTCGGTGCGCGCCTGCACGGAGGACGCCGAGCCGCCCCCCGGCTGCGACGCCATCCCGGGGCCGTACCTGCGCATCGACGTGCGAGACACGGGCGTGGGCATCCCGCCCGAGGACGTCGACCGCGTCTTCGAGCCCTTCTTCACGACCAAGGACGTGGGGCTCGGCACCGGGCTCGGGCTGTCGGTCGTCCACGGGATCGTGCGTGACCACGGCGGGTGGATCGCTGTACAAAGCGTGGAGAAGCAGGGAAGCTGCTTCTCCGTGTACCTCCCACGACGGGTCGAGGCAGAGTGAGCGCTCGCGTTCTGGTCGTCGATGACGAGCGCACCATGTGCGACTACCTCGAGGCGGAGCTGAGCTCCGTCGGCATCGAGGTGATGTCGCGCACGAACGCCGACGAAGCGTTCGCGCTGCTCTCGGCCCAGGAGGTCGACGTCGTCGTCACCGACCTGCACATGCGAGGCATGAACGGGCTCGACCTGTGCGCGCGCGTCGTGGACAACCGGCCCGACATCCCGGTGATCGTGATCACGGCCTTCGGCGCGCTCGACACTGCGATCGCGACGATCCGCGCGGGCGCGTTCGACTTCGTCGCCAAGCCGTTCAACATCGAGGAGCTCCTCGTCGCGATCGAGCGCGCGTCGCGGCACCGCGCGCTGCAGGGTGAGGTCAAACGCCTCCGGCAGATGGTCTCGGGGGCCCAGGGCTTCGAGGACATGCTGGGCTCGAGCGCCGCCATGAAGGCCGTGCAGGATCTCATCTCGCGCGTGGCCGACTCGGACTCCACTGTGCTCATCTCGGGGGAGAGCGGCACCGGAAAGGAGCTGGTCGCGAAGGCGCTCCACCGCAGAGGCAAGCGACGCGACGGTCCGTTCGTCGCCATCAACTGCGCCGCGATGCCCGAGGCGCTGCTCGAGAGCGAGCTCTTCGGTCACGCCAAGGGCGCGTTCACCGACGCGCGGGCCGCCAAGAGGGGGCTCTTCGTCGAGGCCAGCGGCGGCACGCTCTTCTTGGACGAGCTCGGCGAGCTGCCGTTGTCGATGCAGCCCAAGCTCCTGCGCGCGCTCGAGGAGCGCACGGTCCGGCCGGTCGGCGGCAGCACCGAGGTGCCCTTCGACGTGCACCTGGTCACGGCCACCAACCGCGATCTCGAGACGACCGTCGCGGAGGGGCGCTTTCGCGACGACCTCTTCTATCGAATCAACGTCGTCCGCGTCGAGCTGCCGCCGCTCCGCGCACGCGGCCACGACATCCTGCTGCTCGCGCAGCACTTCGTCGAGCGCTTCGCGACCAAGAATGGTCGGCGCGTCGTCGGGCTCTCGAGCGCCGTCGCCAAGAAGCTCCTGGCCTACGCGTGGCCAGGCAACATCCGCGAGCTGCAGAACTGCATCGAGCAGGCGGTCGCGCTCGCGCGCTACGACGAGATCGCCGTCGACGATCTGCCAGAGCGCATCCGGGACTACCGCCCGGCCAACATCCTCGTCGTGGGCGAGGATCCCTCCGAGCTCGTGCCGCTCGAGGTCGTCGAGCGTCGGTACATCCTGCGGGTGCTCGAGGCCGCCGGCGGCAACAAGTCGGTCGCCGCGCGCATCTTGGGGCTCGACCGCAAGACGCTCTACCGTCGGCTCGAGAGCTACGGCGTCTCCGAGCGCTGACCCTGCGCCGCTTCAGCCGTCGGACGGGGAAGACGAAGGGGGCGCGGCGCCGTCGCGCAGCAGGTGAGAAGTCGCGGATCGTGCCACCAACGGTCGGGGTGACACGCCCATGTGTCAGGTCCTGAAACCATTGGTCTTTTTTGGCGCTCGGAGGGTGGCCCGACCGATGCAGAAGGGCGCCTTGGGAGGTGGGCATCGTGGGAGACCTTTCGTTGTCGAGTCGTTTGCCTGCAGGCGACTGTCTGGCGGCGCACGGCGAGCTGCGGCCGGGCACGACGCTCGGCGACTTCGTGCTGCACGAGCCGATCGGGCAAGGCGGCATGGCCGAGGTCTGGCTCGCGTCGCGTCGCGAACGATTCGCGCGCCGCGTCGCGCTCAAGGTCCTCTGGACAGGCGCCCGCGACCACGAGCTCGAGTCCATGTTCCTCGACGAGGCGCGCGTCACGACGCTCCTCCGATCGACGCACATCGTGCAGGCGCACGAGCTCGGCCAGGCGCGGGGCTTTCTCTTCTTGGTCATGGATTGGATCGACGGGCCCTCGTTGGAGGATGTCCTTCGTCACGCGCGACGATGCCGTCGGCGCCTCCCCCTCGCGGTCGCTCTATCGATCGCTCACGACGTCGCGTCCGGCCTCGACGCGGCCCACCGCGCCACTGACACCCGCGGCTCGCCGCTCCATGTGGTCCACCGCGACGTCTCCCCGCACAACATCCTCATCGACCGCGAGGGCTACGCGAAGCTGACCGACTTCGGCGTGGCGCGGATGCGCGGACGCTTTGCTCCCACCACTTCCCCGTCGTGCTTGAAGGGAAAGCTGAACTATCTCGCGCCCGAGGTCGTGCGAGGCGCCCCCTTCGATGCGCGATCAGACCTGTGGTCGCTCGCTCTCGTGATGTGGCGCATGACGGTCGGAGACGGATCGCTGCCTTTCCTGGCGGATTCCGGCACGTCGGCGCTCGCACACCTGCTGTTCGTCGAGAAAGCGCCGAGCGGACCTCCCGGCACCCCCGCACGACTGCAGCGATTCTTCGAGCGCGCGCTCGCGCCGCGCGCCGTGGATCGCTTCCAGACCGCGCGAGAGATGCGCGACGCCATCGCGGACCTACTCGCGTCGGAGCGCGTCTCGCCGCGGGCAGCCCTCGCCGGCGTGGTTGATCGCGTCGCGCCACCGCTCTCGACGCGTAGCCCGGTAGACGGGCGCGACGGAGAGCCCACGGTGGTCGTCGAGTACTACGCGCGTACGCCGTCGTCGGGCGCTGTCGTCTGGGCTCCCGCCGAGCGCCACACGCTCGAAACGGCCGTCACGCTGACGTCGCTGTCCAGCGTAACGCCTTCGACCCGCGGGGGTCTCGCCAGCCGAGCGCCGGCCCCTGAGGCGTCGGTCGCCACGCTGCTCGCCCAGCGCGTGCGTGGGGGCGGGGAGGGGCGCGTGCTGGAGCTGGAGCTCGGGGAGATCTCGTCGTCGCAGATCTTCGTCTGTGCGCCGGTCTCGTCTCCAGCCATCGAGAGCCAGACGCAGAGTCCGAGCGTCGAGCTCGCCCGTCTCGCCACGACGCGGCTGTCGGCGCGGAACTTACGTCCGCGCTGGGGCGCCTGGAGCGCCGCGATCGTGTCGTTCTTCCTTGCGGTGACCGTCACTGCCGCGCTGATGCACCTGCACCCCGTGGCGAGATCCATCTCGAAGTCCGCGGCGAGCGCGGTCGTCCGTTGGGTCCGCGCCGCGGCCCAGCTGCGTCCGGTCGTCGAAGGTGGGCCGCCTCGCGCGGACCGCGCGGCGTTTCAGCCGTCGGACGAGGCAGACGAAGGCGGCGCGTCGTCGTCGTCCTCTTCGTCGTCCACGCGGAACGCGCTGGGATCGTCCTCGCGCTCGTCGAGCGGCAGCCAGCCGTGCTTGCGCAAGAACGAGCGCGTCTTGCCGAGCCCGTCGATGCCGTCCTGGTAGGTGAGCTCGTGGTCGGTGAGCCAGACCTCGGGTCCGTGACGGCGTACGATCGCGACCTTCGCGCGGCGCGCGTCGGGCCCGCTCGTCCCTTGGCTCGGGGCAAAGGGCTGGATGGTCGCGATGGGCGTGCCGGTCCCGGTCGCCTCGGTCGTGACGGCGATGCGCACGTCGAGCACGTCTTCGAGCCGCACGGCGACGCGCGCGCGCGCCGAAGAGTGTAGGACGTGCAGCGTGCGGTCCTCGACGCGGAGCACGAGGTCGGGACTCTTTCTCCAACTCCGCCACGCCATATACGACGCGGCGCCACCGGCGATCAGCGTGCCGAGCGCCGCGGCCGGTCCGAGCTGTGTGTGGACCGCCATCGCGACAGCGCCCGGGATCACGGTGAACACGATGCCCGAGTAGTCGACGCCGACGCGGGGCCGCGCGAGCATCATCTCGGGCGGCGCGTCGGTCTCGGTGGGAGGGAGGGGCTCTCGGTACACGACGGAGCTCGGAGGCAGCGAGCTGGCGGCGCCGCCGTCGTCACAGAGTATACGCGTCTGCGATCGGGGCAGCATCGGTCACTCCGCGCCCGGCGGAGGCCACGAGCGGCTGCGCCAGCGCTGGGTCACCGGGTCTCGTTCGTAGACACACTGCACGGTGGGCTCCTCGTCCCAGTCGACGACTTGCGCGCTCGTCGAGAGCGTGTCGTCGTCGTCCCAGTCTTCTCGTGGTCGGTCGTGATCCGGCATGACGCCCTCCTGCGCTCGGGTGTGCGTGTCCATGGTTTCGTGTCGTCAGAGTCGGGTTGGACCGCGAGGCGTGCGCCTCGGCGGGTGCCGCGGCGACTTGGTCAGCTCGAAGGTCTGCTCGATCGCGACGACATCGTCGCGATCAGCGGGGACGAATGTGAGTACGGGGCTCGCGGGCCGGAGCTTGGAGTCGCGGGCGCTCGTGTCGAGCGTGAGCGCGACGGGCTCGTTCGGCTTCAACCGCAAGAGCACGTGACCCACTCCGTCCTCGTCGGTGCGACCGATCACCTGACCGAGGTGGACGATGGGGAGCGAGCCCCCGTTGCGCGCGCGCACGCCCACCACGACCGTGCGCACGAGCGGAGAGCACCGAGCGTCGAAGCGCGCCGCCGGCGAGTTGCCGGACACTCGCCGCAGCGCGACGTGCAGCGGCGCGGGGGACGCGTACCCGTCTGGGCACGAGACACGGAGCTCCACGCGCTCACCATCAGCGCCGCGCAGGACGACGCTCGCACGGCCGCGCGCGTCGGTGACGCCGACCGGCCCGATCGCCGTGGCGAGCTCGACGCCCACGAGCGCTTTTCCCGGATCGGAGACGGCGAGCACGTCGACCGACATCTCCACCGCGCCCGGAGTAGGCTCCGGCGTCGCGCCACCGCAAGCCGCGCCGAGCGTAGCGAGGAAAAACGCCGTGGCGAAGCGCGTGCTCATCGGGCAATCTCCACGTGGATGTCGCGCACCGCGGCCACTGTCTCGACGGCGCTGACGACGCTCCTCCGACGGGAGTCACCCGTTGGACGGATCGAGACCAAGACCTCTGCGCCGTCGGCGCGCACGAACGCGCGAGCGCCAGACGTCCACGGGGCGGCCGGTACAAAGCCGGACGTGCCGAGCGCCCGCTCAGCGTCCGCCCTGAGCTCCTCTCCGCGGGCCTCGGACTCGTACAGCCAGACGCCAGCGGGGAATCCGTCGAGCGATGCCGAAAGGGTTCGGCGACTCCGAATGGGCCTCGGCAAGAACATCGGATCGGTCCCCGGCGCGTCTCCTGACGCGGGGAACATGCGCGCAACGTCCAGGGCTCCGTCCGTCCATACCGTCACGACGCGCGTATCGCGCGTGCGACGCTCCGCGAACGCGTATCTGAAGCGCCCGAGCTGGGACAGGTCACCCGTGCGCCCGAACGCGTCGAGCCTCCGCGAGAGCGCCGGGAGATCCCCCCGGTCGCCGGGCTCGCCCACGAAGCACGCCACCATACCTCTCGCGCCTGTCGCGTCTCGGATCACTCCGGCGCGAGCAGGGTCGGCCTTGTCGATCGGGATTCGCCCTTCGAGAGCGGCGGGAACGTCGCTCAGCGCGTGCCCGAGCGCCGACGGGGACTCCCGACAATAGCTCTCGAAGCGGTCGAGGACATTCTCGACGCTCAGAGGGGTCCGCGCGCTTGCCCAGTGCACTTTTGCGCCGTTGACGCGCACGAGATACGCGCCGCTCGTGAGGTCTTCGAGCTTGGCGAGGTTGTGTCCGACCCCCATGCTCACCTCGCGTGCGTCGGCACGCACCGACCGCGCGCCTACCGCGGCCGCGCAGCCGAAGACGAGGGCTGCGTACGCCGAGACCCGCACCGCTTTCATCGACGGAGCGAGCGCACGCGTCACGCGAGCTAGGGAGTACTTGGGCGGGAGCGGGGTCATCTCGTATCTCAGAAGGCGCTCAACACGGCGTCGACCATGCCCTCGTAGCGATCTTCGGGGGTCGCGTCGCCGCAGACGACATACGAGGACGTCGCCACCTTTGCGCTGAAACCTGTGTCGGCTGCTGCAGGGCCCGGTTGCGTGCTTGCGGCGGCGCGCCCCGTGATCGACACCTCGGCCACGCTGTCTGCGCCCGCGGTCTGGTTCTTGTCGCGGGCCCTCCCGAGGATGTCGCCCCCCCCGCCAGTGCCCCGCGGCACTACATCGAACGGCACCCCCTCGAGCGTCCGCGTCGAGACTGCCCGGCGGCCCACCTCTGGAGCGGACGCCGCGTCTGGATCTCCACGGCAGGCGCCCATCGCGTGTCCGAGCGCCGCGGCCCGCGCGATACGTTGTGTGCGTAGCTTTTCAGTGTAGAGCACACGAAAATAGGTCAGCCCCACGAAGGCGATGACGAAGAAGGTGATCACGATGACCGCCTCCACCATGACCGCCCCCCGCGCGCGTGGGCGCGGCCTGCGCCCGCGGGGCGTCAATGGATCCCCCTCGCGCCCGAAGCCCGCACCGCGCGATCGAGCTCCGCGCGCAGCTTTGGGTCGGGGCCGTAGAGCCCCGCTGAGCCGCGCGAGAACGGCGTGGGGTCGAACGAGGGAGCCCGGCCGAGACCCATCATGGCGATCGCTTGCGGCAGCGGTGCCGGCTCGTTCCAGCGACGGAGGCGGGCGCGCCAGCTCAGGTGCCACATGGCCTCCTCGTCGTCGTTGCACTCTGCCCAACCTCCGCCGCAGTCGAAGAAGAACTCCGCCTGGGCCCACGACGGGAGGCTCGCGCCGATCGGGGCAACGCCTCCCGTCGCCCTCTTCCCCGCTCCGACGCGCACCAGCGCGCCGGACCTGCGCAGTCGTGAGGCGTCGACGAGCGCGCCCCCGCCCACCTGCGCCTTCGGACTGCCGTTGTAGAATGTGGATGCGGTTTGCATGGGGCGTATCAGGCCCTCGGGGCGCACTTGCCCTTGCGGGACCTGCTTGTTCGACAGCTCACGCTGCTCGCGTTGGCGCCGCTTCATGTCGTCCTTGGCCCATGAGGCGCAGTCGTCCTGTTTGGACGAGGGCACGTCGCCGCCGAAGCGGTCGCGCAACTCCTTGCGTCCCCGGCCGTCCTGGTCGCGAAGCAGCCGCAGCCGGTCGAGCTCGGCCTGCCGTGCGGCAGAGGTCGTACCCGCCTGACTCCCGGCGTCGAGCGGCGCGCCGCGCTCGTCTTCGCCTCGGCACGTCACGCCGTACTCGCGGCACTTGTCCTGCCAACGCCTGTTCGAGTCGGAGAGCGCTTGGTCGTCGGCCTCGGGCTGGTTGGCACATCGTTGCTTGGCCGGCTCCTCGAAGAGCTCGTCGATGTTGGCGTCACCCTTCTCCGAGCCGATCTCGCAAAAGTGCTTGGGGCTCGTGGTCGCGACCCAGGCGAGCTTGTCGCCGAGCCACTTCTTGGGCTCCCCGCCCACTGCACCGAGGCCCGCGTTCTCGAAGGCGTAGCCGCCGAAGTATCCGACCGTGCGGCCAGCCTCCTTGCAGAGCTTGTCTTGGGACCCGCGTTCGACCGGCAGGGAGGTCTCGCTGCCGAAGTGCGCTGCGCCGGTCGCCTCGATCACGGGCGCGTACTTCCCTCCGATCATGACCGCGGCGCCGGCGCGGGCTGCCGACGGGGTCGCGCTCGATATCCCGTCTTGGGTGAACCGGAGGCCGACGAGCGCGGCGTTGATGGGCTCGCGCGTCGTGTTGATCGCTTGCTCGAGGAGCCCCGCGCCCGTGAGGCATGGACCGACCAATGCCCAGAACGCCGGCATCACAAAGCCGAGCGCACCGAACACGCTCGCCCCGATCAGCAGAACGGCCTGCGCGATCTTGAGCGCGACGCGCACCCCGAGCACGCACGCCATCACGAGGTTGACCATGACGATCAAGTTCATGCCCCGCGCGTGCAGCGCGGCGTCGCTGAAGGCCATCGCGTCGGCGGCCTCTTGCGCCCGCTCACGCGCGAGGGCCGCGTCGCCCACTCCAGCGAGGTACCAGAGCGCGCCGACCAGGCACGTGCACATGAAGATGCCCATCACCATGATCGCGCCGCGCTCGTCGCGGTGGATCGCGGGGGAGTCAACGGTACACATATCGCGCTCCTTGGTACGGAAAGGCGCTCTCGGCGCGGATGCGGCGCACTTGTCGCCCGGCCGATCCTCGTTCGCACGCGACGCGATCGGCGAGCGCAATCTTGCACACGACGTCGACCTCGACGCGCACGCGCACCATCTGCGGAGGCCCCACTGCCAACGGTGTGAGCGGAGCGTCGACCCCGAGGTCGGGGCCGCCGGGCATCGTCGCGTCCGGGAAGAACAACTCGACGCGGTCCACGGAGCCGTCGAGGATGGCAGGCGCGAGCGAGATCAACGCAGCCTCGCGCACGGCCCGCCTTCGCTCCGCGCTCAGCGTGTGCACGCCGCTGGCTCCGTCGCCGTACGCGTCTGCCGAGTCGGCGAAGACGACGGCCGCCGCGCGCGCGCTCTGCACCGCGGCGTGGTCGACGAGCAGCCTCTGCGAGTAGAGCAGCGCTAGCTGCAGGAGGCACAAGAAACAGACGAACACTGGCATGAAGGCGACGAGGAACTCGACGTACACCGCGCCGCGCGTGTGGCGGTGCAAGTCCGCAGGAGAAATGGGCATGGCCAAGGCGCAGCTCCGTCGCGCCGGTCCTGGGTACGGGGCGAGCGTCGCGAGTGCGCGGCTCTCGCGATCACGCGCGCCCGCCCGCACCGTCAGTTGCCCGCCTGATCGTTCAGGCCCGTGACCGCGCCGCCCTGATTGCGCACCTTTGCCGTGACGGAGGTGCCAAAGAACTTGAAGCCGCCGATGCAGAGGATCGCGACGACGCCGACGAGGATGATGTACTCGACGAGGTTCGCGCCGCGCGTGCAGCGATGGAAGTCGCGGACATTGTTGACTGAATTCGACGTGTTCATAGCGTAGGGGCTCCTGCAGTTGTGATTCGCGCGCGCACCGAGCCGAATGCCAGGAACGTCACGCGACATCCGCACCTGTCGGTCAGGCTCTCCCGGTGTTGCGCAGAACGTGGAACGGACGGCGCGCAACTCCCTGCGCTCGCCGCCGATGGGCGTCGCGGAGGTCACCGCATGCACGTCTCACGTATTCGTCGTCTCTTCCTCTCCGCACCGCTGCTCGTCGCCTGCGCGACGGGAGCCGGCTGCGGCTCCGAGCCCGACACGGCGCCGGACCTCGCCGCTCGACTGGAAGAGGACACCGGGGTTTCTTGGACCGTCGTACGCGATCCGTCGAGCCACGAAGTGACGTTCATGGCACCTGCGAGGGCGGTCAAGGTCGGCGATGGTCCGCCAGAAGACGTGGCGCGAGCGTTCTTCATCAAGTATCGCGACGCGCTCCACGGCACGGGGAGTCCGCTCGAGCTTCGGGCCCAGGTGAGAGACGCCGATCCCAACGGGGCAAGCCACGTCCGCTTTCTGCACTTCGTCCCCGGGACCGAGATCGCTGTGCACGAGGCCGCGACGACGGTCACGTTCAACGCTACCGGGGAGTTCGTCTACGCCATGCCGAGCTTCCGTGAGGGGGTGGGCGCGGTCGACCCGAAGCCCACGGTCTCGGAGACCGAAGTCGGTGCGCGAGCGAACGCGCTGGCGTTGCGTGAGTGTGCGCTGTCCGACGAGGCGTCGCTGAAGGTGCGCAACATCGAGCTGATCGCTCTGCCGCGCGATGGTCGCGCTCCCACGCTCGCGTGGCGCGTGGACTGGCGAATCGAGGGAGGTTCGTGCGCCGCGCCCGAGGCGCTGATCGACGCGACCACGGGCGACACGCTCGGCTTCCGGGAGACCGCGGAGAGAGTGCTCGATCAGGCTACCGGCGTATGGTTCCACCACGGCAACGATCCGAACGACCGGAAGTGGATCGATGTCTCGCCGGATGACCAAGGCGGATGGGTTTTGGTCAAGAACGGCACGGTGAAGGTCTCGACGCAGACGCACGCGCCGGGGTGGGCAGGGCTCCGGCGCGACATCCACACCAAGACGCTCGGGAGCTGGACGTCGTCGGCGTCGGTCCGCGGGGCAGAGGTCGACGCACACCACAACATGGTCCGGGCCGTCACGTTCTTCGAAGAAGCGTTCAAGCTCAAGGGCCCCGACGGGATGGGAGGCCCCGTTGCTGTGGTGGTCCACTCACCAGACTTTCCGAACGACGATTGCAACGCCTACTTCACGCCTGCAGGCAAGCTCGCCAAGGGAACGCTGATACGCGTCTTGGACGGGAACTTTTTCAAGGTCGGGAAGCAGGCCGGGACCTGCCTCCCGCTCACGAGCTTCGACGTCATGGTCCACGAGGCCTCGCACAGCGTGACGGAGCACACCTCGTCGCTCGTCTACAGGCAAGAACCCGGCGCCCTCAACGAGTCGTTCTCCGACGTGATGGCGGCGTACGCGGCACACCGTGCGCTCGAGAGCGACGAGGACGCGTTCAAGATCGGCAAGCGGGGAGACCTGACCGGCATAGTGTTCAGGAACATGCTCGACCCGAGCCTGCCCACGAATCCGAACAACCCGCAGTCCGCGAGCGTGGCCCACGTCTCGAACATGCCCGCGTGCGCGACGCCGACAGCCGGCAACGACATGTGCGGTGTCCACAGGAACTCCGGCATCCCCAATCGCGCCTTCAGCCTCATGGCCGTGGGCGGCCAGCACGCTCAGAGCAAGGTCTGGGTGCGGGACGCGCTCGGATGGCAGCGCGCATCGGAGCTCTGGTACCGGACGCACATCAGGTTGAGCCCCACTGCGAACTTCCTCGCCATGGCGAACGCACAGGTTGCGTACGCAGTTCAGTTCATGCCAGACGCGCTGGCCGGCGTCGCGTGTGCGTGGAGGGCGGTGGGCGTCTTCGGTGGTGCGAACACCAATGCCGAGCCGGCTGCGATCACCTCGCTCACATGCCCGTCGCTCGCCGCCCCCTCTACGCCGTCGTGGCTCGAGCCGTGCGGCAACGTGAAGGACGGCTTCGCGTGCAACCCATTCTTGAGCTTCTCGGGGCATCAGTGCGTCGGCGGACAGGCGAAGTCGACGCTTACCTGCGCCGGGCTCCAACGCTGCAAGCACCCTTCTTCATCCGACTGGACCGCCACGCTCGCCCCCGACGGCACGCTCGTGTGCGAGAACTGAGGAGCCGACGATGTTCATCCGACTCATCGTGCTCTCGGCGTGCGCCGCTCTGCTCGGCGACTGGGGCTACACCGGCGTCGTCGACCCGCTCGTGCCCTTCAAGGAGATCGAGTTCGGCACTGCGGTCCCCGACGACTACCCCGCGTGCGCCGCCGCGCAGATTCCGCCCGGCGCGATCGCGGTGGCCGATGTCTCCCCGTCCGCCGCAGAGCAGACGCGCATCCAGCGGAGCTTCGGCATGTTCGTGCGCATCCGCGGCCAGGCGACGCTCTTCGCGGACGGGCACGTCGAGCGAACCGTGGTCATCGGCGACGTGAGTCGAGAGGTCCGCGAGCACGTCAGCTATCGCGTCGATCCGGCGGCCGTCGCCAGGCTGCTTGCAGACCTCGACGACGCCGGCATCGCCAAGCAACCCAGTCGCTGCTGGCTTCGGCGGCGTGATCCTTCGGTACCCTCGTGCTGGGGCCCGCCCGACCCCACGGGCACGCGGGTCCTTCTGCGGCGCGGAGAGCAGACACATGATCTGCAAGTGCTCAGCCGGAACTGGGGTCCTGAGTACCCGGCACCGAAGGCGCTCGCGCGCATATTGGATGTCTGGCGAGCGTTCTGGGCAGGGCCGGGCATGCCGCCCGGCGCCACACCGGAGGCCGCAGCGCAGCCCGGACCGATTGCTCCCGCGGTCTCGCCTGGTGGGTGAGACGGCGCCACGACGCAACCGCCGCCATCGGCGGCCGATACGGGACACATGGACGCACGAGCGCGCGGCGCGGCGACGGTCGAATACACGGTGCTCGTCGGCGCGGTCGCGTTGTGCGCGTCCGTCGCGCTGATCGGGCTCGGCGTCGCCTTCCTCGAGAGCTTCGAGCAAGTGCGCGGTCTCGTGCTCTACCCCTATCCCTGAGGTCATGTGATCCCGTTCCTCGTCATCGCCACGCTCGTCGCGACGGTCGCCGCCGTCACCGATCTTCGATCGGGACACATCCCCAACCGTCTCACCTACGGCGCGCTCTCGTTCGGTGTGGGCGCGCACTTCGCGCGTGGCGCCGTCTGCGGCGATCTCTCCGACGGCGTGACGGCCGGCGCGCTCGCGGTCGCAGGTGCGGCCGCGTGCGGGGCCGTCCCACTCTTCATGTTCTCCCGCGGCGCGATGGGCGGAGGTGACGTGAAGCTCTTCGCCGCGATCGGCGCGCTCCTCCAACCCCTCGGCGGACTCGAGGCCGAGACGTACGCGTTCGTCGCCGCGGCCTTGGTGGCCCCCGCGCAGCTCGCGTGGCAGGGCAAGCTCGCCCGGACGCTCGCGCACACGGCCCTGCTCATCACCAACCCGCTCCGCAAGGCCGAGGATCGACGGCCCGTGCCCGAGTCGATGCGCGCATGGTTCCGACTCGGCCCGGCGGTCCTCGTGGGCATGGTGGCCTCGCTGCTCGTCCACGGTGCTCCTCTCGTGGGGAGCCGATGAAGCCCCGCCCCCTCTTCGTCGGCCTCGTCGTGGGGCTGGTCGGGGCCCTCGTCCTGGTGCTGTACCTCCGACGCCTCGAGCTCGAGGCGGCCGGTGGCAAGAAGGTCGCCGTGCTCGTCGCCGTAGAGACGATCGGCCGCGGCAAGACGATCACCGAGTCGATGCTCGGGACCCGTGACATCCCCGCCGCATACCTCGATGAGCGGGTCGTGCGCGCCGCCGACAAGGACAAGGTCGTGGGCCTGCGTGCGACCATGACGGTGCCCGTGCAACAGGGCCTCGCGTGGTCGGACGTGATGGCCCCCAAGGACGATGAGCGCGCCCTCAGCGCTCTCGTTCAGCCAGGCTCTCGCGCCACTCCGATCCGCGTCGAGATAACGGACGTCCTCGCCCTCGTGCGGCCTGGCGACTTCGTCGACATCGTCTGCGTCTGCGGCGAGTCGAAGGACGCTGCTGTCCTCTTGCAGCGGGTGCTCGTCCTCGCCGCGGGGACGTCGACCGCGGCGCCCAAGGGCGACGGACGTGAATCGGCCGCGCAGCGACGCGTCACGGTGCTCACCGTGAGCGTCTCCCTGCAAGAGAGCCAGCTCCTCGCTGTCGCGATGGAGAAGGGCAAGCTCGCCGTCGCCGTCCGTAACCCGACTGACCCTCGCATTACCGAAGCGCCCACGGATGTGAGCGCACAAACCCTGACCGACTCGAGTCGACGTCAAGCGCTCCAAGGCGCCCGGCGCCCGGCGCGCGGCGGTCCCATCGAGCTGAAGGAAACCAAGTGAACATCTCGCGTCGAATCGGGTACGGGGCGACCGTCGCCCTCTCCCTGGCTGCCCTCTCGCTCTTCGTCCCCCGCGTCGCGCAGGCCCAACCTCCGCGAGACCGCGCGGGCGAGACCGCCCGCGACGGAGAGGAGATCGCGCTCGCCGTCGGCGAGACCAGGACGATCTCGGCGCGCGACGTCAAGAACTTCTCCGAGGGCGCTGCGGGGGTCATCGAGATCAAGCTGACCTCTGACAACAACCAGTTCGTCCTCAGCGGCAAGCGCGCGGGCTCGACCACGATGCTGCTCATCAAGAACGACGGCTCGCAGGTCACGCTCAACATCCACGTCTTTCCGCGTTCGCCTGCGGCGGTGGAGAAGGAGCTCGCGCAGCTGCTCGACGGGCTCGGCTCCGTGCGCGTGCGGAGAGTCGGCGCGCGCATCGTGATGGATGGCGTCGTGTCGACCGAGGCCGAGCTCAAGCGGGTGCAACACGTCGCGTCGCTCTACCCCAACCAGGTCGAGTCCCTCGTCACGCTCCCAGGTGGCGGCGGAGCGGCCGTCGACGAGAACAGCAAATACATCGTCCGCATCGACTTCTACTTCGTCCAGTACGACAAGAACTCGAGCTACGGCGTCGGGCTCGCTTGGCCTGGCAGCGTGGGCGGCGACGCCGTCGTCAAGAGCGCGGTTTCGTTCGACTTTGTCGGGGGTAGCCGCGCGGCGACGGCGAGCATCACCAACCAGCCGCTGCCGCGCCTCGATATCGCTTCGCGCCGCGGCTGGGCCAAGGTGCTCAAGCAGGCGACGGTCGTCACCAACAATGGCGTCGAGGCGAATTTCGCAAACGGCGGCGAGCAGAACTTCTCGGTGACGCAGGGGCTGACGGTCGGCGTGCAGCGCATCGCGTACGGCACCGACGTCACCGTGCTGCCGCGCTACAACGCGAGCAAGCGCGAAGTGGAGATGAAGCTCGTGGCGGATGTCAGCGATCTCACCGCGTCTGCTTCGGGCTCGAGCCTCCCGAGCCGCACGACCTCGAAGCTGACGACCAACATCACGCTCAAGCTCGGACAGTCCATCGTCTTGTCGGGCATTCGTTCGAGCTCGCAGCAGCACCAAGTCTCTGGGTTGCCCGGTCTCAGCGACATCCCGGTCCTGGGCGTGCTGTTCGGCTCTCACGCCAACCAGGAGCTCGAGACCGAAGGGGCCGTATTCGTCGTCCCGAGCGTCGTCGAGGCCGTCCCCGCGGCTGCTTCTGAGATGGTCGACGCGGCACTGTCCAAGTTCGGCGACTACAGCGGCAACATCGCCAAGGTCCAAGCCTACGACAAGGCTCCTGGCGCCCCGCCTTCCGTGCCGCGATGAGCTCTGCCGCGCCGTCGTCCGTCCTCCTCGCGCTCGCGGTGGGCCTCGTCGCGTTGTCGCTCGCGCTCGTCGCGTACGGTCTCGCGGCAGGCCCGACACCGGCGTCGCGCGCGTACGAGCGGTACGTCGCGCACCTGGACACGAGCTTCAGGCTGCTGTTCATGCCACGTCGAGGTCGCCTCGTCGCCCGGGCTCAGCTCACTTTCGTCGTCGCCCTCCTCCTCGCGAGCGCCGCGACGGACGTACCATACACGGCGGCGTGGATCGTCGTCGCGATGGCCGCGCCTACCGTGTACCTGGCGCACCGGCGCGCGCAGCGGCTGGAGGCGCTCGAGGAGCAAGTCGACGGCTTTGTCCTTGCGCTCGCCAACGCGCTGAAGACGGTGCCGAGCCCCGCGGCGGCGCTCGAGGCGACCGTGCCCGTGCTCCCGAGCCCGACGGCGCAGGAGATCGAGCTAGCGCTCAAGGAGGTCCGCGTGGGGAGCTCCCTCGAGGACGCGCTCATCGCCATGAGCGCTCGCATCCGGAGCCGCTGGGTCGACGTTGCCGTCTCTGCCGTGCTCATCGGTATGCGCGTCGGCGGAAACCTACCGCAGTCCCTCGAGCGCACGGCGAGCATGATCCGCGAAATTCATCGTCTGCTCGGAGTGGTCCGCGCGCGCACGAGCCAAGGTCGCGCGCAGCTCTGGGTGCTCGCGCTCTTTCCGGCCTTCGTGCTCCTGGGGTTCAACGCGGCCCAGCCCGGCTACTTCGATCCTTTGCAGAGCACGCTGGCCGGTCAGATGTGCGTCGGGGTCGCCACTGCTCTCTGGATCGCGTCTCTCCTCGTCGGTCGCAAGATCCTTTCGGTGGACGTATGAACCAGCTCGCCGTCTTGCGCGCCGGTCTCGTCGCGACGTCGTTCGTCGTGCTCTTCGGCGTCGGGGTGCTCGCTGCGTCTGCTCCGACGCGCGCGGCTCGCCGCACGGGCATGCGAGGCATGAAGAGACAACAGGCGCTGGCACGAGGCGGCCTGTTCGGGGCGATCGAGCCCTTAGTGCGCTGGCTCGGCCTGCGCCTCACGCGCTTTGTCAGTCCGCAACTCCAAGCGTCCATCGACCGACAGGTTGCCATGGCCGGCGACTTCCTCGGACTCTGCGCAGAAGAGATGCTCGCGCTGTCGGTCCTGTGCGGCGTCGTCGGCGCCGCGGCAGGCGCAGCTGCGAACGCCATCGTACACCTCGGACCGATGCTCGCGGTTGCGGTCGCGGCCTTCGGCATGGTGTCGCCGTTCATGACGCTCTCTTCGGCGGCGGCCGATCGGATGAAGGCCGTGACCCGGCGCCTGCCCGCGGCGATCGACCTTCTGGCCCTGTGCATGGGGGCCGGGCTCGACTTCCCAGGGGCCCTCCGACAGGTCGTTGAGCGTTCTGGTACGCCCGACGACCCAGTCATCGAGGAACTGTCGCTCGTGCTCGTCGGGCTGTCGCTCGGGCGGACGCGCCAGCAGGCGCTCGAAGACTTTGCTCTGCGGGCGCCGGTGCCCATGGTCCGAGAGCTCGTCGCGTCCGTCGTCCAGGCCGAGCTGCGAGGCAACCCGCTCGCGGACGTGCTCCAGATCCAGGCCGAGGTCTCGAGGCAGAAGCGCACCGTGCTCGGCGAAGAAGCCGCGTCCAGCGCGGCGGTCAAGATGATCGGCCCCCTGGTGCTGCTCTTCCTCGCCATCCTCGTCCTCATCGTGGGGCCGATGGTCCTGGCCCTCAAGGCGCAAGGGATCTGAGCGATGAGTGACGAAATCACCCTGTGCGTGACGCGGAACGGCAAGCCGGCCGAGCGCGTCGTCGTCCCGATCGGCCGCGCGCTCATCGGGAGCGCCGCGCATTGCGATCTGAGGCTCTCTCCAGACGAGGCCGCGCCCGAGCAGATGGTGCTCGCGTGCGACGGAGACGGCGTGCGGGTGCACTACGTCGCGCCGTCGCCCGTCGTCACCCACCGTGGCGCGCCGATCATGCCGTCGCGCTTCGTCGTCCCGTGCTCCTTCGAGCTGGGCGCGACGTCGGTTGTCGTCGAGCGTCCGGCCATCGAGGCAAGCGCACCCAGGCGATTCGACCCCGCGCTCGCCGCCAAGCTCGTCGTGCTCGGCGTCCTCTGCGCGGCCGTTGCGTTCGCGTCGACGCTGCACGTGGAGACCGCTGGGCCGCCGACCGCGGAGCTCCCGGACGTCTTCGCCGGAGCCGACGTCGCGTGTCCGCATGTCGATCCGACGCGTGCGCTCGCCGAGGCCGTGGAACGACGCGCTGTGGCCGATGCGGCACGCGAACGTAGCCCGTTCGAGCCGCGCGAGGTGCGGCCCGCGGTCGCCGCGTATCGGGTCGCGGGCGCCTGCTTCGACCGGGCCGGGGCCGAGACCGAGGCCCGCCGCGCCGCGTCGGCCGCGGCCGAGCTGGAGGCGGACGCTCGCCTCGAGCTCCGCGCGCGTCGCATCCGGCTCGAACGAATGCTCGCCGCGCGCGACTTCGATGTGGCGCGGGACGATGTCACCTATCTGCGGGCCGTGCTCTCCGGAAAGGGCGGGCCGTACGTCGCGTGGCTCTCACAAGTGGAACTAGAGCTGAGAAACGAGAAGAACGAATGAAGGCGTCGTATTGTGTGGTGTGGATGACGTTCGCGGGTGTGCTCGCGGGCTGCGCGGCGCCCCAGGGGCGCGTCGCCAAGGAGCTTGCAGCGATGAGGGACGACTCTCGCGCCGACGAGCTCCAGAGCCGAGGCACTTCGGCCGCAGCGCTCGGCGACATGACGCGCGCGGAGCAATACTTCGTGGCCGCGCTCAGGGCTGGTGCAGACGCGCACCAGGTCGTCCCCCGACTGATCGCCGTCTGCGTCGCCGACGGCCGCTATCCCGTCGCGCTCGACTACGCCGAGAGTCATCTGAGGAATCATCCCGACGACGTCGACGTGCGGTACGTGGCAGCGACGCTGCACGCAGCGACCGGGAACGCCGAAGAGGCCCGCCGCGAGCTCCGAGCGGTGCTCGCTCTCCGTCCGAACGTCGCCGAGGCGCACTATGCGCTTGCCACGCTGGAGAAGTCACGCGGTGAGATCATGGCGGCCGACGCCGAGTTCCGAGAGTACTTGCGCCTCGCCCCCGCGGGCGCCCACATCGAGGTCGCGCGCGCCAACCTCATGCGCAGGGTGCCCCGATGAGCGCCGCGTACACGCGTCATGAGGCGATCCCGCTCGGCGACGCAGACAGGAGCGGCAAGCGCGTCGTGCGCCGGCGCGACAGCCACCCGGAGCGAGCCAGCGTATTCGTGGACCTGCTCTCGGGGCGAAGTCCGCGTCGGGGGGTCTCGTTCGAGGAGGGCACTTCGGCTCCACCGCTCACGCTCGGCTCACTTGGCGCATGGTCCGTCGACGCTCGCGATATCGCGCCCATGCACGGGGCGATTGCATGGAATGGTCGGGTGCTCTTCGTCGCCGCGCTCTCGGACGCGGCAGTGAACGTCGAGGGGGTCGACATCCGCGGGCGCGGGTGGGTGGAGGTCGCGCCCGGACGCGTCATCGAGCTCGGCGGTGCGCGCCTCCACGTCACGCGCCGCGGGCCGCCGGGCGAAGCGAATCCGCCCGAGCCGCTCTGCGCCTCATCATCGTCGATCACGCGGTACGCCCCGCTCACCACCGCGCGCGACGCACCTATGGCGTCCGCGCCGTCGAGCACCGTGCCCCTCTCGGAGCCCGCAGCCCCGATCACCGTGCGCACTCCGCCACGCACCCAGCCGGTCGATGTGCCGATGGTGCAACCACCGCCGCTCGACGCGCAAGTAGCACCAAGACGCCTTCCTCCACGCACGCTCCTCACCGGCGTCGCCCGCGTCGCTCAAGCGTCCGCGCGTCCGCGCTCCCTACCGCCGCCGTTGCCGCCGCACGCCCAACGCCGCCCGCCCGCGGCCGTGCCGCCGGCCGTTCCCACGCCGCCACGCGTGGACCGAGCGCGTGTCGCGTGGTCCCATCTACCGCGCGCCCATCGCCTCGCGGCGCTGGTGAGCGTGCCCGCGCTGTTGCTGGCTTTCATGTTCTTCGCGTTCGCGATCACGCGTGTCGTGCACCAGCAGCACCTGGCTGCCGGGGCCGGACCCACGCATGCGCCCGCCGGAGCGCCGTCGTCCCATTCTGGCGCCGCGCCCGCGTCCGCTCCGGCGACGGAACCATCGCCGACGCCCGCGGCGACTGCGTCCATGCCAGCCACGCCAGCCCCCGGCGCGTCGACGTCCGAAGCGGGTGCTGCGCGTCGGGCGATCGAAGCCGTCGCTCGCGGCGACATCGACGACGCGGCCCACCGATACGCAGAGCTCGCAGCTTCGGAGCCCGACAACCGCGCCTACGTCGAAGCTGCGCGCATCACCGCCGAGCGCGCGGCGCAGCCGGCCGCGCAGATGTAGTCGATCACTCGCCCGGCTTGCACATGCGCAGGCGCCAGTCTCCCGTCTCGGGATCGCGCTCGTACACGCACTTGCTCGTCGGCGCGGCGTCCCAGTCCTCGACGGACATCATCGACACCGAGTCTCGATCCAACCAAACCCGCGGCTCGCGCTCCATCTGCTCTCGTTCCTCTCTCGTGGGGTGACGCTCGCGTCGATCGCTGCACGCGTCGTGCCGCCCACCTCGCGAACGCCTGCGCGGGGCGGGTCATCCGCGCGAGACGCAAAAGTGAAGCGTGATCAGGGATTTGTGGGTGGACGTGCGAGGTTGCCGCGCGGGCAACGACGTTGCGATCCGTGGATCACCGCTCCGCACGGTACCTCGCGCGCGTGCTCCGCGGCTCGCGGACGCGGCGCTCCGTTCGCGCTCGCGGGTCGCTCCGTTCACCTGCCCGAGCCGCAGCGCGGGAACGTCGTCTGACACGCGCGCGCGAACGCGACGAGATCGCTCCGGTTGGGCAGGCGGCACTTGCCGTCTCTCTCGGTGTGGCTCACCCATTTGACGAGTCGGCTGTCGTAGAGCCAGAGCCCTTCGCGATCGGCCGGCACCTTGCGAGCGTCGGCCGCGCCCGTCATGTCGTGGTTCATCTGGTAGAACGCGCGCACGCCGTGCATCTCGCGGAGCTTCTCGAGCTCGGGCGGCACGCCGTTCTTGAGGATGTCGACGAGCACCTTGCGCGCCTCGGCGATGCACGCGCGCGCCGCGCCGCTCCCCGAGTCGTAGCCCCAGTGCACCTTGGAGGGCTCGATGGGATCGGTCTCCTTCCACGGCCAATACTCGTAGCTCGACACGATGTAGTCGCCGATGGTCTCGCGGTCGGACACCTCGGCAGGCGCGGCGGCGGGGTTGCACACGGCCTTGCCGTCGGGCGCGCGGCAGTGGCTGGGGCACGCGCACGGATCGAAGGACGCGTCGGGCGCGAGGGACGGCGCGGCGGCCTCGACGCCCGCGTCGGTCGCGGGGGGCGTCGCCGACTCCTCTTCGCTCTCGCCCGCACCCTGCCGGACGATGATCGTCTCGCTCGAGCACGCGCCGGCCGTCGCGGCCAGCGCGGCTAACATCCAGATGTTCTTCATGATTTTGCTTTGAAGAGCCAACCGAGCCGCGAGCGAGCGTGTAAGACCTACCCCCACATCCCCCCATTGTCGAGCGCGGGGGGCATTTTCGTGCTCGGCGCGTAGCACGGGGGGTCACGCAACCGGCCGGCTCCTGCTCGGGCTCCCGGTCCTTTCTTCTTTTGGAGTCCCCCCGATGAAGCTCTCCCTGTCTGCCCTCGCCCTCATCGTCTGCACCACTGGCTGCGGCATGCTCATGCCCCAAGGCCAAGCCGGCGCGACCAACGGCAACGCACAGTCGAACGCCGCCGCGTACGAGGTCCCCAAGGAGAGCCAGGAGGCGATCCGCAAGCAGGAGAAGCAGGCGTACGACCGCGTCGACGAGGCCGAGGACGAGTCGCTCTCGCGCCTCGAGAAGGACGCGCTCAAGGCCCTGTCGATCTCGGCGGGCAAGGACAAGTGGGCCGAGCAGCAGCAGACGCCCGACCCGGCGTCGGCCAACGTCAAGAACCTGCGCGCCGCAGGCATCAAGATGAAGATCGCGCCCGTCACCAACAGCGACGGCAAGGCGGTCAACGACGACTTCCTCCAGCTCAAGGACGAGGCGACCGACAAGCTCAGCTCGCTCAGCCGCAAGATCGCCGAGGGCAAGGCGTCGGCCGCCGAGAAGAAGTCGGTGCAGGACTACGCCAAGCACTCGTTCAAGCTCATGGACCTTCGCATGCAGGTGATGAAGGTCTCGATGGCGACGATGATGTCGAACAACCACGTCCAGAGCTCGAGCCTGCAGACGATGATGCGCGTCGCGAACATGGTGCGCACGCGCAAGATGATGAACATGCAGCTCACCGAGGACGACTACGCCAGCGTGCGCCGCGGGCTCGAGCGCCAGAAGCGCGCCGAGGCGATCGCCGCCTCGACGATGGGCATGCTCGCGGCCTACCAGGCCGTCATCAACGGCAACGGCGACCCCAAGGCGCTCGACATCATCGCCGACGCGACGCTCAAGGCGTTCCCGCTCGAGACGAAGGTGACCGACGCCGAGGCCAAGGCGTACGTGGGCTCGCTCGGCGAGAACGTGAGCAAGGTCAAGGCGCGCTACGAGGCGATGCTGCGCAAGGTGCACGGCGACGCCAAGTACGAGCAGAAGTTCAAGGCCGGCATCGACGCCATGTTTCGCCAGGCCGAGCAGGCGCAGACCCAGAAGTCGATCGGCGAGATGGCCAAGGACAACATGGACCGCTTCAAGGCCGACCGCGAGAAGTGCGCGCGCGGCGAGCCGATCGACCCGGGCAGCCCCGCGGCCGGTCCGGGCTGCAAGGCGGCGCGGCAGGCGGCCTTGCGCGGCGAGTCGGCCGGCGGCGCGGGTGGCGCTCCGGGCGTCGCGATCCCCGGGCAGGCGAACCAGGCGCTCGGCGTGGCGGGCGCTGCGGCCAACGGCGACGTCTCGGGCGCCCTCGACGGAGCGGCGAAGATGTTCCCGGCCGACGGCACCGTGCGAAGCTCGCTCGAGGGCATCAGCGCCCTCAGCAAGGGCGACGCAAAGGGCGCGCTCAAGGCGGCCATCGGCTTCGTGCCTGTGCCTGGCCTCAAGGACGGCCTCGCCCTCGCGTCCAAGCTCCTCTTCAAGATCTGAGCGCAGGGCCGCGGCACAGACCGCGATCGCGATGTCGGTCGCCGGGCGCGCCAGGGCCGAGAATGGCCAACGATTTCATGAGGCACGGGGCATGCATCGCTGCGTGAAAACCCCACGTCGGGGTGCTACACCGTCCCTGGGCCTTCATGAAAAAGCTCGTCGTCCTCGCCCTCTGCGCGCTCACAGCGCTGCCCGCCGTCGCGTGCTCGTCCACCACCGACCCGCCGCCGCCCACGACCGATCCGTCCAAGCTGGCGCCGCCCGAGCCGGGCAAGGGCTTCCAGTTCAAGACGCCTTCGTTCGCGGTCCCCGCGGGTATCGAAGAGCAGTCCTGCTACTTCTTCAAGCTGAGTGAGCTCGCGCAGGCCGGCGGAATGCCCGCGGGCGAGGCGATCAACCTGCACCGCGTGCAGATCGTGCAGCGCGCAGGCTCGCACCACATGAACCTCTTCCGCGTGAAGACGCGCGCCGGGCTCGACCCCGACAAGGCCAAGGTCGTGCGCTCGTTCAACGGCGAGGGCGAGTGCTTCCGCAGCACCAACTGGTCCGACTGGCCGCTCATCGCCAACACGCAGGCAGAGGGGCTGCTCGATTGGGAGTTCCCCGAGGGCGTCGCCAACGTCTTGCAGCAAGACGAGTGGCTCATGCTCCAGACGCACTACGTCAACGCGTCGACGCAAGACTCGCCCGACGGCTACGGCGAGGTCGCGGTCAACTTCCACACGATCGCCAAAGACGCCGTCAAGCACGAGATGGGGACGCTCTTCGCGACCAAGCAGTCCATCCGCGTCTGCAAAGACAACCCGTCGCCGTCGTTCACCGGCACGTGCCAGTTCAAGAACGACAAGCCCGTCAACATCATCGGCGCCAACGGTCACTTTCACTCGCGCGGGCGCAAGTTCGAGATGTTCAAGTGGGACGCCACGCAGGTCGGCGCTCCGCCGGCCGCCGCCAAGTTCTACTCGTCCGAGAGCTGGGACGATCCGCCGATGACGCGCTCGCCCGAGCTCAACCTCGAGGTGCCGGCCAACGGCGGCGTCTTCTACAGCTGCGGCTACCAGTGGACGCCTCCGTCCGAGGCGCTGGGCGGGTGCGAGCGGCTCGACAAGTTCGACCGCGACACCTACGCGACGAAGCCCGAGAGCCTCTCGTGCTGCTACACCTTCGGCCCCAAGGTCGAAGAGAACGAGCACTGCAACATCTTCGTCTACTACTGGCCCAAGCAAGACGACATCAACTGCTTCTAGGCCCGAGCGCCCGCGCCCCTCACTCCGTGCACTCTCCCCGTAACGTCCGCGCCGCCGTCGTCTCGCTCGTCGCGACCTTCGGCGCGTGCGCGCTCGCGGGGTGCCCGGGCACCGACCCCGACCCTCCGCCCGACGAGTGCACGGCGGGGTTCTTGGGGGACCGGACCAAGGAGCCCGTCATCGAGCTCCGCGCCATCGGCGTCGACGGGACGTCGGCCCCCATCTCCGATGGCGACGACGTCGCGCTCATCCTGCCCCCGCAGGGCGGTCGCGTGTCGTTCATCGGCATCCGCGCGACCAACCTCGACGGGTGCGGCTTGCAGCTCATCGGCGCCATCCGCGATCTCTCGAGCCGTCGCGTCATGGTCGACGGGCGCACGCTCAACCTCAACACGACGGGCGACGGGTGGGGCACCACGGGGACGGCCACCACCAACCTCTCGGACGTCGCGTCGATCTCCAACTTCGCCAACGTGCCCGTATGCCCCAACCAGTGGGCCGACACCGACGCGTTCGACCAGCCGTTCGAGATCGAGGTGCGCGTCACCGACAAGGGCGGGCGCGCCGCGACCAAGACCGCGCGCGTGGTGCCGCGCTGCGCCGAGGCGAAGAACCGCGACGAGTGTCTATGTATATGCAAGAGAGGCTACGTGCTCGGCCAGACGTGCGCGCCGGGTGACGGTGGGAGCGACGCCGCGCCGCCCGACGCGGGCACGGCCGACGGCGCGCCGGGAGATGCGAGCGCGAATGATTGATCGCACGAAACGACTCGGCGTGGTCCTGGCGGCGCTCGTCGCCGCGTGCAGCTCCGACACGACGGGCGGCGGCGACGCCGGGCCGGTCGCACCGCCAGAGTGGCGCCCGGTGCTCGAGAACCTCGACGGCACGCTGCTCAGCGTGTGGGGCACGAGCGACAAGGACGTCTGGGCCGTGGGCGGTCCGCGGGGCAACGCCGGCTTCGAGTCGCTCGTCGTACGCTTCGACGGCACGCAGTGGACGCGCCTGCGGCCCGGTGGCGTCGAGACGTTCTGGTGGGTGTTCGGGACCGGCCCGAGCGACGTGTGGCTCACGGGCGAGAAGGGCCGCATCGCGCACTGGGACGGCGCCGCCTTCAAGGACTTTGCGTCCGGCACCACCGCGACGCTCTACGGCGCGTGGGCCGCGTCGCCCACCGACGCGTGGGCCGTGGGCGGGACACCCGAGGACAAGAACGGACCGCAAGACGTGCTCCTGCACTGGGACGGCGCTGCGTGGAAGCCCGAGGCGTTGCCCGAGGCGCTGGGCCGAGTGCTCTTCAAGGTGTGGGGCGCGAGCGCCGACGACGTGTACGTGGTGGGCGAGGCGGGCACGATCTGGCACCGCACCGCGGGCACGTGGAAGCGCGAAGGGCAGGGCGTCGCCAAGGATCGCCTGCTCACGGTGCAAGGGTGCAGCGCGAGCGAGGTCTACGCGGTGGGCTCGCGTCAGGTGCTCGAGAGCGACGGCAAGGGCACGTGGCGCGTGGTCGACACGCCGATGCTCTTGAGCGACGTCAACGGCGTGTCGTGCGGCGGCGATCCCAAGCGCGTGGTGGTGGTCGGCGGCGGCAGCCTCAAGCTGCGCTTCGAGGACGGCAAGTGGATCGACGACTTCGGCAAGAAGCCGTTCCTCGATCTGCACGGCGCGTGGGTCGATCCGACCGGCGCGATGTGGGGCGTGGGCGGCAACTTCGTCGCGACGCCACAGCCCAACGTCTCGCGCCAAGGTGTCGTCGCGCGGTACGGGCCGGGCGTCGTGCCCAGCACGCTCGCGCCCTGAGGGGCGTCGCGCGTCGAACGCGCGTGCGAGACAAAATGCGAAACGGCGCGCTCACCCGAAGACAAAATGCGAAACGGCGCGCTCACCCGAAGGGAGCGCGCCGCGTCGCGGGATGATCCGTTCAGGAACGGATCAGTTGGTGCCGACGGCGCCGGCGACGTCGACGCTCGCCTTGGCGCTGGCGCCGAGCTGCCCGCCGGCCTCGCCGATGGCGGCGACGACGGTGGGGATGCAGGCGGCCTTGATGTCGGCGAGGCCGGAGGCGTTCGCCGAGAGGGTGGCGGTGAACTTGCCCATGCCCTCGACGCGCGAGCGGATCGCGAGGAAGAGCGGGAGGTTCGCCTCGAAGGTGGCCTTGAGCTTGGCCGCGGCCTGGACGTCGCCGGTGGCCTGGATGTCGACCGTGACGCTGGGGGGCGTGCACTCGGCCTTGGCCGAGACGCTCGCGTCACAGCTGCCTTCGCACTTCGCCTCGG
>JAGQJA010000426.1:0-16731 GCA_020430845.1 Myxococcales bacterium
GCGCGGCGGCGTCGGGCGCGGCCGACGCGACGGGGGCGGCCGTCGAGGCGCTGGTCGCGGGCGCAGAGGGCACCGCGGGACCGGGCTGACCCGTGGACTCGGGCGGCTGCGAGCGACACGCGCAGCAGAGCGCAAAGAGAGCGATCGAGAGGGAGGACCGGCCGGACATGGGGCGCGCACTCAACCACGACGGCCGCGCCGCGCCAACGGGCGACTGAGGGATTCCATTGGATGCGCCGCGCGACGCGGGCGTTCAAGGCGCACGCGCTTCGAACGCCGACGCGAGCGACGCAACAGAGTGGGCATGCGCGAGACCCCTGCCCTCTTGTCCCTCGTGATCGCACTCTGCCTCTCCGCCGCTGTGGGTGGCCCGGCGCGCGCCGACGACGATCGCGGCGGCGACGTCGAGGCCGCCCGCGCCAAGCGGACGATGCGCGCGCGCCACGCGTCGATGGAGTCGAACGCCAAAGAAGTCCGCCAGCTGCTCCGCGTGTCTCGACGCCGCGGCTCGCGCGCGCAGATCGCGTGCGTCGACGAGTCACTCAGCCGCGTCGACGTGGCCCTCCGAAACGCGCGCGAGGCCGAGCGGGGCGCCGAGGCCGCGTGGGACAAGGGGGATCGCGCGACGGCGCGCACCCTGACGCGGCGGGTCGAGGAGCTGGCGCACGCGTCGATGCTCGCGCGCGGGAAGGCGCGCGGGTGCGCTCCGCATGTCGTCGTCGCCACCGAGGGCACCAAGGTGACCGTGACGGTCGACGGAGGCTGACCGCGCTCAGCGGTCGTGCCAGACGGGCGCGCGACGCTCGAAGTACGCGTCCACCGCCTCGATGTGGTCCGCGCCGCTCCACGTGTCGATGAAAAGCTGCCGCTCGACGGCGCGCGCGCTCTCGGCCGCCCTCGCGCCCTCGCGCAAGATGGCCTTCATCGCGCGGACCGCGGCCGGCGAGGCCTGCGCGACGTCGGCCGCCCACGCCACGGCGGTGGCGCGCGCCATCCCGTTCTCGACGACCTCGTCGACGAGCCCCGCGAGCTTCGCCTCGACCGCGGGCATCTCGTAGCCCGTGTAGAGCAGTCGCGCCGCCATCGAGGGGCCGATGAGCGCGACCAGGCGGGCGGCCGACCCCCACGCCGTGGTCACGCCCATGCGTCCCTGCTTGAAGCAGATCTTCGCGCGCGCGTCGGCGACGCGCATGTCGCACGCGAGGGCGAGCTCGGCGCCGCCGCCCACCGCCGGCCCCGCGAGCGCGCCGATGACGGGGAACGGCAACTCGGCCAGCGCCGTCGTCAGCTCGTAGCCGGCGTCGCTGAGGCGCTCGCCGTCTTGGGGCGTCGTGCGGCCGCGCAACTCGCGCAGGTCACCGCCCGAGACGAACGTGTGCCCGGCGCCCGTGAGCACGGCGCAGCGGATGCCGTGATCGGCCGCCGCCTCGCGCGCGGCGTCGCGGAGCGCGTCGATCGTGCCGAAGTCGAGCGCGTTCTTGGTCTCGGCCCGATCGATCGTCCAGACGACGTGGTGACTCTCTCGCTCGACCCTCAGCACGTGCGCCTCATGAGTTGCCCGCGCGCAGCCGACGCGCGAGATCGCCGTCGGCGCGGAGCCGCTGCGGCCGGCGCTCGTCCTCGAGCACCACGTCGCGCTTCTTCTTGCGCTTCTTTCGCGCGGCCACATAGCGCTCCGCGTGCGCGATGATCGCGCCGGCCACGTCGACGCCGCTCGCCCGCTCGACGCCCTCGAGGCCGGGCGAGCTGTTGATCTCGAGGATCTTGGGCCCCTCGCGCGCCTCGAGCATGTCGACGCCCGCCACCTCGAGCCCCATGACCTTGGCTGCGGCGACGGCGACCTGCCGGTAGCGCGGGGGGAGGTCGACGCGCACGCCGAGCCCGCCGCGGTGCAGGTTGGAGCGGAACTCACCGCCCTTGGCCTGCCGGCGCATCGACGCGATGACGCGCCCGCCGACGACGATGGCCCGGTAGTCGCGGCCTTTGGACTCGGCGATGTACTCCTGAAGGATGATGTCCTGGCCCATCGCCCAGAGCGTCTCGAGCAGCGACGTCACCGCCTGCGGCGAGTCGGCGATCATGGTGCCGATGCCTTGCGCGCCCTGCTGGAGCTTGACGATGGCGGGCGTGCCGCCGATGAACGAGAGGGCGGCGGCCACCGAGTCGGGCGTGCGCGCGCACACCGTGCGAGGGACGTCGATGTCCTTCTTGGTGAGCAGCTGCATCGCGCGGAGCTTGTCGCGCGAGCGAGCGATGGCGATCGCCGTGTTGAGGACCGGCACGCCCATCATGTCGAACTGACGCACGACGGCGAGGCCGTAGGTCGTGACCGACGCGCCGATGCGCGGGACGACCAGGTCGACCTCGGGCGCGAGACGATCGCCGAGCACGAGCGCGGGGCGGCGGCGCGAGACGACGAGCTGGAAGTCGAGCGGGTCGGCGACGCTCACCTGATGGCCGCGCGCGCGCGCCGCCAACACGAGACGGCTCGTGGAGTACAGCGACGCGTTGCGTGACAGGACGAGGAGGCGCATGAGCGAAGCGTGAGCCTCGCCCGCCGACGCTCACGGAGCAAGTGCGCCGTGCGTCTGCGTGCACCTTCGCGGCCTCGCGCGCGTACGTCTGCCGTGGCGACGGGCTCGCGGCGGGCAGTCCTCGGCCCGCGTGGCCTAGGGAGGCGCGCGGCGGGCACTGCGAATTCTGTCAAAGAATCAACGAGTTACTTTACACTGGCGACAGCCACCGGCTGCCCCTGCGTCTCGTTCGCGGCGCTCGCCCGCCCACCCCTCGGAAACGCCGCGGCTGCGATGATCGCCGCGATGGCGGCGAGACGCAGGACGGTGTGGGTACGGCTGGACATGTGCTTCTTCTAAGCATGGTGCGTGCCCGATCCGGTTTCAAGGGCTCTCCGTCGATTTTTGCTACGATTCCGGACACTTCAGGCGTCCGAGACTATGACAGCAATGTCATACCTGCGGTGGGTGTGTCTCAAGGCGACCACAAGCTGCGGCCGACAAGCGGCAGCGCTCGTGGCGCGCGACGCGAGGCTGCCCGGCGGCATACGCGGCGCGAGGGCGTCGGCGGGCGCTGTAGTAGGCTCTCGCGCATGACGGGTGGTGACACCGACGACGCGCTCGAGGAGCTCCCGCCGCTCGACGGCGGCGCGGACGACGGCGAGGCGCCGCACGACGACTACGACGACTACGGGTTCGACGACGCGCCGCTCGTCGACGCGCTCGACGACGAGACCGGCGAGCGCGATCCGATCGCCGAGGTCGAGGGCGGCGAGAACGAGAGCGGCTGGCTCGACGACGCGGACGCCGACGCCGGGCTCGACGTCGGGCCGCTCGACCTGGTCAGCACCGAAGAGGGGGATCTGCTCGCGGACAGCGACGGCGACGACGCGGTCCTCACCGACGGGCTCGACCTGGGCGACGAGGCCGTGAGCGTCGTCGGCGACGCAGGCGAGGAGGGCCCCCTCGACGCCGACGAGGAGCTGCGCGAAGAGGACCTCCCCGCGCTCGACGCCGACGAGGAGGGCGACGTCGACGAGGAGGGCCTCTACGAACGATCGCTCATCGAGGACGAAGAGCTCCGGTGGGACGACCGCGCATGGACGCGCACCGACGCCCCGCCCCCGCGCTCCGACGACCGGGGGCCCGCCCCCGAGCCGGGCGACGGGGCGTGCTCCGAGCGCGACGCGACCTGGCGTCGGCTGACGTCGACCGGCCGCGCGATGGCCGCCGCGCTCGTCGGGGAGGGCGCCGTGGTCGTGGCGCTCGCGAGCGACGAGACCCGCGCGCTGCTCGTGCGGGTCGCCGTCGACGGGACGGCGCGCATCGTGGCGGAGGTCGAGACCGACGGCGACGACTGCCAGATCGACGCGCTCTTGTGGGATCCGGAGCGCCGGTGCCTCTTCGCGATGGGCGCCTTCGGAGTCGTGGCGTTCCGGGCGTGATCCCGGGTCGGGCTTGCCTCGCGGCGCCCGCTCGCCGATAACGCCGGGCCATGGCGATCGTCGTCCAGAAGTATGGTGGCTCGTCCGTGGCGGACGTCGAGAAGCTCGGGCTCGTGGCCGATCGCGTGGTCGCGGCCAGGCGCGCAGGGCACGACGTCGTCGTCGTCGTCAGCGCCATGGGCAAGACGACCGACGGCCTGCTCGAGCTCGCGCGGCGCGCGGTGTCGAGCGCCGGCGCCGCGACGTCGACCGATCCGCCTCGCCGCGAGCTCGACATGCTCGTCTCGACCGGCGAGCGCGTGTCGATGGCGCTCTTGTCGATCGCCATCCACGCGCGCGGTCACGACGCGATCAGCTTCACGGGGAGCCAGTCGGGCATCCTGACCAACGATCGCCACTTCGACGCGCGCATCATCGAGGTGCGGCCGTTCCGCATCCAAGACGAGCTGGCGCGCGGGCGCATCGTCATCGTCGCGGGCTACCAGGGCATGAGCTACCGGCGCGAGATCACGACCCTGGGGCGCGGCGGCTCCGACACGACGGCCGTGGCGCTCGCGGCGGCGCTCGGCGCCGAGAGGTGCGAGATCTACAGCGACGTCGACGGCGTCTACACGGCGGATCCGCGCGTGGTGCCCGACGCGAAGCACCTGCCCGAGCTCGACCTCGCCGTGCTCGCCGAGATGGCCGAGGCGGGCGCCAAGGTGCTCAACGCGCAGGCGGTCGCGTGGGCACGCCGCGAGAAGATCGCGATCTTCGCGCGCCGCACCGCCGACGGAGAGGGCGGGCGCGAGACCGTCGCGAGCGCCGGCCCGACGGCGCAAGTGCGCGCGGTCGTGGGCATGGATCGCGTCGCGTGCATCACGGCCCCTCGCGACGCGCTCGAGGCGCTCGTGCGCGAGGCCGCCGAGCGCGACGCGCCGCTGCTCGACGTCGCGGTGGGCCCCGACGCGGTGCGCGCCGTCATCCCGCTGACGAGCCTGCCGGATTGGGACCGCTGCAAAGCCGCGCTCTCGGCGATCGAGGGCGTCACGTGCTCGCCCGAGCGGGCCGTCGTGAGCGTCGTCGGCGACAGCCTCACGACGAGCGCGCGCGCGCTGCCGCGCATGCTCGAGGTGCTCGCGCACGAAGGCGTGCCCGTCGAGACGCTCGCGGGCGGCCCTCTGCGCGTGGCGGCGGTGGTCGACCCGACGCGGCTCGCCGACGCGACGCGCGCGCTGCACGCCGCGTTCGTCACTTGACGGGCGCGCCGCGCTTGGCCGTGTAGGCGACGAGACGCCGCAGTCCGTCGCTCGGGTCCCGACCCGCGACGTGCGCGTCGAGCGGGGGCGCGGCGACCGGATCGGCGGTGCCGACGAGGAGCTGCAGCGCCCGCACCATCGTCCGCGCCTCGTGCGCGCGCGCGAGATCACCCGCGGCCTCGGCGGCGGCGAGCACGCGCCGCCACACCGCGAGCTGCGCGGGCGTGTGGCCGTCCTCTCCGTGCCACCCCGCGAGCGTGCGGAGGCTCGTCACATCGTCGGGCGCGCCCGAGAGGAGATCGGAGACCGCCTCGGCGTGAGCGCCCAGCGCGCGGCGCACGTGCGCGCGTGCGATCTGGGCCTCCCGCAGCGCGGGCAGGTGCTCGAGGGCCACGGAGTAGACGCGCTCGGCCTCGCGCAGGTCTCCCCGCTTGGCGCGGAGCGCTCCCATGCCGAGGTACGCCGCCCCGCACGTCGGGTCGATCGCCAGCGCCTCCGAATAGCGGCGCAAGGCGACGTCCTGCTCTCCGGCCTGCTCGTGCGCGCGCGCGATGTCGACCAACTGCAGCGCGCTCGAGCTCGAGGCGAGCGCCGGTGCAGACCACGCCGCCGAGAGGAGGACGATGAGGCAGACGACCCACGCCAGGCCGACCCGCCGCCGCGCGCGCAGAGCCATGACCCCTCACAGTGTAACCGAGGGTCCCTCCGAGCGCTCTCGGCCGTAGTCTCTCGGTCATGCACGCCACGGGCACCGTCGGACCGAGCTCGACCGTAGCCGGCCCCGACGGCGCGTCGGGGGTCGTCGTCGTGGTCGAGGTCACCGAGGACCTCGGCCTCGTACGGCGCGTCATCGCCCGCGTCACGCTGGGAGACCTCCTCCACGTGACGCTCGACGACGGACGGCGCGCCTCGCTCCGCGTCGCCGACTGCGACGTCAGGCTCGCCCTCGGTGACGCGAGGTCCATAGAGACGCTCACCGGCGCGCTGATCGCGGCCACGACACGCGCCCGCGGCGGGGCGCTCCACGCGCGGGAGGCGGCCCTCCGCGAGGGCGACCGTGTGCGGGTCGACGGCCCCCTGACGGAGAGCGGCGGCCTCTGGGTCGCCGCGGGTCGCACGCTCGTCACGCGCGCGTGAGGGCTACGTGCCGTCGACGCTGCGACCGCGGAGCAGGAACGTGCGGAGCTGCCCCTTGCCCTTGACCTCGATCATCCCGCGCTCCTCGAGCACGAACTGGTCGCGCACGAGCTCTTGCACGCGCTCCGAGACCTGGATCTCGCCGGGCACGCCGTGAGACTCCATGCGGCTCGCCGTGTTCACGGTGTCGCCCCACACGTCGTAGATGAACTTCTTCTTGCCGATGACGCCGGCGACGACCGGGCCGGAGTGGACGCCGATCCGCACCGACAGCGTCGTGCCCGCCACGGGCGGCATCTTGGCGATGGCCTCCTGCATCCGGAGCGCCATCTCGCACACGGCCGCGGCGTGGTCCTCGCGGCGCACCGGCACACCGCCGACGACCATGTACGCGTCGCCGATGGTCTTGATCTTCTCGAGCTTGAGGGCGCCGGCGATGTCGTCGAAGCGCGAGAAGATGTCGTCGAGGTGCCCCACCAGCTCGGCCGGCGAGAGCTTGGCCGACAGCTCGGTGAAGCCCACGATGTCGCTGAACAACACGGTCGCTTCGCGATGCCCGTCGGCGATCGCCTCGTCGCTCACCTTGAGCCGCTTCGCTATCGTCTCGGGGAGCACGTTGCGCAGGAGCGAGTCTGCCACGCGCCGCTCGGCGTCGAGGTCGTCCATCTGATCGCGGATGATGCGCCGCTGCAAGAACGCGCGCCGCGCCTGCGCCTCGAGCTGGTACGCGGCGATGGCGCCGATCCCGCCGAGCGTCACGAGCGTCATCGTGATCGACAGGCGCACCGTGGGGATCTGGTGCGCGAGCAGCTGATCGAAGACGTGGTAGAGCGCGACCGAGATCGCGGTGTACGCGAGCTGCCACGCCACGCCCATCCGCGCGATGAACCCGCCGAGGGTGACGAACACGACGGCGTACCCGGTGTAGATGAAGAAGCCCGCCGGAGGGCTGATCGCGCCGATCCACAGGACGACGACGTTGACCGCGAGGCCGAACGCGAGCATCGCCGGCTGATGCAACCGTGGAGAACGATTGCGGAATACGAAGGGGATGATGAACGCCGCGAACGGCACGAACACGCCGTAGCGGATGACGAGCGCCCGCCCGAGCACGGATGGGATGACGAGCGCGTCGTGGAGCCCGTACGCCAAGAACGCGACGAGGCTCACGGTCACGCTCAGGCTGGTGAAACGACGGATCTGCGGGTGGTGGTCGAGCTGGAACTCGCGCTCGAGCTCGGGGTCGACGAACGTGGCGGTCAGCGCGCGGAGCGGGACGTCGTGGCGTTTGCCCACGGCGGGCGCGCGCAGGGCGTCGGCGACGAACGACAGCCGCGGCGCGTCGTCCTCGTGCTCCGGCTCGGGCGCCTCGTGATCGTCGGCCACCGCGCGAGCATCGCAACCCCGAGCGGCCCGTGGCAAGCCCGTCGCCGGTGACACCCGCCCCGCCGGCCGATACGCTGTCACGGTGAACCGCGCTTCCTTCGACGGCTCGTACGGCGCCTACGGCGGTCGCTACGTGTCCGAGACCCTCGTGTTCGCCCTCGACGAGCTGACGCGCGCGGTGTCGGAGATCCTGCTCCGAGACGCCTTCCAGGCCGAGCTCGATCAGCTGCTCTCGACCTACGTGGGGCGGCCGACGCCCCTCACCGAGGCCACGCGCCTCGCGCGCGCGCTCGACCCGAGCGGCGCGTCGCTCGGACGCCTGTTCCTCAAGCGCGAGGACCTCTGTCATACGGGCGCGCACAAGATCAACAACGCGATCGGCCAGGTGCTCCTCGCCAAGAAGATGGGCAAGACGCGCATCATCGCGGAGACGGGCGCGGGACAGCACGGCGTGGCCACGGCGACGGCGTGCGCGCTCTTCGGGCTCCCGTGTCACGTGTACATGGGCGAAGAGGACGTCGCGCGGCAGGCGCCGAACGTCGGGCGGATGAAGCTCCTCGGCGCAGAGGTCATCTCCGTGCGCTCCGGCTCGCGCACCCTCAAGGACGCGATGAACGAGGCGCTCCGCGACTGGGTCACGAACGTCGCGACCACGCACTACTGCATCGGCAGCGCGGCGGGCCCACACCCCTACCCCGAGCTCGTGGCGCGCCTGCAGAGCGTGATCGGCGTCGAGGCGCGCGAGCAGATCCTCGAACGCACGGGGGCGCTGCCCGACGCGGCCATCGCGTGCGTGGGCGGCGGCTCCAACGCGATCGGGCTCTTCCGCGGCTTCCTCACGGCGAAGTCCGTGCGGCTCTTCGGGGTCGAGGCCGCGGGCGACGGCGTCGACACCCCGCGCCACGCCGCGCCGCTGACCGCCGGCCGCGTCGGCGTGCTCCACGGGTCCAAGAGCTACCTGCTCTGCGACGACGAGGGGCAGATCCTCGAGGCCCACTCCATCAGCGCGGGTCTCGACTACCCGGGAGTGGGCCCGGAGCACGCGCACCTCAAGGACACCGGGCGCGCGCGGTACCTCGCGGCCACCGACGCCGAGGCGCTCGCGGCGTGCAAGACGATCGCGCAGACCGAGGGCATCATCCCCGCGCTCGAGACGGCGCACGCGCTCGCGCGCATCTACGACGCCGCCGCCGAGGTGAGCCAGGCCGTCGGGCGCCCCGCGACGGTCGTCGTGGGATTCTCGGGCCGCGGCGACAAAGACCTCGCGACGTTGCTCGCGCACCTCGTCACGCCGGAGGCGGGACGTGCGTAGGCTCGTCGACGCGTTCCCGGCGGGCGCGAAGCGCAAGCGCCTCGTCACGTACCTCTGCGTGGGCGATCCCGACGTCGACGAGTCGGTCGAGCTCGCCCTGGCGTGCGTCGACGCCGGCGCCGACGTGCTCGAGCTGGGCTGCCCGTTCAGCGATCCGACGGCCGACGGGGACACGATCGCGCGGGCCAGCCAGCGCGCGATCGCCGCAGGCGGCGGACTGACGGCGACGCTCCGCGCGTGCGAGGCGATCCGCAAGCGCACGGAGGCGCCCGTCGTGCTCTTCGGGTACTACAACCCGATCTTCGTGCGAGGGGAGGCCGCCTTCGCCGCGTCGGCGGCGTCCGCGGGCGCGGACGCGAGCCTCGTCGTCGACCTGCCGGTGTCGGCGGCCGCGGACTATCGGCGCGCCGCGACCGGCGCAGGCATCGGGGTCATCCCGCTCGTCGCGCCGACGAGCACCGACGAGCACGTACGCGCGATCGCCGAGCACGCGGCGTCGAGCCCGTTCGTGTACTACGTGGCAGTGGCGGGCGTGACGGGCGGCTCGAGCGCGCTCGCCTCGCTCGACAGCGCGGCCGACGCCGCCGTCTCGGTGCGTGAACGCTCCGGGCGCCCCACGGTGGTCGGCTTCGGCATCGACTCGGGCGAGCGCGCGGCGCGCGTCGCCGCGCGGGGCGCAGACGGCGTGGTCGTCGGCTCGGCGATCGTGCGCGCGATCGAAGAGGGCAAGACCTCCGACGCGCGCCGCAGAGGCGTCACCGCGCTCGTGGGGTCGCTCCGAGACGCGCTCGAACGCGCCGCGTCGTGACCCGCGCGCGCGAGCGTGCTACGCGGGGCGCTGGAGATCGCGTCTGATGGTGTTTTTGTGTGTTTCGGACATCCACGGGAACCTGAACGCGCTGCGCGCGGTCCTGGCGACGGCAGAGGCACGCGCCTTCCACAAGCTGCTCGTCGCCGGCGACGTCGTGTTCCCGGGCCCCGAGCCGCTCGAGACGTGGCGCCGCCTCTCGGCCGCGGGCGCCGTCATGGTGCAGGGCGTGAGCGACAAGGCGCTCGCCACGCTCGACCCCAACGAGCTCAACGCCCGCACCGACCACGAGCGCGCGATGCTCGAGCGGATGCGCGCCGTCCGCGCCGAGCTCGGCGACGTCATCCTCGCCAAGCTCCGTCGCCTCCCGACGCAGCAGCGGGTGCCCCTCGAGGACGGCACCGAGATGCTCCTGGTGCACGGCTCGCCCGCCGATCCGGCCGAGGCGATCACCTTCGACATGACCGACGACGAGATCGCGTCGCTCATCGGCGCCGAGACGGCGAGCCTCATCGTCTGCGGGATGAGCCACGTCCCGTTCGACCGGATGATCGGTGACGTGCGCGTCGTCAACGTGGGGAGCATCGGCCAGGCGCCCGACGGCATGTCCGCGGCCGAGGACGGGGCCGCGCCGCTCGTCGCCCATGCCACGTGGATCGAGTCGACGCCGTCGGGGCTGAGCGTCGAGCAGATCGTCGTGCCGCTCAGCGCCGAAGCCGCCTGACGTCGGACCCTTCCGCGCCAAACTTGCTCCCGAGCACGCGGGCACGGCACGATCCGATCCGCAAACCGCGCGCGCTCGCGCGGGGCGGCCGGCGAGGAGCCAACGTGAAGAGCAAGGAGGCCTCCGTGAACGCGAGGCGAGGGCCAGGTCTGAGCAAGGCCGGGGCGCCAGACCTCTTCGAGGTCGGGGGCCGCAACGTGCGGATGGTCGAGGGGCGGCTGCGGGACCTGTTCCGCGAGGCCGACGCGATCAGCGAGGGCGCCGTGCGCACCGAGCCCCAGGGACGCGTGTGGTACGGCTCCACGAGCCTCATCCTGCCGCTGCCCGCGTCGCTCGCCGCCAGAGAGCGAGCGTTCGTCGTCGCCGCCGTCGAGCGCGACGTGCACGTGCGCGTCCACGCGATCCGCGCGGCGCACCGCGAGGCGCAGAGCCGCGCCCCGGGGATGTTGGGTCGCACCGTGTGCGAGGTGCGCTTTTCGGAGGAAGTTGGGGGGCTGAGGATTGACGTCGACGTGCAGGCGCCCTTGATAGAGAGACGCCGTTCGGAGAGGACCGGCGGATGACCCTCTGGATCGACAAGATGCCGAGCATGAAGGAGACGCGCGACAAGAAGCGTGGCGAGGTGATTCACGTGGCGTTCGGCCCCGGCGGCGGACGCATCTCGGACTCGCCTCCCCCGCCGCCCAAGGGCAAGAAGTCCAAGAAGGACGAGACCACCGCGCCCAACAGCGCCGAGCCGGTCACCGACGTCTTCAGCCCCAAAGAGGTCGCCAAGCTCCTCGGCGTGACGACCGCGCGCCTCCGCTCCCTCGACAAGTCGCAGGTGGTCTCGCCGAGCGCCCTGCGCAACGGACGCCGCGCCTACACCTTCCAAGACCTCATCGCCCTCCGCGCGACGCAGGAGCTGCTCGCGCGCAGCGTGCGCATCAAAGACGTGGCGAAGGCCATCGGCGCGCTGCGGTGCGCCTTGCCCCGCGTCACGCGCCCCTTGCAAGAGCTGCGCATCGTGAGCGACGGCCGCCGCGTCGTGGTGCAAGCCGAGGAGGGCGTCTTCGAGCCGATCAGCGGCCAGATGGTGCTCGACTTCCGCGTCACGCACCTGCGCGAGGAGGTCGTGCGCGTGCTCCGCCCCGACACCCCCGGAGCCCGGGCGCGCAACGCCTACGATCTCTACATGCGCGCGAGCGCGATCGACGAGGACCCTGCCTGCTACGACGAGGCCGAGGGCCTCTACAAGCGCGCCGTCGAGCTCGACCCGCGCCTCGCCATCGCCTACACGAACCTCGGCAACGTGCGCTTCCGGCGCGGCGACGAGAAGGGCGCCGAGGAGCTCTACCGCAAGGCGCTGACGATCGACGAGCGTCAGCCCGAGGCCCACTACAACCTCGGCTACGTCATGCTCGAGCGCGGCCTGCCCGCGCGCGCAGCGGAGTACTTCGAGGCCGCGATCGGCGTCGACCCGCGCTTCGCCGACGCGCACTTCAACCTCGCGATGGCGTACGAGGCGCTCGGCGAGCGCGCCAAGGCCCGGCTCCACTGGAAGAAGTACCTCGAGATCGAGCCCACGGGCACGTGGGCCGACATCGCGCGCGAGCACCTCTGACGGGACGTGCCCTCGGGCGCTACATCCTGCGGTTGGCGAGGCACGGCAGGGCCGCGCGCACGCGGTCTTGCGCGGCGAAGTCGAGCTCGCACGCCGCGTAGCCCTGCCCTTCGGGGCACTGCGCGAGCACATCGCCCCACGGGTCGACAATCACGCTCTTGCCGTACGTGACGCGCCCGCGCGGGTGCTGACCGTGCTGCGCGGCCGCGAGCACGAAGACCTGGTTCTCGATCGCGCGCGCCCGCAGGAGCACGTGCCAGTGGTCCTTGCCCGTGGTGAGCGTGAAGGCCGCGGGCACGGTGACGACGCGCGAGCCGAGGTCGACGAGCTTGCGGAACAGCTCGGGGAAGCGCAGGTCGTAGCAGATCGTCATCCCGAGGCGCACGTCGGGATCACGTCGGATGTCGGCCACGACCGGCGTGTCGCCGCCGGTGGTCGCCGCGCTCTCCTTGAGCACCGTGCCGTCGGGCAGGTCGACGTCGAAGAGGTGCACCTTGCGGTAACGCGCGACGACGGCCCCGGACGGATCGACCAGCACCGACGTGTTGAACGGGCGCTTCGGGTCGTCGCTCGCCTCGGGCATGCCGCCGGCGACGATGAAACATCGGCCCTCGCGGGCCAGCCCGGTGAGCCACTTTCCGATGGGCCCGGGCTGCGCGTCGCCGTCGGCGAGCGGCTCGGCGATGTCGCGCTTGCGCGCCTCTTCGCCCATGAACGCGAAGTTCTCGGGGAGGACGACGAGCTCCGCGCCACCCTTGGCCGCGGCGCGCACGATGTCGCCGGCGCGCGCGAGGTTGTCGGTGACGTCTTCTTGGCTGCTGAGCTGTACGACCGCGGCGCGCATATGCCGAGAGTCATAGCAGACGCGCGCGCGTGCTATGAAAAACCATGGCCTTCGACGACGCGCCGGTCACGGTGATCGAGACGCGCGTCGAGCTCGGCCGAGGCGCGCTCGCGCGCGAGCCCATCACCGTCGCGCGCGTGCGAGACGAGCGCGGGCGCACACGCGAGCTGCGCACGGTGGGAGGCTCCACGCCGCGCGGCTTCGTGCGGCTCGCGGGGCACGTCGTCCCGTTCGTGGGCGCTGTGGTGCGGGCCGATCTCCTCGACCTGCCCACCCGAGACGGTGTGCGCGCGCCCGCGCCCTGGACCGATCTCACGCGTGACGTCCGCGCGTGGACGCCGAGCACGCCCGCGGGCACGTGGCCGGCGGCGGCGCTGCCCGTGCGCTTCGTGCTCGCGACACCCGGGAGCTCGGCGCTCGGCGCCTCCGCGCTCGCCGAGATCGACGTCGCGCTGCGAACGTGGGCCGAGGTGCCATGCACGGCCTTCCGCGCGACGCTCGCGGGCACGGCGGCCGTGGGCGCGGCCGACGACGGGACCAACGCGATCGTCTTCCACGAGTCCTCGTGGCCGGCCGAGCTCGAGCCCGGCGCGCTCGGGCAGACGGTGCTGCACGTCGACGGATCCGGGAAGCTGCGCGACGCGGACGTGCACATCAACGCGTTCGAGCACCGCTTCGCGCTCACAGGCGAAGGCGTCACCGTCGACGCGCGCGGCGTGCTCGTGCACGAGATCGGGCACGCGCTCGGCCTGGGCCACAGCGCGTCGCCGCTCGCCACGATGGCGCCGTCGGGCGCGGGGCTCGCGTGGAGGACGCTCGAGCCCGACGACGTGGCGGGCGTGTGCGCGCTCTACCCGGGCGCGGGCGCGGCGCGTTGCCCGGCGACGGCGTGTCCCGATGGCTACCGGTGCGTGGGCGGCGCTTGCCTGAGGCCGGGCGAGGTCCGCTCGGTGTGCTCGCCGTGCGCACGCGAGGTCGACGCGTGCGACGGCGCAGGCGAAGGCGCCCGCTGCATCGACGTCGTGAGCGCCCGCGGCGACATGACCGGCCGCGTGTGCGCGAGCGCGTGTGCACAGGCCGAGCCGCGGTGCCCTTCGGGCTTCTCGTGCAAGCCGACGACCGCGGCGGGCGACGACCAGTGCGTGCCCGACGACGCGTGCCGCGCCGGCGCGAGCCCGTGCGGGACGACGGAGGACTGTCGGCGACTCGGTCACGCGACCGCGACGTGCATCGACGGGGCGTGCATGGAGCCCGCCGCGACCCCCGCGGGGGACGGCGGCGCGCCCGACGCGTCGGCGCCCGCGCCCTCCCCTGCTCCTGCGGACGACGGATGCGGCGTCGCGCCAGGCCCGTCACGCGCACCGCCCCTCGCCGCGCTCCTCGCCGTCGCGCTCGCGCTCACGCTCGCCCGAACGCGCTACCATCGCCGGCGGTGATCCCCCTCGAGTCCTTCCGCGAGGCGCGCGCGCGCATCGCACCGCTCGTACGACGCACGCCCATGGTGCACGTCGGACGCACCCGCGACGGGCGCGCCCCGGCCCACCTGGCGCTCAAGCTCGAGCTCGTGCAGACGACCGGCTCGTTCAAGGCGCGCGGCGTGGCGAACATGGTCTCGACGCTCCCGAGCGACGCCCGCGCGCGGGGCCTCGTGACGGCGTCGGGGGGCAACCACGGCGCGGCCGTGGCCTGGGCGGGCTGGACGAGCGGCGCGCCAGCCACGGTCTTCATCCCCGAGAGCGCACCGGCGTCGAAGGAGGCCCGCATCGCGGCCTGGGGCGCCGAGGTCGTGCGCCACGGCGCCGTGTGGGACGACGCGCACGCAGAGGCCGAGCGCTTCGCCGCCGCGCACAATCGCGTGTATGTACATCCTTTTGCGGACGAGCGCATCGTGGCGGGTCAGGGCACGACGGCCCTCGAGATCTTCGACGACGCGCCCGAGACCGACCTCGTCGTCGTCGCCATCGGCGGCGGCGGGCTCATCGCGGGCGTCGCCGAGGCCACGCGACACCTGTCGCCGAGCGCGCGCGTCGTCGGCGTGGAGCCCGTGGGCGCCCCCACGCTCGCCAAGAGCCTCGAGGCGGGCCGCCCCGTGACGCTCGACGCCATCGCCACGCGCGCGGGCACGCTCGCCCCGCGCACCACGCACGCGCTGGTCTACGAGATCATCGCGCGCACCGTCGAGCGCGTCGCGCTCGTGACGGACGACGAGATGCTCGAGGCCGCGCGCTGGCTGCACGACGAGCTGGGCCTCGCGCCCGAGATCTCCGGCGCCGCCGCGATGGCCGCCGTGCTCGCCGGCAAGGTGGACGTGAGCGCCGCGCGCCACCCGTGCGTGCTCGTCTGCGGCTCGGGCCTCGACGGCTCCGGGGCGGGCGCATAGGGCGCCGGCGCCCCCGAAGTGGGGACGCATCGAGCGCGACCTACGCCGCGAGGATCGGCGGAACCGAGGTGCGGCCTACGCCGACGCCTCGGCCTTCTCCTTCTTCTTCTCGGCGGGCTTGTCGTCGGACGACTTCTCGCGCTTCTTGGCGTAGAGGCCGTCGATGAGGTCCTGGTAGCGCTCGACGACCTTGCGGCGCTTCACCTTGAGGCTCGGCGTCAGCATGCCGTTCTCGGTCGTGAAGTCCTCGCCGATGAGGGCGAAGTCCTTGACCTCCTCGTAGCCCTTGAACTTGTCGCCGTACCTCGCGAGCTCCTTCTTGAAGAGGTCGCGCACCTTGGGGCTCGCGAGGAGCTTGTCGGTGTCGGACTCGCTGACGCCGTTGTCCTTGCCCCACGCCTTGACCGCGTCGACGTTCGCGACGATGAGCGCGACGTTGTAGAGCTTGTTGTCGCCGTAGACCATCGCGTTGAGGACGTACGACGAGAGCTTGATCTGCTCCTCGAGCGGCGTCGGTACGACGTACTTGCCGTTCTCGAGCTTGTACTGCTCCTTGATGCGGCCGGTGATGTGGAGGAAGCCCTCGTCGTCGAGCTTGCCCATGTCGCCGGTGCGGAAGCCGCCGTCCGACGTGAAGACCGCGTCGTTCTCCTCTTTGCGGTTGTGGTAGCCCTGCATCACGTTGTGCCCGTGGACGATGATCTCCCCTTCGTCGCTGATGGAGATCTTCACGCCGGGGATGGGCTTGCCCACGCTGCCGATCTTGCGGCTGCCGGGCCAGTTGGCCGTGGCGATGGGGCTCGTCTCGGTCAGGCCGTAGCCCTCGTAGACGGTGATGCCGAGGCCGTCGATGAACTCGGCGACCTCGGTGCTGATCGCCGCGCCGCCGCTGAAGGCGTACTTGAGCTCGCCGCCGAAGCGCGCGCGCACCTTGGAGAAGACGATCTTGTCGGTGAGCGCCGCCACGAGCAGCTCGCCGAACGCGGGCTCGCCGCCGGCGCGCTGCTTGGCGCGCGTCGCGAGCGTCGACTTGACCATCGACTGGATGAAGCCGGGCTTGGTCGACATCTGCTTCTGCACGCCCGAGTAGATCTTGTTGAAGATGCGCGGGACGCTGACGAGGAGCGTGGGCTTGGTCTCGGCGAGGTTGTCGATGAGCTTCTCGACGCTCTCGCAGATCGCGAGCGACGCGCCCATCGAGAAGAGGCCGTGCAGCTCGACCGTCTGCCCGAACGAGTGCGCCCACGGGAGGAACGAGAGCGACCGGTCGGACGACGACATCGGGAAGACGTCGTGGATGGCGCTGACGTTCTTGGCGATGTTGGCGTGCGAGAGGATGAC
>JAGQJA010000426.1:16744-22093 GCA_020430845.1 Myxococcales bacterium
GTGCCGCTCGTGTAGATGAGGCACGCGGTGTCCTTGGGGTCGGGGCGGAGCGTGGGGACCTTCTTGGTGGTCGCCTGCAGCTCCTTGAAGCTCTTGACGGTGTCGGACGTCTTGGTCGCCGGGTCCATGCTGATGACGTACTTGAGCGACGGCACCGACCCGCCGATGAACGCCTTCACCTTCTGGGCGATGGCGTCGGTCGCGCAGATGGCGGCCTTGGCCTCGCAGTCGGCGGCGATGAACTCCCAGTCCTTCGACGTCTGCGCCTCGTACATGGGCACGTAGGCGATGCCGAGGCCGCAGCAGGCGTAGGCGGCGATGGCCCACTCCTCGCGGTTGTTCGAGATGAACACGACCCGGTCGCCGCTCTCGAGCCCCAGGCTGGCGAGCCCTGCCCGGAAGCCGTCGACGCGTTTGCCGAACTCGAGGTAGGTCAGCCACTCCCACGCGCCGTTGCGCTTGGTGCCGAAGAGCGCGTTGTCGGGGTACGTCTTGATGGCATCGTGGAAGATGTCGACCAGGGTCTCGAACTTGGACATGGCGGCAAGCATAGCGGTCGACGTCGCGAACGCCAGGGGCGGGACGGGGCGCACGGCGTGCGCCTCCAAGAGCCTGAAAATCCACGAAGAATGAAGGTGCGCAGGATGTGCGCAAGGCCGCCGCGGGTCGACCTGCACGATCACACGTGCTAAGTGGCGCCCCATCGCGGATGGCCGGTAAGTATCTCGTCCACACGTTCGGCTGCCAGATGAACGCCCACGACTCCGACCGCATGTCGGAGGTGCTCGAGGCGCGAGGCTGGCTCGTCGCAGAAGACGCCGAGCAGGCCGATCTCATCGTGCTCAACACGTGCAGCGTGCGCGAGAAGGCCGAGCAGAAGCTCCGCAGCGAGATCGGCAAGCTCGCGCCCCTCAAGAAGCGCCACCCCGAGCTGGTCCTGGCGGTCGCGGGCTGCGTCGCCCAACAAGAAGGAGAGGCCCTGCTCGGGCGCGTGCCTCACCTCGACCTGGTGATCGGCCCCGACAACCTCGCCGAGCTGCCCGACCTCGTCCGCGAGCAGCAGGCCGGCTCGCCGCCGCGCGCCCGCACCGTGTTCGACCTGAGCTCGCCCCGCTTCTTGCCCGCGAGCCCGCGTCCCGGGAGGGCCCCCGTGAGCGCGTGGGTCACGACGATGAAGGGGTGCGACGAGCGCTGCTCGTTCTGCATCGTGCCGTACACGCGCGGCCCCGAGCGCTACCGCCCGCACGAGGACATCCTGCGCGACATCGCCCGGTTCGTCGCGAGCGGCGCGCGCGAGATCACCCTGCTGGGCCAGACGGTCGACAGCTACCGCGACCCGGCGCTCCCCCCGCCCGCCGCGCTCGACCCCGACGAGAGCCAGTTCCCCGAGCTCCTGCGCATCATCGCGCGGCAGGTGCCCGAGCTCGCCCGCCTGCGGTACACGAGCCCGCACCCGCGGCACCTGACGCCGTCGCTGGTGCGCGCGCACGCCGAGCTGCCCGTGCTCGCGCGGCACGTGCACATGCCCGTGCAGTCGGGCAGCGATCGGGTGCTCCGCCGGATGATCCGCCGCTACACGCGCGCCGAGTACGTGCGCCGTGTCGAGTCGCTGCGCGAGGCGTGCCCCGACCTCACCCTGACCACGGACATCATCGTGGGCTTCCCCGGCGAGACGCGCGAGGACTTCGAGGCGACGCTCGACCTGGTGCGCGAGGTCGGCTTCGTGGGGCTCTTCGGCTTCAAGTACTCGCCACGCCCGTACACGCCCGCGCTCAAGCTGGGCGACGACGTGCCCGAGGCCGAGAAGAGCGAGCGGCTCGCGCGCCTGTTCGAGGTGTCCGAGGCCATCACGCAGGCTCACCTGGGTCGCCTGGTCGGCACGACGCAGCGCGTGCTCGTCGAAGGCGCCAGCAAGGACGCGGCCCGCGCGCAGGGGCGCACCGCGCGCAACGAGATCGTGCACGTGCTCGTGCCGCCGGGCCACGACGCCACCGGCGCGCTGCTCGACGTCGAGATCACGCAGGCCTTCAAGCACTCGCTCGCGGGCGAGCCCGCGCCCGGACAGCTCGCGGCCATGCCCGCACGCGCGCAGCAGCCCGCCCCTGCCCGCCGCACGCGGCGCTCGCTGCCGCTGGCGCCCTGATGTCCCTCTACGTGCTCCGCGGCGCCCGCCCCGTGCTCGGGCGAGACGTGTACGTCGCGCCGAACGCCGTCGTCATCGGCGACGTCTACCTGGGCGACCACGCGAGCGTGTGGTTCGGCGTCACGCTCCGGGGCGACGTCGAGCGCATCCGCATCGGCGCCCGCACCAACATCCAGGACGGCAGCGTCGTCCACGTCACGGAGGGCGTCGCGAGCACGACCGTCGGCGACGACGTCACGGTGGGGCACATGGCGCTGGTGCACGGGTGCACGGTGGGCGATCGCGTGCTCGTCGGGATGGGCAGCGTCGTGCTCGACGGCGCGGTCATCGAGGACGACTGCTTGATCGCGGCCGGCGCGCTCGTCCCGCCCGGCATGCGCGTCCCCGCGCGCTCGGTGGTGATGGGGCGGCCGGGCAAGATCGTCCGCCAGGTGACCGACGCCGATCTGGCGATGATCCGCGGCGCGGGCGAGCACTACGTCGCGCGCGCGGCCGAGTTCGCCAAGGACCTCCGGCCCGTCGTCGAGTAGGGCGATCGCGACGCCCAGGGGGGCGCGACGTTCAGGGGCCGCGCACGACGCGCAGCTCGACCTCGGCCACGCCGTCGCGCACCATCCCGAGCTGCTCGGCGGCCTTGTGGGACACGTCGATGATGCGGCGCTTGTCGCCGAACGGGCCTCGATCCGTGATGCGGACGCGGACGGAGGTGCCCGTGTCGATGCGGCGCACGTCGACCCAGGTGCCGAACGGGAGCGTGCGATGCGCGGCCGTGAGCTGGCTCGGGTCGAAGCGCTCGCCGCTCGCCGTCTTGCGCCCGGCGAACTGCTTGCCGTACCAGCTGGCCTGGCCCACCTGCATGGGCCGGACGTCGGAGGGCACGGACGCCTGGTGCGCGAAGTCGAGATCCCCGGGCCGCCGCGGCTGCGAGGACGCGCGGGTCTCGGCGGCGCCGACGGGGGGCTGAAAGCGCGGCTCCCGGCGAGATCCTCCGCAGCCGAGCGTAAGACCGAGAGACGCGAGGAGCGCGGCGGTGGCGAGCCTCATGGGGGCTGTGTGTCACCGCGCGCGATGGAGCGCAAGCAGGGGTGCAACACCTTGCGCTTCGAGCGTAACGGTCACCCGAAGTGACGACGTGTTACGCGAATCGTTACGGTGTTACGGAGATGTTGCGGAGATCGCAACTCGAACAGTTTCGATAAGTTAGGCCCGACGAGGCCCCCGCGGATGGCTGGCACATGACGTGCTCTAGGGTCCTACACCAGCGAGACGGCGCTGGCCCTGGAGGAACAAAAGGTCATGTACAACGACGTTCGCGAGAGTGGTTTCTTCCCCGTGTCCTCTACCGAGGACCGCTTCGAGAGCGATGAGGAGCTCATCGCGGGGATGGTCGCGAACGACTCGGGCGCGTGGCGCGAGTTCCAGAGCCGCTACGACCGACTCATCATCCGCTGCATCACCAAGGTGACGCGCCGCTTCTCCTCGATGCTCAGCCAGGACGACGTCCGCGAGATCTACGCGACGCTCTACGTCTCGCTGCTCGGCAACGACAAGCACAAGCTCCGCACCTTCGACCCGGAGCGCGGCAACCGCTTCTCGAGCTGGATCGGCCTGCTCGCCATCAACGCGGCGTACGACTACCTGCGCTCGCTCCGCCGTGAGCCCCCCAAGGAGTGCATCACGGAGGCCATGGAGCTCGCGGCCGAGCTGCCCGACCCGTTCGAGCTCACCAGCGAGCACGAGCGCCAGGCGATCGCCCACAAGACCCTCGAGGACTTCTCGGAGAAGGACCGCACGTTCGCGGCGCTCTACTTCGGCGAGGGCCTCGAGCCGGCCGACATCGCCAAGCGCATGAACATCAGCGTCAAGACGGTCTACTCCAAGAAGCACAAGATCCAGTCGCGCCTCGAGTCGGTCCTCGCGGCCGGCAAGATCGCCGCCTGATCGTCCCCCTCTCTCCCGCGGGGCTCTCCCTCCCCGCCGCTTGATCCGCTTTTCTTCTCCTTACCCGTTCGTTCCCCAACCCAACCCGTCCCCCCCGCCGCGGTCGGTCTCTCGGAGATCGGCCGCGGTTCCCTTTTGTGCGCCGTTTTGTGAGGCAGGCGGCGCGACCGGGTGGCGGTCGAGGGCGGCCTGGTCTAAATGATCGGGCGATGCTTCGTGGTCTCGCCTCGCGCTCAGCGCTCGCCCTGTCCCTGCTCGCCACGCTCTCGTGCGGATCCGAGCAAGGCGACCGTCGCCAGAGCATCGATGTGCCCTCGCCCGCCGGCAAGGACAAGCGCTTCCAGGACATCGGCAACCCGAACGGGCCCGACCACGTCCCGCACAACACGCCCGACGTGCGCGTGAGCGGCGCGGTCGTGATCGCGATCGACAAGTTCGACGAGACGGGCAACGGCAAGAGCCAGGGCACGATCTACGTGCAGGACATCAACTCGCGCGAGCCGTACTCGGGCCTCAGCCTCTTTGCGCCCACGTTCGTGCCCGGCAACCTGCACGTCGAGCCAGGCGACGTGATCGACCTCCGCGGCACGTACCAAGAGAACACCACGGTGCCGATCCCGTTCGCGCCGGGTTGGTTCTTGCCGCAGCTCTCGCAACCGACGGCGACGTTCCGGTTCGAGCACCGCGTGCCCGACCCGGTCGATATCGACATCAAGGAGCTCGAGGACTTCGGCACGGGCCGCAAGTGGCTCAACATGATCGTCCGCGTGAAGAACGTCACCGTGCAGCGCGACGTCACGACGGCCGGCAGCGGGCGCGCCTCGGCCGAGCTGCTGCCCGGCAAGTCCCCCGCGTGCGAAGAGCCGGGCATCCGCCCGCCGACCATCACCAACGAGCTCTTCGACGTGGGCGCGCTCAACCTCAAGGGCGGGCAGACGCTCAAGAGCCTCACCGGCGTGGTCACCTTCTTCTGCAACCTCCACATCTCGCCGCGCAGCGCGGCGGACGTGGAGCAGTGAGCGCGGCCCGAGCCGCCCTCGCCACGCTCGCGCTGACCGTCGGTTGCGGGCCGATCGCGGCCGGCACGCCCCCGCCCCGCGCCGCGACGCCGGCCGTCGAGTCGACCCCCGGACGCCCGCGCGTCGCCCGGATCGTGCGTCAAGGCGATCCGGGGATCGCCGTCGCGGTGGCCGTGCGCACCGACGGGCTCGGCGCCGCGCCGGCGCCAGAGGGCGCGGCCGCCCTCGCGGGCCTCGTCGCGGCGC
>JAGQJA010000427.1:0-2820 GCA_020430845.1 Myxococcales bacterium
CCGAGGACCTGGCCGACGGCCCACACGAGGTCGAGCAGCGGCGAGTCGTCGTCGCGGAACGCGCGGTACTTCACGTTCACCGGCGCGTTCTCGATGCCGCCGGGCGCGGGCGCTCCGCCGTGCGCGAGCGACCACCTCTTGGCGGCGCGCGGGTCGGCGGGGTAGGTGCGCGTCGTGGCCTCGCGCGTGTCGCGCGCGCCCGCCGCGACGAAGAAGCCGCCCAGCAGATCGACCATGTGGCGGCGCTCCACGAGCGGCGTCACATCGCGGAGCACAGCGCCGATGAGCGACGCGTTGAGGTCGACGTACGCGAAGCGCGTGCGCGAGCCGTCGACGAACCTTCCGAAGGCGTCGCGCGGGACGGCGGGGGTGCCGCCGGGGCCACCCAGGAGCGTCGACGCCGGCTCGAACGGTGTGGGCGCCGCGACCCCGACGGTGACGAAGCGGCCGAGCGGATCGACGTCGGGCAGCCCGTCGGGCCCGCCCGCGGGGCCGGTCGCGTCGACGAACGGGGCGGGGAGGGCTCCGCGGTCGAGGGGCACGGCGGCGAGCCCGCGCGCGTCGCGCAGCGTGATCCATCGGGGGGACCCCGAGGTGTACGCCTTGTCCTCCGTGAGGAGCAGCGCCCGGGCCGCCTCGAGGTTGCCGCGCGGGCGCGAGAGCCGATCGAGGAGCGGGTCGACGACGTCGGGCGTCACCGTGAGCGCTCCGGGCGTGGGCGAGGGCTCGGCGCTGCGCATCTCTTCGCGCGTGACCTCGAGGAGCTTCACGAGGGCGTCGTGCGCGGCCCCCGGCGTGGGCCTGCCGCCCTCGCGCGGGCCGTACGGATCGGAGTCGGCCGCGAGCAGGCGGAGCAGGGCGTTGGCGAGGTCGGCCAGGTGCGGGTAGCCGAGCGCGGGCTCCGCCACGCCCATCGCGACGTCGGCCGGCCGATACCCGCGTCGGGCGTCGAAGCGGGCGAGCGCCGCCTTCGCCTCGTCGGACTGCTCCACGTCGTCCATCACGCGCGCGAGCGAGCGCGTGAGGTGCGGGATCGTGTCGTCGTTGTAGAGGTCGACGAGCCGGCCGAGCGTGAGCGCGACCTCCTCGCGCAGGTCGGCCTCGCCGGAGCGCCCCTCGCCGGGTGGGTCGCACGACTTGGCCGGGTCGGGGTTGCCGACGTCTTTGATCGCGATGCGCTGCTCGGGGAACGCTGCGTCGAACGCCGCGATGACATCGTCTCGCCGCCGCGCGACCGCCTCGACGCGCGCGATGCGGTGCGCGCGCTGCGCCTTCTGCGTCTCGAGCGGCACGGGCTTGCCCGCCGTGTCGCGCGCCTCGGGGTCGAGCTCTGGCAGGGCGGCCGCGTCGACCTTGTCCGCGAAGCGGCCGTCGGCGTCGGCGTGGCACGCGGCGTGGTACGAGGCGCCGGTGACGTCCTCACGCAGCGCTTGGGCGCCCACGCGATCGCACACGAGCGTGTAGAGCTCTCGGCCGAGCGAGCCGCGCGGGGGCGTCGCGCGCTTGACGTCGAAGTCGCTGCAGCCGGCGCCGCACGTGGCGGCGGCGACCAGCGCAAGGAGCACCCTACCGACCGGACGGAGGGTAGACGATCGCCGCGGGCGCGTGCTGCGCCCCGATCGACGTCGATCGTGGTCGTGGTGGCGGTCTCGGGCCACGGCTCCTCCCCTGGCGGCCGTCAGGTATAGTCTGCCGCCCTCGGGGCGCAAACGCCGCGTCGCCGTGCGCCGCAACGCACGGGCCGCTCAGGTGTAAAGCCATGAAAGACATGAGAAAAATCTTGGGTCTCGGCAGCGCGCTGGGGCTCGCCGCGTGCCTCGGCGCCGGGGCGGATCCTGCGCCGCGCCCGCCCGCGCTCCCGGCGACACCCGCCGACGCCGCGCCGCCGTCGGTCGCCGCGCCCGGTGTGAGCGACGCCGCTGCGGCTCGCGCGCGGCTCTACAAGCACGTCCCGACGGTGACCGAGTACCACGGGCGCGCCGTCTCCGACGACTTCGCCTGGCTCGAGGACGCGAGCCACGACGACGTGAAGGCCTTCGTCGCGGCCGAGAACGAGCGCGCGCGCGCCCACCTCGACGCGCTCGGCGTGCGCAAGGAGGTCGAGGCCCGCGTGCGCGCGCTGCTCGGCAAGAGCTCGCGCGACTGGCTCACGCTCGTGCACGCCGCGGGCAAGGTGTTCGCGCTCGAGGCCGCGCCGCCCAAGCAGCAGCCGGTGGTCGTGGTGCTCGACCTCGCGACGCTCGACCCGGCGCGCGAGCGCGTCGTCGTCGACCCCGCGGCGCTCGACCCGAGCGGGCGTACGACGGTGGACTGGTTCGTGCCGTCGCCCGACGGGCGTGTGCTCGCCGTCTCTCTCTCGAAGAACGGGACCGAGAGCGGCGACGTGCACCTCTTCGACGTGGCGTCCGGCAAGCCGCGCGCGGGCGAGGTGCTCGCGCGCGTGAACGGGGGCACCGCGGGCGGCAGCTTGGCGTGGACGAAGGACGGCCGCGCCTTCTACTACACGCGCTACCCGCGCGCGGGCGAGCGCCCGGACGAAGACCTCGACTTCTACCAGCAGGTCTACCGCCACGAGCTCGGCAAGCCGACGGACAAGGACACGTACGCGTTCGGCAAGGGCCTGCCGAAGATCGCCGAGATCGAGCTCGAGGCGAGCGACGACGGCAAGCACCTGCTCGCGCGGGTCGCCAACGGCGACGGCGGAGAGGTCGAGCACCACGTGCTCACCGTGGGGAGCTCACCCGACAAGGACCGCTGGACGAGGCTCTCGCGCTTCAGCGACGGCTTGGCCCACGCGTCGTTCGGCGCCGACGGGCGCGT
>JAGQJA010000427.1:2898-10972 GCA_020430845.1 Myxococcales bacterium
CCGAGGGCGACGGCGTGATCCATCACGCGCTCGTCACGCGCGACGCGCTCTACGCCTTCGAGCTCGTCGGGGGCCCGTCGCGGGCGCGCCGCGTGCCGCTGGCCGGGCGGGTCACCGCCACCGCCGAGCTGCCCATCCTCCCCGTGTCGAGCGTGCGGCAAGCGGTGCGCGTGGGCAGGGACCTGCTCGTCCGCAACGAGAGCTACACGGAGCCGCCGGCGTGGTACTTGTATCATGCAAGCAAGCACACGCTCGAGCGCACCAAGCTGGCCAAGGCGTCCCCGGCCGACTTCCGCGACGTCGAGGTCTCGCGCGAGAGCTGCGTGTCCAAGGACGGCACGCGCGTGCCGATGAGCGTGCTGCGGCGCCGCGGGGCAAAGCTCGACGGCAAGGCGCCGGCCTTGCTGACCGGCTACGGCGGCTACGCCTTGAGCCGAGAGCCGCGCCAGCGGGCCCTCTGGAAGATGTGGCTCGACGCCGGCGGCGTGGTGGCCGACGCGAACCTGCGCGGCGGCGCGGAGATGGGAGAGGCGTGGCACCGCGCGGGCAACCTCACGAACAAACAGAACGTCTTCGACGATTTCTACGCCTGCGCCAATGAGCTCGTGCGCGCGGGGTACACCACCCCCGAGCGGCTCGCGATCACCGGTCGCTCCAACGGCGGGCTCTTGATGGGCGCCGCGCTCGTCCAGCACCCCGAGGCGTATCGCGCGGTCGTCGCGCAGGTGGGCATCTACGACATGCTCAAGGTGGAGCAGCACTCGAACGGGGCCTTCAACGTGACCGAGTACGGAACCGTGAAGGACCGCGCGCAGTTCGAGGCGCTCCTCGCGTACTCGCCGCTCCACAACGTGCGCGACGGCGCGGCGTATCCGGCGGTGCTCTTCACCGCGGGCGCGAACGATCCTCGGGTCGACGCCTATCACTCGCGCAAGATGACGGCGCGGCTCCGCGAGGCCACGTCGTCCGACCGCCCCGTCCTTCTCGTGACGACCGACGCGGGCCACGGCATGGGCACGCCGCTCGACGCCGAGATCGCGCAGGAGACCGACGTCTACGCCTTCTTGTTCTCGGAGCTCGGCGTCTCGTTCGCGCGCTGATCGCCGCCGTCGACCCGCCCGAGCACCTGCGGCGCGAGCGACGAGCGTTCGTCGTCGTCTCGGCGCGCGCGCGACGGCACGCCTCGGCGGGCGCGCTCGGCGTAGACGTGCGGCTTGGGGTGGGCCGCGGCGATCTCGAGCTCCCGTCGCGCCGCGGCCTCGTCGCCCGCGCGCGCCAAGAAGAGGCCGCGGAGGTACGCGGCGATGGCGCGCTTGGTCTCGCGGTCCTCCACGAGCGCCGTGCGGAGACCGACCTTGACCGCGGCCCGCGTGGCGGACTCGGCCCGCGCGTAGTCGCGCCCGGCCTCCTCTTCGCGCGAGAGCGACTGGAGCGCCAGCGCGCGGATGAGCAGGTCCTCGGGCGAGGGCGACCAGAGCTCCATCGCGCGGTCGATGCACGCGAGCGCGCGGTCCGGCTCGCGCTCGAGCAACACGAGCGTCGAGGCCTCGAGGGAGCTCACCGCGTACGCGAGGTTCGGGTCGAGGCGCTCGCCGGTCAACGCGTGCAGCTCGCCGAGACACTCTTCGAGCAGGCCCTGCATGTGGAGCGCGAGCGCGCGCATGTATCGCGCGCCGTTGCGGACCGACGGCAAGACGCGCAGCCACCCCCGCTCCATGCGCGTCGACGCGTGCTGCGCCTCGACGTATCGGCCCGAGAGCATGAAGTAGAGCGGCGCCCACGAGCGCCACACCAGGCGGACCAGCACCACCAAGAGCGCGACGGGCGCGGCCAGCACCACGAGGGACGCGATCACGCTCGACACGAGGGCAGCCTACGGCGAGGCAGGTCCCAGCGTCGCCGAAAAGTATGTGGATATCGCACCTTTGCCCTGGATCAGACGCGTGTCACCGTGAGGAATCCAGTGCCCACGGCATATTGCGTTGGAGCTGGACGCGCTGTGTGAGTCCGCGAGCTTGCGGCGGCAGCAGAGCTGGCACTGGTGGTGCAAACGCCCACCAGGCGCGTGCACGGCGACCCACCAGGGCGGTCCGTAAGCCGTGCCCTTCTTCCCCAGGCTGTGAGAGGATCGAACGATGCGGAAAAACGTTTGGCTCGGCACCGGCTTCGTGGCGTTCGTGATCCTCTCGACGGCGTGCTCGTCGGGTGGCGGCGATGACGCGACCAACGAGGATCTCTCGCCGCCGGTCGTCGCCCAGATCGAGGCGACCGACAAATGCGCGCCGAACGTGACGCCCGAGATCGAGGATCAGCCCGACGCGGTCTGCGCCATCGAGACCGACTACCTCGCGCCCGACCTGACCGGGACGGAGGCCGAAGAGGCGGCCGAGCTCGCGACGCAGTCCGTGGCGTTCAAGGCCGGCGCGGTGCGCCCGAGCTGCGCAGGGCGCGCAGGCACCGGCTTCAACACTTGCGGCACCGCGGGCAACCAGGACTGCTGCGCCACGGCCCAGGTGCCCGGCGGCGTCGCCGGTCAGCTGCGCGTCAACACCTACGAGCTCGGCGTCTACCAGGTCACGGTCGCGCGCTACGAGACGTTCGTGAACGCGTTCAACGGCAACCTGCGCTCGGCGGCGACCACGGGCAAGCTGCCCGGCTGGAACAACGCGTGGAACCAGTACCTGCCCGCGACGCGCGCGCAGGTCGACGACATGATGGGCCCGGGCTGCCAGGCCCGCAGCGACGTCCTCAACTACGGCGCGCGCACGTGGCCCTCGGCGCAGGTCGCGTCGCAGGTCGCGTCGCTCATCACCGACAACAACGCGCGCGCGCAGGACATCCGCGACGACGCCAAGCGCGCCCGACTGCTCGGCAAGCCCGTCAACTGCGTCACCTACTACATGGCGCGCGCCTTCTGCGCGTGGGACGGCGGCCGCCTGCCCACCGACGCCGAGTGGACGTACGCGGCGATGGGCGGCAACCAGCTGCGCGAGTACCCCTGGCAGGGCGCCAAGGACGCGAGCCGCCTCGTGACCGACCTCAACACCGCGTCGAACGTCTTCACGTTCCCGGCCGACTTCCCCTACTACGGCAACGGCATGAACGCGTACCACATGGCGCCGCCGGGTCAGAAGCCGGCGGGTGTTGCGCGCTGGGGTCACCAGGACATGTCCGGCAACGTGCTCGAGTGGATGGAGAACATCGCCGGAAACAACACCGGCATCGTGCGCGGCGGCTCGTGGGAGGGCCACGCCGACAAGAACCAGAACAAGTACTCCAACTACCCGCTGCTCCGCAGCTACGGCTCGGCCGGCATCCGGTGCGCGTACGGAAACGCGGTCGCTCCGCCGCCTCCTCCGCCGCCGCCGCCCGCCGCCGCGATCGTCCCGGTGCACCGCCACTACAGCGCCGCCGCGACCGATCACCTCCAGGGCCTGACGCAGGGCGAGGGCGCGCCGGCCTACAAGTACGAGGGCGTCTCGTTCAAGGTGCTCACCGCCGCCTCACCCGCCACCAAGGGCGACATCCCGCTCTACCGCTGCCGCATCGGCACGCGGCACTTCGTGTCGAACTCGGCCAACTGCGAGGGGCAGACGGTCGAGGGGCGCCTCGGCTTCGTGTACCGCCGTCGCGTCGCGGGCTCCGCGCCCATCTACCGCTGCCTCAAGGGCAACGATCACCTCACGACGCTCACACCGGTCGAGTGCCGCCGCAACGGCTACCGCATCGAGGGCTTCCAGGGATACGCGCTCCGCTGACCGACGGCCGTTGATCCGGCCGGCGCTTCGTGCCACCATCACTTGCACAAGTCGTGAAGCGTTCAAGTAACGCTCCAACGGCGACGTGGAGGTGGCGTGAAGGCGGCGCATCGTTCGATCCCTGCGGCATGTGCGTTCGCCCTCGCGGCGTGGAGCGCGCCGGCCCACGCCGATCCCGCGTGCGCGACGGCGCGGCGCGAGACCGTGGTCGCGTGCGCCCTGGCCGCGAGCCCCTTCGTGCGCGCCGAGGGCCACGCCGTCGAGGCCGCCGAGGGGCACGTGCGCTCGACTGCCCCGTGGTTCCCGAGCCCCGCGGTGGCGAGCGTCGCCCTCGCGAGGCGCGCGGGCAGCGAGGGCCGGACCGACGCGCTCAACTACTACGCGACGCTGACGCAGGAGATCGAGGTGTCGGGCCGCCGTGCGTCGATGCGGCGCGAGGCGGAGGCCGAGCGGGGGGCGCGGCAGGCCGACGTGACTGTGGCTCGACGGCGCGTGGCTGCAGAGGCATACGCCGCCTACTTCGCCGCGCTCGCGGCGCGTGACGCCGCCGAGGTGGCGCGCCGGCTCGAGGCCATCGGCGCGACGATCGCCAAGGTCACACGCGCGCGCGCCGACGCCGGCGTGGGGGCCGAGCTCGACGCGGAGCTGGCCGAGGCCGCGTCGCTTCGTCTCGCGCAGGCGAGCATCTCTGCGCAACGCGACGAGGCCGCCGCCCGCGCACGGCTCGCCGTGATCACGACCGGCGATCCGTCGCGGTCCGTCGCCATCTCGGGCGATCTGCGGCCGCTGGCCGTCTCCCGGGGAGAGGCGCGCCCCCCCGACGCCCGCCCCGAGGTTCAGGCGCTGCGTCGCGAGGAGCGCGCGATGTCGATGCGCGCCGAGGCCTTCCGCCGCGCGCGCGTGCCCAACCCCAGCGTGCAGGTGTTCGTGCAGAACGACGGGTTCAACGAGCCCGTCCTCGGCGCGGGCGTCACGTTCCCCGTGCCGCTCCCGCAGCCGGTCGGGCGCCTCTACGCGGGCGAGATCGACGAAGCAGAGGCGCTGTCGCGTCGGTCGAGCGCGCAGGCCGCGCACGTCACGCGGGACCTGCTCGAGGAGCTGGCGCTCGCCGAGGCCGATCTCGCGGCGCGCGGTCGCGAGGCGGGCCTCTACACCGAGGCGAGGGTCGCGCGCGCAGAGGCCATGCTGGCGGCGCTCGCGACCGAGATCGAGGCCGGTCGTATGTCGGTGCGCGACGCGCTCGTGGCCGAGCGAGAGATCATCGACGTGGTGCGGGCGCGCATCGAGACCCGTCGCGCGCTCTGTGCGTCTTCGGTGCGGTACGCGCTCGCCGCGGGGGTCCCGCTCGAGCAGGGCGTCAAGTGAGACGGGCCGTCGCCGTCCTCGCGGCCGCGGCGTTCGTGCTGTGCGCGTGCGGTCGCACCAAGAAGCCCGAGCCCACACCCGATCCCGCGCCCGCCGCGTCTCACGCCACGGAGAAGGAGCACGACGTGATCCCGCGCCGCGCGAAGCTCACCAAAGAGGTGATGGCCGCGGCAAAGATCCAGACGGCGCGCGCCGCGCGCGAGGCGCTCACGCCCACGCTCGCGCTCCCGGGGGAGGTGTCGGCCGATCCCGATCGCTCGGCGCGCGTGTCGAGCCCCGTCGCCGGTCGGCTCGTCGACGTGCGCTTTCGCGAGGGCAGCGAGGTCAAGAAGGGCGAGGTGCTCGCGGTCCTGCGCATCCCCGAGATCGGCCGCGTGCGCGCGGCGCACAAGGCCACGCAGGCAAAGGCGACGAGCGCTCGCACGAACGCCGAGCGCCTCGAGTCGCTCTCGGCCAAGGGCCTCGCGGCCAAGCAGGAGGCCGTATCGGCGCGCGCCGAGGCCGACGCGCTCGACGCAGAGGCCAAGGCGCTCGGTGAGCAGCTCGGCGCGCTCGGCATGGGCACCGCGGGTGGCGGCTCCGACCTCATACTGCGCGCACCCGTCACGGGCACCGTCGTGTCGCGCGACGCCGTCGTGGGGCAGCCGGTGTCGACGGACCAGACCATCGCGAGCATCGCCGACTTCAGCGAGCTCTGGTTCCTCGCCCGCGTCTTCGAGAAGGACCTCGGGCGTATGACGGCCGGAGCGTCGGCCGACGTGGTGCTCAACGCGTACCCCGCCGAGACCTTCGAGGGCAAGGTCGAGTACATCGGTCGTCAGATCGATCCGGTCGCGCGCACGGTGACGGCCCGCATCCGCGTGCAGAACCGGCGCGACATGCTCCGGCTCGGGCTCTTCGGCACGGCGCGCGTGGGCACGCGCGGAGAGCGCGCGGGCGAGGCGGTGCTCGTGGTGCCGCGCGCGGCGATCGTCGAGCTCGCGGGAAAGACGGTCGTGTTCGTCAAGGTGGGCGAGGGCGAGTTCGAGACCCACGACGTGACCATCGGCGAGTCCGCCGGCGGCAAGGTGCGCATCTTGAGCGGCCTGCGCGAGGGCGAAGAGGTGGTCGTCGAGGGCGCGTTCACCGTCAAGAGCGTGCTCCTGCGCGGCACGCTGGCCGACGAGGACTGACGTGGCGATCCTCGCGGCGCTCGTCCGCATGTCGCTCCACAACCGCGCGGTCGTGCTCGCGGCGACCGTGCTCTTCGTCATCCTGGGCCTGCGCTCCGCCCTCGAGCTGCCCATCGACGCCGTCCCCGACCTCACCAACGTGCAGGTGCAGGTCATCACGCCGGCGCCGGCGCTGAGCCCGGTCGAGGTCGAGCAGTACGTCACCGTCCCCGTCGAGCGCGCCATGGCGGGGCTGCCGCGCGCGACCGAGGTGCGCTCGGTCTCCAAGTACGGCCTCAGCGTCGTCACCGTCGTCTTCCGCGACGACACCAGCGTGTACCTGGCGCGCCAGCTCGTCGCCGAGCGCATGCGCGAGGCCCAAGAGGCCGTGCCCGCCGGCTACGGCATGCCCGAGATGGGCCCGATCACGACGGGGCTCGGCGAGGTGTTCCAGTTCACCGTCACGAGCGACCGGCACACGCTCATGCAGATCGAGGAGGTGCTCGACTGGCAGATCGCGCCGCAGCTCCGCACCGTGCCGGGCATCGTCGAGGTCAACAGCTTCGGCGGTGAGGACAAGCAGTACCAGATCGTGCTCGACCCCTCGCGCCTCGCGGCGACGGGGCTCTCGGTCGCGCAGGTGGCCGACGCGCTCTCGAAGGCCAACGCCAACGCGGGCGGCGGCTACATCGAGCACAACCGCGAGCACTTCGTCATCGGCACCGACGGCTTGGTCAAGAGCCTCGACGACTTGCAGCGCGTCGTGATCGGCGCGACGCCCCAGGGCGTGCCCATCACCGTGGCGACCGTGGGCGAGGTGCGCTTCGGCCCGCGCCTGCGCCGCGGCGCGGCGACCAAGGACGGGGTGGGGGAGGTGGCCGTCGGCGTGACGCTCATGCTCATGGGCGAGAACTCGCGCGTCGTGACCGAGGCGGTCAAGGCCAAGCTCACCGCGCTCGGGCCGTCGCTCCCCGAGGGCATCCGCGTCGAGCCGTTCTACGATCGCAGCGAGCTCGTCGGTCGCACCATCCGCACCGTCGCCAAGAACCTCGCCGAGGGCGCGCTGCTCGTCGTGCTCGTCTTGCTGCTCCTCCTCGGCGACGTGCGCGCTGGCCTCGTGGTCGCGACGGTCATCCCGCTCTCGCTGCTCTTCGCCGTCGTCGTCATGAACGCGCTCGGCCTGTCGGGCAACCTCATGAGCCTCGGCGCGATCGACTTCGGGCTCATCGTCGACGGCGCGGTCATCATCGTCGAGAACGCGACGCGTCGTCTGGGGGAGCGATCGCGTCAGGCGGGGCGCACGCTCTTCGCCGAAGAGCGCGTTCGCGTCGTCGAGAGCGCGACGCTCGAGGTCCGGGCCGCCAGCGTCTTCGGTGAGATCATCATCGCGATCGTCTACGTGCCGCTGCTCACGCTCACGGGCGCCGAGGGCAAGCTCTTCAAGCCGATGGCGCTCACGGTGCTCTTCGCCCTGGCCGGCGCGTTCATCATGTCGCTCACGCTCGTGCCCGTGCTCACGAGCTACCTGGTGCGGCCCGACGCGCACAAACGAGAGCCGCGCCTGGTGCGCCGGATGCGCAAGCTGTACGCGCGCGGGCTCGATCGCGCGCTGGCGTTCCGGAGGGCCACCGTCGCCGGCGTCGTGCTCTGCCTCGCGGGGACGGTCGCGCTCGCGTCGCAGCTCGGCGCCGAGTTCGTCCCGCAGCTCGACGAGGGCGACCTCCTGATCGAGGCGCGCCGGCTCCCGGGCATCGCGCTCTCGGAGTCGGTCGCCACGAGCCTGCGGCTCGAGAAGGCGCT
>JAGQJA010000428.1 GCA_020430845.1 Myxococcales bacterium
CCGTACGCGCGCGCGTAGAGCACCCAGTTCGACAGCTCGTAGCGGTGGAGCAGCGGCGCGAAGCGGTGCCCGCCGAGGCGGTCGAGCGCGACGAGGGCCTGCTCCGCGTTGGCGCACGCGAAGAGGGCGGTCGTCGCGTCGACGAGCAGCGCGCGCAGATCCTCGAACGCCTGCTCGGGCTCTCGCGCGACGTCCTCGAGCAGCGCGTCGAACGTGGCCTCGTCGCACCCGGCTTCGAGCGCGGCGTCGGCCATCGCGGGGACCTGCGTCGCGAGGAACGTGGAGTCGGGCGAGTGGCCGAGCAGTCGACCCACGAGGTAGAGGTCGAAGGCGCTCGCGATGGCCTCGCCGAGAAAGAGCGCGTCGGCCGAAGGCTTGGCGCCGGGCGCGGTCGGCAGCGCGTTGCTCGCCAGGCGATGCCACGCGACGTGAGCGACGACGTCTGCCGGCACGGTCTCGTCGACGAGCACGTCGCCGCCCTCGCTCGCCCCCCAGAAGGTGAGGTTGAGCAGGAGCGCCCGGTCCCATCGCCCCGCGTCGCGCTCGGGGAGCACGCGGAACGAGTAGCCGTCGCGGCGCAGCACTTCGGCGAGATCGGCGTAGAGCGCGACGTGGCGAAACGAAGCTTCGTCCTCGATCGTGAGCTCCGCGAGGGTGCGCCGGGCGAAACGCGCGGTCTCTCGTGTCGTCATCGCGCGACCCTACCACCACCGAGACCGGCGGAGTCGAACCTCTGCTCGGCACGGCAGGCGTCGCGGCGCCATCACTGCGTGACGCCGCGACGCCCCCGGCGCCTCACGAGCGCGGGGCGTGCAGGCCGACGGTGTTGCCCTCGGTGTCCTTGACGATCGCGATGAAGCCGGGATCGCCGATGTCGGTGCGAGGCACGAGGACCTCGCCGCCCGCCTTGGCCGCGCGCGCGAGGCAGTCGTCGAGCTTGCCCGTCGCGTCGAGGTAGACGAGCGCGCCGTCCGCCGTGGGCTTGCGCTTGTCGTCCTTGATGAGCGCGCCGCCGACGTCCGCGCAGAACATGGCCATGGGCGTGCCGTGGAACGTCTCTCGCTTGAGGCTGACGGCGAGCATCTTCTCGTAGAAGGCGGCGGCGCGGTCGATGTCGCGGACGGGGATCTCGAACCAGTTGATGGAGGTCGTCTTCACGGGGGTCTCTCTTTCGTTCGGCGCCGGCACCTCACCGGCGACCCGAAAAAGGAGATACCCCGATTGGATGACAGCCTATTGTCAGGATATATTCGTGAGGCCCATGCGACGCCAGGCCCGCCTCTTCGCCATCGTGGAGTACCTGCGTGGGCGACGCACGGGCGTCACGGCCGAGGACCTCGCCGAGCGCTTCGACGTCACCGTGCGGACGATCTACCGAGACCTCGACGCGCTCCGCGACGGATCGCTGCCGCTCGCCGCCGACCGCGGCCCGGGCGGGGGCTACGCGCTCGACCGTTCGTACACGCTGCCCCCCGTGAACTTCACGGCGCGCGAGGCGGCCCTCCTGGTGACCGTGGGTCGCTGGGCGAGCGAGCTGCGCCTCTTGCCCTTCGCCGACACCCTGGCCGGCGCGCTCGACAAGGTGCGGGGCGCCCTCTCGACCTCGGCCCAGCGCGAGCTCTTGGCGCACACCGAGGCCCTCACCTTCACGGGCGTGCCGGCCCTGCCGATCCCCGCCGCCGTGCGGGCCGCCGTCGAGCAGGCGTGGTTCGAGAGCCAGCCGCTGCGCATCGACTACCGCAACGCGAACGGCGAGCTCACGAAGCGCACCGTGCGCATCAAGAGCTTCGTGCTCGAGCGGAGCGTGACGATGATGAACGCCCGCGACCTCGACAAGGACGACGATCGGCAGTTCAGGCTCGACCGCATCGAGCGCGCGAGCGTCGTCGACCGACCGGACGGACGAGCCTCGGCGGCGCCGCCCCACGCCAAGAAGTGACCGCCCGCGCGACCGCCCGCTTGCCGACGGCGCGGCTTCTGCCATAACCCGTGTCGCTCGTGCCGCGCCCGCTCGCCCTCGCGCCCCTCGTCGTGCTCGCTCTCGCCGGCTGCGCCGTCGAGCCGCCCGAGCGCGTGGCCGCGACGTCGTCGGCGATCCAAGGCGGGGCAGACGACGCGACGCACACGTTCGCCGCCGCGATCCTCGAGGGCGGCGGGGTGTGCTCGGGCACGCTCATCGCGCCCAACCTGGTGCTGACCGCGCGGCACTGCGTGGCCGACGGCGGCTCCGACGCCGGGATCGACTGCGCGCGCGACACCTTCCTGCCCGCGCGCGGCCCCTCGGGGATGAAGGTGTCTTTCGCGGCCACGGCGTCCACGGCCGGCGCGTACGACGTCGCGCAGGTGATCGTTCCGCCCGACGTCGCCTTCTGCGGCAACGATCTCGCGCTCCTCGTCCTCGCCAAGAACGTCCCCGCGTCCGTCGCGCGCCCGGCATCGCCCGCGCTGCGTGGCCACGCGTACGGGCGTGACGTGGTCGCCATCGGCTACGGGGTGTCGTCGCCCTCGACCAACGACGACGGCGTGCGGCGCGCGCGCTCGGCCGTCCCCGTCACCTGCGTCCCGTCGGATCCTGCCTTCTCTTGCGATCCCGCGACGTACGACATGACGTCGGCCGAGCTGTCGGCCGGCGACGGGCTCTGCAGCGGCGACTCGGGCTCCGGCGCGTACGTGCCCGCGTCGCTCGAGACCGCGCCGGTCGTCATCGGGGTGCTCTCGCGCGCCGGCGAGACGCGCTCGCGCTGCACGGACGCCGTGTACACGCGCACCGACGCCTTCACCGATCTGCTCCGCGGGGCCGCCGCCGACGCCGCGCGCGCGGGAGGCTACGCCGCGCCCGCGTGGGCCGGCCCGGTCGCCCCTGCCCCGCCGGTCGACGCGCCGCCGCCCGAGGCCCCCGCGCCCGAGCCGGCCGCTCCGGCGGTCGAGACGGGTCCCGCGCCGACGACCACCACCACCACGACAGGCTGCTCGGCGGCCTCCGGGCTTGCGCGTCCCTCGGGAGTGGGCGCGTCGACGGCGGCCTTCGCGGCGCTGCTCGCGCTCCGTCGTCGGCGACGCCCGCGCTCCTCCTCGTCGCGGTAGCGTCAGCAGGCCGCGCGCACGAACGCCGTCACCCGCGAGAGGATCTCGGCGCCGTTGAAGGCGTGGATCGAGTTGTGATCGCCGCGCTCGAACAGCACGAGCTCTGCGCGATCGCCGGCCCAGCCCGCGAGATCGACGGCGTTCGACGGCGGAACGATGTGGTCGCCGCGCGTGTGCATCACGAGCACCGGCCCGGCGTAGGCCGTCATCTTGGCGCGGTGGTCGACGATCTCGCGCGCCGCGTCACGCATCGCGTCGATGGTGACGCCCAGCTCGCTCGGCTCGACGCGCAGCAGCAGGCGCACCAGCACGTCGGAGATCCCGCTCTCGATCACCAGACCGCCCACCGGCCGCTGCGACGCCACGTGCAGCGCGTAGATGGACCCGACGGACCGCCCGTAGACGAAGAGCGAAGACGGCGGCGCGCCGGTGGCGTCGGCGACCGCGACGGCGTCGTCGAGCATGCGGGCGAGCGAGGGGCGCCCGCTCGACGCGCCGTAGCCGCGGTACTCGGCGAGCACGACGTTGATCCCGGCGGCCACCAAGGCGTTCACAAAGTCGCCGCGCCAGTCGCCGACGATCTCGCCGTTGCCGTGAAAGTGCAGGAGCGTCGGCGCGCCCGGGTGCGGCGCGGCGCGGTGGCAGTGGAGCGACGCGCCGTCCACGTCGACGACCCACGGGTCGGAGAGCGGCGCGCGCCGCGGGAAGAAGTAGCGCTGGCCGATCAGCTCGTGGTCGAGGAGGTGGCTCATCGTGACGAGGATACGCGATGCTGCTGCGCAGCATACAGCTGCACCAAGTCAAATCATCGATACCACGTACGTTTTTGCGACTCAAAAGGTGGCGCTTGACGACTTCATGTTGCGATGCAACATAGCCCCCCATGAGCTCCCACGTCGTCATCCGCAGCACGGGCATGTACGTGCCCGAGATCGAGGTCCCCAACGACGTCTTCCGCGCGCGCTTCGCCGAGGCGGCGCCGGAGTACGTCGACAAGATGGAGGCGTCGACCGGGATCGCGACGCGGTGGTACGCGCCCGAGAGCTGGGCCACGTCGGACCTCGCCGTCCGCGCCGCCCGTCACGCCCTGTCGCGGGCCGGCGTGTCACCCGAGGACGTGGACCTCATCCTGGTGGGGACGGACTCGCCCGACTACATGACGCCGGCGACGTCGGTGGTCGTGCAGGACAAGCTCGGCGCCAAGAGGGCCGGCACGTTCGATGTGGGCTGCGCGTGCGCGTCGTTCCCGACCGCGCTCGCCGCCGCGAACGGGCTCATGATGACCAACCCGTGGATGAAGCACGTGCTCGTCATCGGGGCGTACATGATGCACAAGCTCGCCGACCCCGAGGACACGGCGATGTTCTTCTACGGCGACGGCGCCGGCGCCGCGCTGCTCGGGCGCTCCGACACGCCGGGGCTCCTGGGCTCGGCCTTCCGCGCGGACGGCGCGTACGCCAAGCACTGGGGCATCTACAGCGGCGGCACGGCCGAGCCCGCCACCGAGGAGTCGGTCCGCGCGGGCCGCACGAACGTGCGCGTCGTCGAGAAGTACCCGCCGGAGGTCAACGACGTGGGCTGGCCCGCCGTCGTGCAGCGCCTGGCCGAGACCAACGGCTTCGCGCTCGGCGACATCGACCTCGTGATCTTCACGCAGGTGCGACGTCGCACCATCGAGAAGGTCATGCGGTCGCTCGACATGCCGATGGAGCGCACGCACATGA
>JAGQJA010000429.1 GCA_020430845.1 Myxococcales bacterium
GTGCTGCGGACGAACGAGCACATGGGCAACTGTCCGAAGTACATCACGGCGAGGGAGCTCCGACCGCTCCGTCGAACCGCACACACGACCGCGCTCGGCCAGGCGCTGTCGCCGGCCGCGCTGGAGCTGCTGGGGCAGGCCAGCACGGTCTTCGTCGCCACGCGGCACTCGGATCGCGACCCGCGCGAGTCGGACATGGGCTTCAACCACCGAGGCGGACCGCGGGGCTTCGTCCGCTACTTCGAGGACGCGCAGGGCTCGCACCTCGTGCTGCCCGACTACTCGGGCAATCGGTTCTACCAGTCGCTCGGCAACGTCGAGACCGACCCGGTGATGGGCATCGTGGCGCTGGATTTCACCACCGGCGCGATGCTCCAGGTGAGCGGGCGCGCGCGGAACCTCTTCGACGAAGAGGCCTCGCGCGTCATGCCCGGCGCGACGCTGATCACGGTCGTCTCGATCGACGAAGCGTTCCTCACCGCCGGCGCGCTCGACCTCGAGCTCGCCTCCGAAGAGCAGCTCTCGCCCTACAACCCGAGGCGGAGGCTCCTCGCCTCGGAGGCCCCCGGCGACGAGCGGCCGTTCCTCGCGACGGCGACGCTCGTCGACGTCACCAAGGAGTCGAGCCACGTCTCGACGTTCACCTTCTCTCTGCCCACGGAGGCCGATCTCGTCCCCGGCGGGCACGCGATCTTCGACTTCTCGGCGCATGTCGGCCGCTCGTACCAGCACATGAACGATCGCGACCCGCGGTCCCTGAACGACGACCTCGTCCGGAGCTTCACTGTGTCGAAGGTCTCGCCCGATCGACGCCGGATCTCGATCACGGTCAAGAAGGCCGGCGTCGTATCGTCCTTTCTTCACTCGCTGGCGGGGCGCCCGGGCGACGAGCCCGTCGAGGTGGAGCTCAAGGGCTTCGGCGGGACGTTCACCTGCTTCGACGACGGCCGCCCGATCCAGCGCATGCTCTGGGTGGCGGGCGGCGTCGGCATCACGCCGTTCCTCGCCATGTACCGAGCGCTCCGCGACGCCGGAGGGCCGATGCCCGACATCCAGCTTCTCTACGCGTGCCGCCGCGACGAGGTCGCGCTGATCCGCGAGATGACCGACATCGACGTCACCATCTTCGACACGAGGTCCCCGGTCGAGCGCGCCCCGGTCGGGCGCCGCTCGTATCATCGACGCCGGCTCCGCGCGTCGGACCTCGACGATCCGTCGCGGCACGATCGCACCGTCTTCGTGTGCGGCCCCGCCGGCTTCATGGCCGACGTGCGCTCGTGGCTCGACGGCAGGGTCGACCCCGCGCAGCTCCGGTTCGAGAGCTTCGACTTCTGAGCGCCTCTCCCCACGGGACCGGGTGAGCGGGGGAGGCCGCAGGCGAGCGGTGGACCTTTACCCCGGGCGCGGGTTGAGGTACTCGTCCGCCTCACGCGCCCGTAGCTCAGCTGGATAGAGCGACGGCCTCCGGAGCCGTAGGTCGCAGGTTCGAATCCTGCCGGGCGTGCCACTCATTCCGCTCCCCGATGCCGCGTTGGCGCCCGTGACGTGAACGACGCTTCATCGTCTCGGTGGCGCCCCCTGCTCGGCAGCGTCTCGCACGACCTCGCGGAGAAACCGAACGGCGCTGTCGACGTCGTAGCGGCGGTGCCACACCTGGCGGACCTCCACCGGTTCGAGCGAGACGGGCGGTCTGAGGACACGAAGTGGGAGGCGCGACGCGAAGGAGCGCGCCAGCCTGCTGGGGAGGGTGGCGACGCAGTCGGTCTCCACGACCGCGAGTGGGATCGACGAGAAATAGGGGAGCGCGATCTGCACGGTTCGGCTGCGCCCGAGCTTCGACAGCGCGTGATCGATGTCGTCACGAACCGTGTCGAACAGGGCGAGCTCGACGTGCGGGAGCGCGGCGAACGTAGCCAACGTGAGTCGACGCCGGACCTTCGGATGGTCGAGGCGAACGATGCACTCCATCGGGTCGCGGTAGACGGGCTCGGCATCGTGCCCTTCCCTCACGAACGGCGGGACGCCGACCATCAGATCCACCTCGCCGCGCTCCAGCCCGTCCGCGACGACGAGCCGGTCGATGGTCCAGACGCGGAGTCGCGTCTCTGGGGCGCGCTCCCGGAGGATTCGCAGGATGGGCGGTAGCAGCGTCGCTGCGATTGCGTCGACGCACGCGATGCGAAACGTGCGCGTCGAACGGAGCGGGTCGAACGCGGGGGCCTCGGCGAGCAGCCCGCGCGTACTCTCGACCCAGTCGCGCAGGGCGGGGAGGAGGGCTCGGGCGCGCGGGGTCGGCTCGAGGCCGTGAGGGCGACGCACGACGAGGGGATCGTCGAACAGGTCGCGGGCACGCCTGAGCGCGTTGCTCACGGCCGACTGCGTGACATGCAGCCTCTTCGCCGCGCGCGTGGCGCTCTTCTCCTCGAGCACCAGCGCGAGCACGTGCAGGAGATTGATGTCGATCGACGCGAGATTCACTTGGCGCATATCCGATATCAAAAGGTATCACTGTCGTGAACGTGACGGCGGCCGCACCATGGGACGAGAGACATGACCACGACCGATCGGACCGCTCCCCCGCTGGAAGGCTTCCACCACATCACGCTGCCGGTGCACGATCTCGACGAGGCCGAGCGCTTCTACGTCGGGCTGCTCGGCGCGCAGCTCGTGCGCAAGCTCGACCGGGACACGTTCCTGCGCTTCCGGCCGGAGCGAGTCGTCGAGGTGGACGCAGACAACAGCCCCCAGCACCTCTCGGTGCGGATCGGGGACGGGCCGGAGCTGGACCTGTTCCTCCAGAAGAACCGGAGCAAGCCGACGCCCGCGCCCCATCCGCACTTCGCGATGCGCGTGGATCCATCCCACCTGGACGCGTTCGCACTCCGGTTGAAGGAAGCCGGCGTCCCGATCGACGGTCCGAGGCGCCTCGGCCCACCCGGTCACGCGTCGGTGTACTTCGCCGATCCCTTTGGCAACACGCTCGAGTTGGTCACCATGGGCTACGCCGGGGCGGTTCTCGAGGGGGCGCCGGACGTCAGCGTGTTGGGGTGGTGACGCGTCGATGGGATGGTCGAGTGGGCTCCGTGCCTCGCGGGCCGTCGGCTCGACGTGGTGTTCTCGCGGTCGCTCGCGGGTTCCTGTAGCGCGCCCCGCGCTCACGTCGCCAGGGTCCCCCCCGGCGTGACGACGTTCGGGCGAGACGGGACGAGCTCGGCTGTGATCTGGCAGCACGGCTAGCTTGATCTCGCCCACGAGCGCACGCGACGTCGGCGCGGAGCTCGACATGGCGACGAGCAAGAGCACGCTCAAGAGGCGCACGGCCATGCGGCGACGATTCGCGCGTCCGCCGCCTTCGCGCCCGGCGCCAGCGAACCGCGGCGGCCCCATCCGATCGAGCTCCGCGCGACCGGTCTTGCGTCCATGGCCTCTACGCGCTGGAGTTGGATGTCGATGGACCCGCTCCACGAGCTGCGCGACTTGATCCCGCGACATGCCCCGGAAGGTCTGCTCACGACACCTCGAAGCGAGCGTCTCGGACTCAAGTTCATCGTTCAGAGGTCCACCACCGGGCAACCGATCCACCTCGTGCACGAGCCGCTCTTCGGCGTCGTCGTCCAAGGCGAGAAGCAGCTCGCGATCGGCGACAGGGTATTCACGTTCAGGCCCAGAAACGCTCTCGTGGTTTCCGTAGACCTCCCCGTCACGCTTCGGATCTCGGCCGCGACCCCAGACCAGCCCTATCTTGCGCTCGCCATGACGCTCGAGCCGGCCTACGTGGCGACGCTCCTGCTCGAAGCCACGGCCCCGAATGACCTGCCCATGGAGGCAGCGGGACTGGGTGTGGGTACTGCTCCGCGAGAGCTCCTCGAAGCCATCGTCCGTCTCGTTCGACTCCTCGATCATCCGCGCGACCTACCGGTTTTGGGGCCGCTGGCCGAGCGAGAGGTCATGTGGCGCCTGCTCTGCAGCGAGCAGGGCCCTAGGCTTCGCCAGGTGGGTCTGGCAGACGGCCGCCTCTCCCAGCTCGGACGCGCCATGCGATGGATGCGCGACAACTACAGCGAGAAGGTCCGGATCGAAGATCTCGCCCGCCTCTCGGGCATGAGCGTCACTTCGTTTCATCGACAATTCCGTGCCGTCGCGTTCATGAGCCCGCTTCAGTACTTGAAGCAGATTCGTTTGCAGGAGGCTCGCGCGAGGCTGCTCGCGGGCGCGGCGGACGTCGCGACGGTCGGACACGGTGTCGGCTATGACAGCGCGTCGCAGTTCAGCCGCGAGTACAAGCGTGCGTTCGGCTCTCCGCCCGGCGAGGACGCTCGCCTTCTTCGCGCGTGGTCGGCGCCGCGAGCCACGGGAGGCTAGGTCCGCCCCTCTTTGGAAGGATCGTGCAAGACACTGGCGCGTCTGTTCTACGGCTTCGCTCATCGCCTGCGTATCTTCAGCGGCGTAGGCAAGGAGACGCGCGATGAGCAAGCACATCGAGTTTGCGAGCAGGACAGGTACATGCGGCGGAGAGCTCGCCGAGCCCGAGGGGACCGCAAAGGTCGCCGCCGTCGTCGTGGTGCATGATTGGCGCGGCATCGACGACGAGATGCGCGCCAAGGTGAGCCGCTTCGCGCGTGAAGGGTTTCTCGTCCTCGCGCCGGACCTCCATCGTGGAAAGGTGGCGACGAACGACGAAGAGGCGCAGAGGCTCATGTCGGCGTTCGACTTCGCCGGCGCCGTCGGCGAGATCGGGAGCGCGGTCGAATGGATCAAGAAGCAGCCTCGGTCGAGTGGCAAGGTCGGCGTCGTCGGCTTCAGCCTCGGCGGCGCGCTGACCTTCGCCGCCGCCTCCTTCGTGCCCGGCATCAGCTGCGCGATTCCGTTCTACGGCGTCGTGGAGACGTCGCGGCTCGACCTCGACAAGATGACCGCGCCGATCCAGGCGCACTTCGTACCCAACGACGACTGGGTGAGCCCGGACAAAGTACGCCAGCTCCAAGAGGCTCTCGAGGCACGCGGAAGGTCGATGGACCTCCACGTGTACGAAGAGGCCAGGCACTCGTTCATGGGCGAACGAAACAGGGCGACGTACCACGAGCTCAGCGCGAACAAAGCCTGGGAGCGGGCGCTCTCCTTCCTGCACCGGCATCTGGGCTGAGGCGCCCACGAGAAGCCGAGCACGCCCCATTCTCCGCCGGAGAACATCTTGATCTCTCGAAGAACACTGGCGCCTCGTGCGCTCGATTCTCCGTTCTTGTCTTTCCCCATCGGGACAAAGAGCGGTTCGTATGGCAGACGAGACGCGCACCGTTGGGTAACCTCGACGGCGTGCACCGCGAGTCGGAAATGAACGTACGCGTCGTCGGGTTGGGCGCTGGGGACGAGGACCGGCTGAAGGCGCTCGTCCAGCTCTACGTCTACGACTTCAGCGAGAGCCTCGCGCTGGACGTGGAGGCCGATGGGCGTTTCCGCACGCCCCCGCTCGACATGTATTGGAGTGACGCCCGAGCCCATGGTTTTTTCGTGCAGGTCGAGGAGAAGCTCGCCGGCTTCGCGCTGATACAAGAGCGAAGCCGACTCACCGGTGACGAGACGGTACGTGACGTGGCTGAATTCTTCGTCCTCCGCCGATACCGACGTCACGGGGTCGGAGAGCAAGTGGCCGCTTGGCTCTTCGACCGATTCGGTGGGCGCTGGGAGGTGCGTCAGCGGGTGGACAACGCGGCTGCCACCGCGTTCTGGCGTCGGGTGATCGGTCGCTATACGGGCGGACGCTACGACGAGCTCCAGTGGAACGATGAGCGGTGGCGCGGTCCGGTCCAGCGCTTCGAGGCCGTTTCCCGGCAGAGCGACGGACTCGCGTGAGGCCCTCTCGAATGCATGTCGGAAGAGTCCTTCAGCGGCGCGAGAGCCGTCAGGTCTTACCGACCCGGCGGCGGATCGCGGCCGGGCTCGCGTCCTGGTAGAGGAACTCCTGCTCGTAGCGTTCGAGCAGGTAGTCGAACATCCGATCGAAGTCGGGCTCGCGGCTCTTCGCGTAGTCGAACCACTCGCGGTCGAAGCCTGCATACGGATCGAGGCCGCTCTCGTTCTGCCAACGCATGTGGCGGAACATGGTCGCCGCCCAGTAGTCGGCTCGAGCAGCGAAGTCTTTCGCCGCGTACTCGGTCGTCCAGAAGCGCTCCTCCTTGGCCTTGTACGCTTCGCGTCGCCTGTGGTCGTCGAGCAGCGTCGACGGTTCGGTTCGCGCGAAGGCGGCGCGCGTCGTACGTCCCGCCTCGGCGCCGTCGGGCTTGACGAGGCGCTCGTAGATGGTCTCGGCACCGGTCGTCTTGTCGACCTTCCGCGATGATCGCAGCTCCAGGTTGGTCTGTTCGTCGCGCGCGCACGTGTCCGCGTAGTCGATGTGCTCCCTTCGCTCTTCGATCGGGATGATCCGTCCGGTCTCGGGATCAACCGTGATGGTGAACTGTCTGCGGAAGCCACGCTTTCCTTCTGCTTCCTCCTCGACGATCAGGAGCCCCGTCTTCGCGTCGCGGAAGACGTGCTTGATGGTCCTCCCGTCAGTCGCCTCGATGGTGAAGCTCCCGTGCTCCGACGGTCTCTCGTGGTCGATCTTCATGCGCGTCTCACGAGGTGTGCCCGCCGCTCAGAATATCTCGAGTCGTGCCCCTCATCCGACGTGGAGCGACCGAACGAGGTCTTCGGAGGTGAGCTCGTAGGCGTCGCCGATCGGTCCTCGGTGGGCCGGGTCGAGCGGCCTTCCGCGCGGGTGTCCGTCGAGCGTCGCCGTGACCGACCAACCGCCGAAGCTGGGCCGCTCGAACCGAGGAGCGTCGCCGTCCGCGTCTGTGGCGAGCCAGACGTGCCAGCTGTCGCGGTGGAACGCGAGGGTCCGACCGACGGGGCGCGGCCAGCCGAGGACGCGCGCCAGCTCCGGGGCCGGCATCGCGGGGACGAGCTCGATCGCGAGCTTCGGCACGTGCCCCGGAGACGGCGCGACTCGCGCTTCGATCACGAGCCCGCAACTCGGCGGAATCGAAGCGGCGGCACGGTCGAGAACGGTGCGGTCCTGCCCGGCGGCGATGGTCGCGGCGAGCTCCACGAGCGCACGCTCCCGCGTCGCCGTGTCCGGTGCAGCGACGGCCCAGTCGGGGAGCTTCGGATAGAAAGAGAGCGCCGTGGAGGCGTTGGACGTGCTCGTCGCAATCCAGGAGCCGAACACGCGCGACGACGCGACCAGACGCGGCGGACCGAACGCAGACGTGAGCACCGTCTCGACTGCGGCGATCGGGTGCGCGAGGACCGCCGTCCACTCTCGGACCGTTCTCCGGAGGAGATCTTCGAGCGTGGCGACGGGGTACTCGTGGAACATGTCCCAGTCGTACGTCACCGACACGGACGTGACGTCCCCCGACAAGGGCGGGTGACCTTCGGGCGGCAACGCCATCGTGCCGCGCGCGCCGAGGAGCGCGTCGTCGAGCGTGAGCTCGAGCCCGAGCGCGCCGGCGAGCGCAGCGACCGTCCTCGGGCGGCCATCTCCCGCGACGAGCGCCGCCAAGATTCCTTCGCCGCGGAGCGCCGCGAGGGCCGCGCGCGCCTCGACGTCGCGCGGATCGCGCGCGGCGAGGAGCTCGAAGACCGTCGTCGCCGCTTGCGTGTCGCCGAGGCGATCACGATAGAGGCGCCCGAGGCGTCCCCACAGCTCGCTCTCGACCGCGCTCTTCGGCCGGCCTCCCACCTGCGGTGCGTCCGCGATCGCGAGGTCGTGGAGCGCCTCGCGCAACGTCCGCGCGAGGGCCTGCCAGTCCGCCTCGCCTTCGATCCTGGCGAGCTCCACCTGGAAGGCGTCGAAGTCTGTAATAGGGTCGACAGCCATCACGCGTCATCCTATCGCGACGCCGGTCGCCGAACGACTCCTGCCCGCGGGCTGCCGCCCCCCCGCAAGCCGACGCGCCGCGTGCTACTTCTGGGGAGCACGTGGCTCCGGCCGAGCCACGTGCGCGTCCGCGAACCATTCCGGGGGATCGACGATGAACGAGGACCTGACCACGATCGGCGTCACGTGGAAGCACACGGGTGACGCCGAGTTTCCGTATACGGCCGAGGTGGAGGGCAAGAGATACACGATTCGGGTCAACGACTTCCCCGCCGAGCCGCTCTACACACTGATCTCCGAGGGCACCGAGCTGCAGGATCTCGAGGACTGGCCAGCGGCGTGGGCAATGCCCGCGCCCCCCGAGGCGCTGCTCGCTCTGCTCGCGCCGAAGGTCGGTCTGCAATGCCAGGGCGCGGTCCGTCTCGCCGCGACGAGCAAGCCGGGCGAGCCCGTCGCGTCGCTCGCGGTGGCGCTGGAAGAGGAAGAGATCGTCGTCGGGAGCTCGCGTCGCCTCGCGCTCACGACGCTCGGCGAGCGGCCGGCCAAGCCGTACGAGCCTCTGACGTACGCCGCGATCGAGCTCGACGAATCCGAACAGGAGCGCATCCTGGCGATCGCGCCCGAGCGGGGGATCGCGATCGCGGCGTTCGTCGCCGAGGGCAGACACGGGGTTCGCCAGCGTCATCTCCGCTCGAACGCGACGCGCGATCTCGCCGTAGGACAGCGCCCGATGGTCGCGGCGGCGGTCGCCCCCGACGGCAAGAGCGTCCTCGTGCTCGACGAAGAGGGGCGCGTGCTCAGGTACGATCTCACGACGCTCGCGTTCCCGACCTCGGCCGCCGCGCGCCCGCCCGCGCCCGGCAAGCGCGCGTGCCTCGACGTCGGGCGGAACGGCAGGCTCTGGCTCGCCGCGTCGGGCGGATCGATCGAGGTCCGCATGATGCGTGACGAGAAGCCGCTTGCGAGCGTCGATCTCTCGTCGCTCGGCGAGGACGTGACGAGCGTTCTCTTCCTGCCGGACGGGCGCGGGTTCCTCGCGGGGACCTCGCGTGGCGTCGTCCGTCGGTTCGAGCTCCTCGTCGATCGTGTCGGAGCGAGCCGCGAGGCGCGCGTCGCCGCCATCGTCGACGCGGTCGATGAGGCCATCGCCGGCACGCACTGGGAGCGCTACCAGCCGCGCGTGGAGATCTACGAAGAGCGGAACGAAGAGACGGGCCTCACGACGCTCTCCTTCGTTGCCGATCACTACGAGTATCACCATGCACAGTCCGGCTCCGACTGGGCCGAGCACGTCCTCTGCGCCGGCCACGCGACGTTCGACCGGGAGCGATGCATGGAGATCGTGATCGCCACCACCGATCGTCGAAGGATCACCGAACGCCACGACGAGACCTACGACTCCACGGCAGCCCTCGCCGCGTTCCGCGCGGCCGCGGCTCGCGAGCGCGCGTCGTCGACGTGAAGCGCGATCGCCTCGGGGAGCCCGAGCGCTGTGAGCTTCACGCGAGCTCGTGCTTCGCGATGCGCTCGGTGGCCGTGCGGGGAAGCGCGTCGCGGACGCGGAACTCGCTCGGCACCTTGAAGTCGGCGAGCTGGGTGGCGACGAACGCGCGAAGCGCCGCGACGTCGATGTCGACGCCGGAGTCGGGCGCGACGTAGGCGACGAGCTCCTCCTCGCCGAGCTCGGAGGGCACGCCGACCACCGCCACATCGCGCACGCCGGGGAACGCGGCGATCACCCCCTCGACCTCGGCGGCGGCGACGTTCTCTCCTCGGCGCCGGATGACGTGCTTCTTGCGCGAAACGAAGGTGAAGAAGCCGTCGGCCTCGCAGCGCACGAGATCGCCGGTGTGGAGCCAGCCGCCCTCGAGCGCCTTCGCGGTCTCCTCCGGGTTCTGGAAGTAGCCGGGAGTGACGGCCGGGCTCGCGAGCCAGAGCTCACCGGTCTCGCCGACCGCGGCGTCGGAGCCGTCGTCCTTCACGATACGCGCGCGGTTGATCTCCCCGAGCCGCGGGTGTTGGCGAAGGCGCCCGATGGTGCCGAACCGCGGCGCTTGGTCGTGGGGCCACACGGTGCCGAACGTCGTCTCCGACATGCCGTAGCCCACGGTGAGCCTGAGGCCGAAGCGCGCCTCGAACGCGCGGTGCGTCTCCTCGGGGAGCGCAAGGGCGCCGTAGAAGACGCGGATCCTGTGGGCGCGATCGGCGGGACGCGGCGCCGTCCGGAGGAGGATGTGCATCATCGCGCCGACGCCGTTGCACTGGGTCGCGCCGAGCGCCGCGGCCTCCTCCCAGAAGCGCGACGCGGAGAACCGCCGCGCGAGCGCGAGCTCACCCGACGCGAGCGCCCCCATCGTGGAGTAGGCCTGCGCGTTGATGTGGAACAGCGGCAGGACGGCGAGCAAGCGATCGTCGTTCGTCAGGTCGAGCCACGAGGCGAACGCCTCGGCGGTGAGCGTGTAGGCCCGGTGGGTCTGCACGACGGCCTTCGGCGCACCCGTGGTGCCCGACGTCGCGATGAGAACGCAAGCATCGTCGGCGGAGACGTCGACGTCCGACAGAGGTCCGTCCGTCGGGAGCGCCGAGGGCGCGACGATCGGCGCCCGGAGCGACGTCTCGAGGGCGCCGAGCGAGGCGGCCACGAGCGGCCCATGCTCGCTCGCGACGACGACGCGCGGCGTGACGAGACGAAAGAGCGCCGTCAGCTCGGCCGGCTTGTGCGCGGGGTTGAGCATGACGGCGACGGCTCCGAGCTGGTTCGCGCCGAGCCACGTGAACAGTGTGTCGGGCGTGTTGGCGAGCACCATGGCGACGCGATCGCCCCGGACGACACCTTGCGCGGTGAGGCCGACCGCGTGACGAGCGACCTCGCGGGCGACCTCGGAGAGCGTCCAGACGCGGTCCTCGAAGAAGAGCCACGGCCGCTCGGGCTCACGTGCGACACGCCACGCGAGGAGCGCGGGGATCGTCGCGGGGAAGGTTGCCCGGTCCATGACGATACGATACGAGACGCGGCGACATGCGACGAGGGGCGCGAGCGCACCTTCGCCCGGCGCGCCGCTCCTGTATGCTCGGCGCTGGCAGCGCGGTGGCACACGCAGGCGCGCGACGTCGAGGAGTGGCGATGGGACGGACGTTCACGCGGCAGCGAGGCAAGACGAGGGTGGTGTTCGGGGCGGGCTCGTGGTCCGCGCTGGGCGGTGAGCTCGACGCGCTCGGGGCGCGCCGCTGCGCGATCCTCGGCACACCGGGGCGCGCAGAGGACGTCTCGAGGCTCGAGAGCGCGCTCGGTGCCAGGGTCGTGCGGACCTTCACCGAGGCGCGCGAGCACGTGCCGGTAGAGACGGTGAAGGCGGCGCGCGAGGCGATCGAGGGCGGGGACGTCGACACCTTGATCGCGGTCGGCGGCGGCTCCGCCATCGGCCTCGCAAAGGCGCTGGCGCTCGACGTGCCGGTGCAGCTCGCGTTCCTGCCGACGACCTATTCTGGCTCCGAGATGACGCCGATCTTCGGCACCACCGAGGGCGGCGAGAAGCGCACGGGCCGCGACGAGCGCGCGAGGGCGGCGCTGGTCGTCTACGACCCCGAGGCTTCGCTCTCGCTGCCGCTCGACCTGACGATCGCGAGCCTCTGGAACGCGCTCGCTCACGCGCTCGAGGCGATGTGGCTCTCGGAGGACGACGCGGCCACGCGCGCGGTGGGCGAGGCCGCGGTCTCGGCGCTCGTGCCCAGCATGGGCGCGCTCATGGCGGCCCCGGGCGACCTCGCCGCCCGGATGTTGGCGCTCGAGGGCGCGCACCTGGCCGCGCTCGCCTTCGCCGACACGGGCTCGGGGCTCCACCACAAGCTGTGTCACGTGCTCGGCGGCATGTTCGCGCTGCCCCACGCGAAGACGCACGCCGTCGTGCTCCCGCACGTGGCGCGATTCCTGGGAGCGGCGGCGCCGAACGCGACGAGCGCCCTGGCGCGGGCCCTCCGTGTCGTCGATCCCGCGCGCGGCCTCGAGGACCTCGGGCGCGTGACGGGCATCCCCTCGGGCCTCGGTGCCCTCGGAGTGAAGCGAGAGGACGTCCCGCGCGTCGTCGAGGCGATGATGAAGAGCCCTGACCTCCGGCCGCGCGCCCTCGAGCGCGACGCGTTCACCGCGATGTTGACCACGGCGATCGATGGCAGGCCACGTAGGACCTCGCGGACGCCGCTCCGCGCGCCGGAGAGCCTCCGCACGATGACGGGCTTCGGCGGCAACCACGCCTCCGAGGCGCTGCCCGGCGCGCTCCCCCAACCAGGGAACGCCCCGCGCATCGCGCCCTACGGGCTCATCCCCGAGCTCGTGAACGGCACGCCCTTCACCGTGAAGAACGCAGAGAATTCGCGCGTGTGGATGTACCGCGTGCGCGCGAGCTTCTCGCACACGCCGTTCAGCCCGCTGCCGCGCGGCGCCTTCACGGCGGCGCTCGAAGGAGTGACGCCGGCGCGCACTCGCTGGAAGCCCATGCCGATCCCCGAGGCGCCGCACGAGGTCGATTTGCTCGACGGCATGGTGACGCTCGGAGGCGCGCACGATGCCCTCGGCCACGTCGGCTACCTCGTGCACATGTACGCGGCCAACGCCGACATGCACGATCGCTCGTTCTCGAACGCCGACGGCGACCTCCTCCTCGTACCGCAGGAGGGCACCCTCGAGTGCCGCACCGAGCTCGGCTGGCTGCGCGCGGCGCCGGGTACCGTGATCGTCATCCCACGCGGCATCAAGTTCGCCGTGGGCCTCGCCGAAGGCCGCGGCCGGGGTTGGATGCTCGAGATCATGGGCCCGCGCCTTCGCCTGCCCGAGCGGGGGCTCATCGGCTCGAACGGTCTGGCCGACGCGCGCCACTTCCACGCGCCAGAGGCATCCTACGAGGACCGGCTCTGCCCAGAGGGCTTCGAGCTCGTGCACAAGCTCGGCGGTCGTCTGTTCTCGGCGGAGCAGCAGCACTCGCCCTTCGACGTCGTCGCCTGGCACGGGGTGCATGCACCATACAGCTATGACCTGTCGCTCTTCAGCCCGATGGGCGCGGTGAAGTTCGACCACCAAGACCCCTCGATCCTGACCGTGCTCACGGCGCCGCTCGACGACATGGGGCGCGCCGTCTGTGACTTCGTGATCTTCCCTGGGCGCTGGGACGTGCTCGAGAAGAGCTTCAGACCGCCCTTCATGCACCGCAACGCCGCGAGCGAGGTGAACGGCGTGCTCAAGACCCCGTCGCCGTCGCACGGCTACGACCCAGGTTGTACGTTCCTCTCGCCGCTGCTCACGGCGCACGGCGTCTCGACGAAGACCTACGAGGCGGTCTTCTCGATGAGCGAGGAGAAGGCGGAGGGGCCGGTGCGGCTGCCCGACGAGTCCCTCTGGATCATGTTCGAGTCGGCACTGCCCTTCGAGCTGTCGTCGTGGGCGCGGCAGACGAGCCTCGTCGACGACGGCTTCCACGAGCTCTTCGAGGGCATGCGTTCGTGGTTCACGCCCGATACGCGGTGAGAGGGCGAGCGCCGCCTCCCGCCCCTCGGCGTGGCGCCCGAGGGACGCAAAGAATGCGTCCGACATCGCGGTGAGCTTTCGCTTCATCACCAAAGACGCGATCGGTTGGCCTCACTTCATCGAGAGGCTGCGCCGCGCGCCGGAGGGTATGGACCCCGGCACTGATCCTGAAAAACGTCACCGCCAGGCTGAATCTTCTGCGGCGAGTGTCCAAAGCCAGCCGCTTCGCGCGACATTGTGTGTCGGTCGCGATGGCCGACCGAACCAGGAGAGAAGAAGAATGCCGAAGTTCCTATGCTTGCAGCGCAGTCTCCCCAGCGGTCGAGACGACGCGGAGAAGCCTTCGCCAGCCCAGATGCAGGCGATGTACGCAAAGTTCAACGAGTGGCGTGAGACGTTCCAGGCCAACCTCGTCGACCTCGGAGGTCGGCTCGGCAAGGGAAAGGTCGCCCTCCCGGAGCCCGCTCCTGACGGCCCGCTCGTCGAAATCAAGGAGCTCGTCGGCGGGTACATGATCGTGTCCGCCACTACGCTCGACGAGGCGATCGCCGTCGCGCGCGCGTGCCCCGGGCTCGTGCGCCCCGGCTCGGCCGTCGAAGTGATCGAGATCCAGTCGCCTGGATGACGACCTCGCTCGGGGAGCATTTCTTCCGCCACGAATTCGGCCGGCTCGTCGCGACGCTGTCGCGCCGGGTCGGCCTCCGTCATCTCGAAGCGGTCGAGGACGCTGTCCAGGAGGCGCTCCTCGCGGCAGTCGATTCCTGGCCCAAGACGGTCGTGCCCGACAACCCGTCGGCATGGCTCTACCGAGTCGCGCACAACCGGTTCGTCGGCGAGCTCCGCCGGCAGGCACGCCGAGGTGCGCTCGACGAGCTCCACGCTGCGGCCGAGCCAGAAGCCGACGAAAGTGCTCCGGAGCTCCGTCTCGCGGGCGACGTTCGCGATGACCTCCTGCGAATGCTCTTCGTATGCTGCGACGAGGCGATCCCGATCGAGTCGCAGCTCGCGCTCGCGCTGAAGACGCTCTGTGGCTTCGATGTCCGTGAGATCGCCGCGCGGCTCTTCACGACGGAGGCCAACGTCTACAAGCGGCTCGGACGCGCCCGCAGCTGCCTTCGCGAGCCACCACTTCGAGAGGCCGACGTGACCACCGATCGGCTGACCACGCGCCTTCCCGTCGTTCAGGGCGTGCTCTACCTCTTGTTCACGGAGGGGTATCTCTCCGTGCACGCGGAGACCGCGATCCGTCGTGAACTGTGTGACGAGGCGCGTCGCCTGACGACGCTGCTCGCGGAGCATCCCGTGAGCGCTACGCCGGAGACGTTTGCGCTGCTCGCGTTGATGCATCTCCATACCGCGCGCATGGCGGCCCGCCAGGATGTCGCCGGTGGCCTCGTCCTCTTGGAGGACCAAGACCGGTCGCGTTGGGACCAGACGTTGATCCACGAGGGGCTCCACTGGCTCGCGCGCTCCGCGGCCGGAGCCACGTTCTCGCGCTTCCATGCAGAGGCGGGGATCGCGGCCGAACACTGCGTCGCGCCGTCGTTTGCCGAGACCCGGTGGGATCGCGTCATCGAGTGCTACGCCCTGCTCGAGCGTGTCGCCCCCTCGCCGCTTCACCTGCTCAATCGAGCCGTCGCGACCGCGGAGCTGCATGGTCCGGCGCAGGGGCTCGCGCTGCTCGAGGGAATCGACCCGCCGACCTGGCTGTCGGGCTCGTACATGTGGTCCGCTGTCCTCGCCGACCTTCACCGGCGTGCGGGGAACGACGCCGTCGCAGAGAGCTACCGGAGGACCGCGCTCGAGACTGCCCCGAGCGCGAGCATCCGCGAGGTCCTGACGAGACGGCTCGCAAGAGCGGGTGCTCGTTCGCGATGACACCTCTCGCTGCGCGTGCTTCGATGGAACCTGACGATGTGGTCCCCCGAGCAACCGTGCTCGAGTGCGCCGATCGCTCCTGACTCCGTCGCTCGCCGATGAAGCTCGCCACCCACGCACTCGTCGACGCCATCGAACGTGCCTATCTCGTCGATCTCCCCGAGCGCGAATGGCTCGCGGGGCTTCTCGAGACCGTCGCGCCGGCGCTGGACGCCGGGCACGGGACGGTAGCGTACCTGTACGACGCGGCGTCGCGACCGCTCGAGGTCTGGAACTTCGTGGGCGACTTCCCGCCTACGCCGAGCGAGCTCTTCGACGTCGTGACCGCAGCCGACGACGAGTACGTCGCGCAGAGCTACCTCGTCACGCCGTTCGGCACGGCGAGCTCGGCGCCGGGGTTCCACCGACAGGTGACGTTCGGCCGTCGCTTGCACAAGTACGGCATCCACGACGCGATCGCGCTCAACGCCTTCGATCGTACCGGTCTTGGCGCGTGGATCGGCGCGCTGCTGCCGGAGCAGCGGACCGTATCCGGCGAAGACCGCGCATCCTGGGAGCGTGTCTCTCGCCATGTCGCCGCAGCGCTTCGGCTGCGTCGACGCCTTGCCTCCCCGCCGCCTTCGGAGCGCGCGCCCGCCACAGAGCCCGACGCGATCCTGTCGACGACCGGCAAGCTCGAGCACGCCGTCGACGGCGTCGCTGCCGAGCGCGCCAACCTCGCCGACGCGGTTCGCCGTCTCGACCGAGCCCGCGGGCGTCTCCGAAAGACCGACCCCCCCGCAGCCGTAGAGGCGTGGCGGGTGCTCGTGCGCGGGCGATGGAGCCTCGTCGACCGATTCGAAGAGGGCGGCCGACGCTACATCTTGGCCTACGGCAACGCCTCGCCCGCCGGACCGAGCCCCGAGTCGTTCACCGACCGCGAGCGTGAGATCGTCGACCTCGCGATGCTCGGACATTCGCCGAAGCTCATCGCCTACGAGCTGGGTCTCTCGCCGTCGACCGTGCGCGTGCACCTCGCGAACGCGTCGCGAAAGCTCGGGGTGCGGACGCGGGCCGAGCTCGTGACGCGCTACCGCGCCTGGATCCTCGCGCACTCGTCCTGATCGATCCGCGGCTCAGAGCCCGACGACCGGCGACGGCGTGCGGTGCTCGGTGATCGTGCCGTCGCCGTGCTGGCCACGGTCGTTCGCGCCCCAACATACGATCCCCCCTGCCGCGCGGCGCGCGCACGTGAAGAGCCAGCCAGCGGAGATCTCGACGGCGTCCGTGAGCCCGGTCACCGGTGTCGGTGTGAGACGCTCGTCGGGCGTCCCGTCTCCGATTTGGCCGTAGGTGTTGCTACCCCAGCACGAGACCGCGCCGCTGGTGTGGAGGGCGCAGAAGTGCGAGGCGCCGCCGGCGAGCTGCTTCGCGTCGGTGAGGCCGCTCACCGGGGTCGGGCTGGGACGATGTGTCTTCGTGCCGTCGCCGAGCTGGCCAGCATTGTTGACACCCCAGCAATGGACGCCCCCCGCGGCGCGCAGCGCGCACGTCTGGTTCTGTCCGACGCCAAGGAGGATCGCGTCTGCGACGTCGGCGTTCAGCGGCACGTTGCTCGTGCCCCCCGCGGTTCCGTTGCCGAAGTTCCCTGCGCCGTTCGCGCCCCAGCACACGACCTGTCCCGTGGCGCGGCGCGCGCAGGCGTGGCTCTCGGCCTTCGCGAGCTCGACGGCGTCGGTGAGGCCGACGACGTCGACGCTCGGGATCCGGCGCGGCGCGTTGGTGCCGTCCCCGTTGCGACCGAGGGTGTTGTCCTCTCCCCAGCAGCTGATGGTCCCAGCCGTGTGGCGAATGCACGACGACACCCACTGCGTGTCGACCGCGGCGGCGCCCGTCAAAGGAGCGCCCGCGTCCGAGCCGACCACAGGCGTCGGAACGAGGCGCTCGGTCGTCGTACCGTCCCCCAGGATCCCGAACCCGTTGAAGCCCCAGCAGACAACGCCCCCCGTCGCGCGCACGGCACAGGAGTGGTGCTCCCCCGCGGAGATCTGAACGGCGTCCTCGAGCCCTGTCACCTTCTGAGGCAGGTTCAAGACGCCGTCCGGGGTCTTCTGCCCGTTGCCGAGCGCGCCGAAGTTGTTGTTTCCCCAGCAGCTCACGGCACCAGAGGCGAGGCGTGCGCAACCGTGATACCGCCCCATCGCGATCTGAACCACCGCGGACCCCGTGCCTGCCTCGGGTCCGCCGTCGTCGATGTTTGCCGCGTCGGGAACGCCCGTGGGCGGCGGAGCACCGCCGTCGAGCAAGCCTCCAGCATCGGCGACCGGCGCCGGCGTGGCGTCGGACTCACACGCCACGACGCCCGTCGCGACGGCGAGCGCCGCCGCGATCGAGCTTCCGAACCCAACCCATGCGCGCGTCAAGAGCATCGCCCGAGAAGATAGGCTCGGTCGGCTGCGCGTCGCGGGGGTCGATGCTTAGACGCGACCTAAGCAGGTCGCGATCGACGAAGCGCCCCGCGCCCCACCGAGCCGCGTGCGCTCGGGATCATGGCGTGGTCCGATCCGCATACGCCTCGAGGACGCCCGTGATGTTGAGGTCACCGAGGCCGCGCCGGCGGGCGTCATGGAACACGGCCTGGGCGGCGCGCGCGAGGGGCATGGCGCGCTCGGGTGTGTCGCCGGCCAGCGCGACCGCGTAGTCGAAGTCTTTCGCCACGAGCGCGATGGGGAACATCGGGTCGAACCGTTCGGCGAGCATGCTCGCCAGCGCGCCCTTCAAGGCCGGGCTCGCGACGGGAAGCGCTCCGACGGCGTCGAAGGTGCGGGGGACGTCGACGCCCGCGCGGCGTGCGGTCGAGATCAGCTCCGCCAGGGTGGCGACTTGTACGCCGAAGAGGGTGTTCGCGACCAGCTTGGCGATCGCGCCTGCGGGTGTCGGCCCCACGTGGTGGATCGCGCTTCCCATCACAGCGAGCACGGGTCGCGCGCGCTCCACGGCCTCGGCGCTCCCGCCGACGAGGAACGCGAGCGCGCCCGACTCAGCGGCGGGGCGTGAGCCGACCACGGGGGCGTCGAGGAAGCTCGCCCCT
>JAGQJA010000430.1:0-1919 GCA_020430845.1 Myxococcales bacterium
AGGGCGCCCTGCGTGTCGCCGATCGCGGCGCGGAGGGACTGGTGGTGCGCGAGGCGCTCGGTCACGAGCGCGCCGAGGCGCTGGACCTCCTCGCCCAAGACGCGCATCTCGCGGTGCATCTCGAGCATGTGCGCGCCGGCTTCTTCGCCCGTGCCGCCCGCCACGCGCCCGTCTGCGTGGAAGACCGTGCCGTCGCGCGTCACGATGTCGACGTCGGTCGCGTCGCGCAGTCGCTTGGCCGTCGCCACGTCGTCGACGACGATCGCGTCACCCACGAGGGCCAGCGCGAGCGCCTCGTCCTCGGGGGCGAATCGCAGACGGTCGACGAGGCGGCACACGAAGCCCTCCTCGCGGCGCAGGTCGGACCGCACGCGGCCCGCGACGTGCTTGGGGCGTCGCGACACGATCGTGGCGCGGCCCGATTTGCCTTCGGCGAGCCGGCCGAGCAGCTCGACGCCGCGATCGAGATCGTCGACGACGACGTCCTCGAGCTGCGCCCCCAAGAGGCCTGCGAGCGCGTCGGCCAGGCCTTCGGGCGCCTCGAGCCTGTCGGCGACGAGACCCGCGAGCGCGCCGTCTCCCGTCTCGAAGAGCGCGCGCGCCCCCTTGCCGACACCTTCGCGGCGCGCGTGCATCTCCTCGAGCGCGTGCAGGCGAGAGCGCTTCTGCGACGACTCCTGCTTGGCCTGCTCGAGCGACTGCTCGCTCGTCATGATGTCGCGGCGGAGCTCGCCGAGGCGCTCCTCGTGGCGCTCCTTCTCTTCGGCGGAGGTCACGCGACCCGAGCGGAGATCGTCGATGGCGCCCGCGAGCTGCGCGGCGCGGGCCCGGAGCTCGACCACGTTGCCCTCGCGCTCGACGCGCTCGCGATCGAGCTTGTCGGCGCGGACGCTCATCTCGCCGCGGCGTCGCTCGAAGCCCTCGAGCTTGGCCTCGGCGGCCGCGATCTCCGTCTGCGCCGTGGTGGCGGTGGTGCGGAGCGTGGCGAGCGCGGTCTCGGCCTCGGTGAGCTCGGCGCTCAGCGACGCGAGCTTGGCGTCTTCTTCGGCGGCGACGGCCGCGGCCCCCTGCTCGCCCTGCTCGAGGAACGCGACCTCGCCCTCGAGCGCGGCGCGCTCACCGTCGAGCTGCTCGCGCTGGAGCGTGTTCTCGGTGCGCTCTTCTTCGGCTTGCGCCTCACGGCGGAGGATGGCGCCGATGCGGTCCTTGGCGCGCTCGATGGCGGCCTCTTCGGCGCGGACCTCGTTCTCGGCGCCGAACGCCGCCGTGTTGGCCTGCTCGAGCTTCTCTTCGGCCACGTGCGCCTCGAGGCGCGCGGCCTCGAGCTCCGCCTCGCGCGCCGCCAGCGTGGTGCGCGCCTGCTCGGCCTGCTCGCCCAGGGCGCTCACCTGCGACTGCTCGAGGTAGATCCACCCGCGCAGCTCGAGCCAACGCTGCGACGCGTCGTGCAGCTGCAGGTCTTCGAGCTCGTTCTTGTACGCGACGTAGCGCTCGGCCTTGGCCGCCTGGCGCTTGAGCGTGCCGAGGTTGCGCTCGATCTCGGCGACGATGTCGCCCACGCGCAGCAGGTTCTGCTGCGTGAGCTCCATCTTGCGCTCGGCCTGCTTCTTACGGCTTTTGTACTTGGTGATGCCCGCGGCCTCCTCGATCAGCATGCGCCGGTCCTCGGGCTTGGCGCTGACGATGAGGCCGATCTTGCCCTGCTCGACGATCGAGTAGGCCTTGGTGCCGACGCCGGTGCCCAGGAAGAGGTCGGTGATGTCCTTGAGGCGGACCGGCGTCTTGTTGATCAGGTACTCGCTGTCGCCCGAGCGGTGCAGGCGTCGCGTGACGGCGATCTCCGCGTAGTCTTTGTATTCGAGCGGGACGTCGGTCGGATCGTCGTTCTCGAAGGTGAGCGTGACCTCGGCGACGTCGGC
>JAGQJA010000430.1:1979-6534 GCA_020430845.1 Myxococcales bacterium
GCGCTCTGCTCGCCCATCGCCCAGCGGATGGCGTCGACGATGTTCGACTTTCCACACCCGTTGGGCCCCACGACGCCCATGATCTCGTGGTCGAACCGGACCACCGTGCGGTCGACGAACGATTTGAAGCCGGCCAGCTCCAGGCGCTTGATCTTCATGATCCTCCCGGCGCGGGGCCCACGAGGGGCCATGGTTCCGCGCGATCGACCTCACCGACCCCTGCCGCGCCCCCTGAGGGGAACGTCCGCGCAGGAAGCGCGGCAGCGATGGGCGAGAATGGCGATAGGAAGGACGTCATGTCACTTCACATAGCGCCATTGTTCAGTGGTTACTCCTGAACGTATGGCGGCGCAAGCGGGAAGTTGCTGTTCAGTGCCGTCGCCAAGGGCGCGGCGCGCGCTCGGGCCGGGTTTTCCCCACGCGAGGCCCCAGGTTTTCCACAGGAGGCGCGGGGCGTCCAGGCGGGCGCGCAGGCCGTGTGGTGAGGGCCCCTTGACTTTGGCGCGCGCGGTGGGCATTCGTGGCGCCGAAATGCCGACCTACGAGTACGTCTGCACCGCCTGCGCTCATCAATGGGAGGAGCTGCAGAAGATCACCGAGCCCGCCCTCGACACGTGCCCCAAGTGCGCCGAGAAGACGGCGCGCCGTCAGATCAGCGCGGGCAACTTCATCCTCAAGGGCGGCGGTTGGTACGCCGATCTCTATTCGTCGTCCTCCAAGTCGGGCTCCGGCGGGGAGAGCAAGACGGAGTCGAAGGCCGAGACCAAGACCGAGACCAAGAGCGAGGCACCGGCGTCGACCGCGCCGGCTGCACCTGCGGCGTCGAGCCCGCCCGCGGCCGGCGGCGACAAGAAGTAGCGCCACGAGCCGCGCGTCCGCGCGTGGTCCGCGCTCGCGGCCGCGCTCAGGGCAGCACGAGCTCGCGCACCTCGGCCACCGTCACGCCCATCGCGCTCGCCACGCGCGCGAGCGTCAACGGCAAGAGGCGCCCTCCCGGCGGCGCGGCGATCTCGGCGAGGTGATCGCGCCACTGCTGCGCGGCGCCGGCGACGGCGGGATCGCGCACGAACGCCTCTCGCGTGGACGCGTCGATCGGTCGCGGGCGCCGGCCGGCGAGCCAGCGCTTGGCGTCGAGCGCGCCGCGCGTCGCGTGGTGATACGCGACCTGCGCCGTCATCCACGGCTCGGCGTGACCCGAGCTCCGCGCGCGCGACAGGGCTCGGAGGCGCGCGTCGAGGCGCTCGGGGTCGAGGCGATCGAGCTCGCGTAGCGCGCCGGGGAAGCGCCGGGCGAGCTCGGCCATCGCGGCGCGCACCTCGGCGACCGGCAGCTCGGGGTGCGCGCGAAGTCTGCGGATCTCCTCGTGCTTGTCGGCGAGCCCGTCGAGCTCGTGTGCGGTGAGGGGGTTGGGCAGCATGAGAGGGGCGCGTGCTATCCTGTCCATGATGACCGACAAGCGACGCGAAGTGGAGGAGCTCCGAGGGGCGCTCGGCAAGCTCGATCAAGAGCTGCTCGAGCTGCTCGACCGCCGCGCCAAGCTCTCGAAGAAGGTCGGACAGCTGCGCCGCTCGATGCCCACCGGCGTCATCAGCGTGCCCGATCGCGCGATGCTCGCCGAGATCGTCGCGCGTGGCTCGGGCGACATGCCCAAGGAGTCGCTCGAGGTCATCTTCCGGCAGATCTTCGCGTCGTGCCTCGCGCTCGAGGACGATCTCATCGTCGCCTACAACGGGCTCGAGGGCGGCTTCGCCCATGCGGCCGCGCGCAGCCGCTTCGGCGCGTCGAGCACGTACGTCGCATGCGAGTCCTCGGCGCTCGCCATCGACGAGGTCACGCGCAAACGCGCCGTGTACGCCCTCGTCCCCTACGAGACGCGCGACGACGGACCGGCCCAGGGCACCATCGCCGCGCTCGCCGCGAGCGACGCGAAGATCGTCGCGAGCTTCGTGACGGCGCTCAACCTCCACATCGCCAACCGCACCGGCAACCTCGCCGACGTCGAGCGCGTGTACGCGATCGCCAAGGACGCGGGCCGGTGCCACCGCTTCCTCACCACCGAGCTCGCCTCGGCGCAGGTCATCGACGTCAAGAGCCCGGCGCTCGCGGTGCAGCTCGCCGCCGACGATCCCAAGGCCGCGGCGATCGCCACCGAGGGCACGCTGGTCGAGCGCGGGCTCGAGCTCGCGCGCCGCAACATCCGCGACGCGGGCGACGACCAGATCCGCTGGGCCATCATCGGCTCGCGCCCGTCGAGCCGGGCGGGCAACGACTTCACCGCGATCGCGCTCAGCGTCCACGACAAGCCGGGCGCGCTCCACGAGGTGCTCTCGCAGTTCGCCGAGCGCGGCGTCAACCTGACGCGCATCCAGTCGCGACCCACGGCGGGCGAGGCGTGGAACTACCTCTTCTTCATCGAGGTCGAGGGCCACGCCACCGACCGCCCGATCGTGCTGGCCCTCGAGGACGTGCGCAAGCTGTGCAAGTTCCTCAAGGTGCTCGGCTCCTACCAAGTCTGAGCGCGCCCGAGCCCCCGGCGCCGTGGTAGCCTCTCGGCCGATGCGGACCCTCGCTCTCGGCTTCACGACTCTCTTCGTCCTGTGCTGCTTGGCCCTCGGCTGTGGCGGCAAGAAGACCAACCCCGGCGCGGCGACGCCCACCGGCTCGAGCGCGATGGACGACCCGATCGCGCTGCTCCCGTCGGCCCCGCTCGTGGCCGGCAACGTCGACGCCAAGGCGTTCTTCGCCAGCGCGAGCGCGGGCGCGCAGATCGCGCAGCTCGTCGAGAAGTTGGTGCCCATCGGCGAAGAGGCCGGCTTCTCGCCGTCGCGCGACGTCGAGCGCGTGGTGTTCGGCGTCTACTCGATGCAGGGCGCCGACGTGGCGGCCGTGATCGTGGGCAAGCTCGACCCGCAGAAGATCCGCGCGCTCGCGGCCTCGCAGGCCCCCACCAAGGGCGGCGGCGTGCTCGTGGCGTCGCAGTACGCCGGGCGCGACCTCTACACGATCAGCAACGTGGGGTTCACGGTGCTCTCGGAGCGGCTCGCGCTCGCGGGCAGCGAGACGGGCATCCGCCGCACGCTCGACCGCATCAAGGACGGTCGCGTCAAGCGCGACATGCCCGAGTGGATGATCCAGGTGCTCGAGACGCAGGGCGCGGCCGTCGCGGTCGCGGGCGACTTCACCAACCAGCCGGTCGCGGCCCCCGGGGGCGGCATGTTCAACCTCGGCTTCGTCCAGCAGATGAAGACCGCGCGCGTGCTCGCCAACTTCAAGGAGCCCGGCGTACAGGTCGCGGCCAGCATCGGCTTCCCCGACGGCGCGCAGGCCGGCCAGGCCGCCGAGGCGATCACCAAGCTCATCGGCATCGGCAACCTGGCGGGGATCACGATCCGCGATCCCAAGGTCGCCGTCGCGCAGAACGACGTCCAGGCCACGTTCGCGGTCGACGACCAGATGCTCCGCACGCTCGCCACGTCGCTGCCGCAGTGGCTCGGCATGCGCTGAGCGGCGCCGCGCCGGCCGAGCGAGCGGGGGGCGTCAGGCCGGCGAGCGGACGAGCGAGAGCGCGCGGCCGAGCGGGACGGCCGACTCGAGCGGACGCGTGAGCTGATCGAGCGTCAGCTCGTCGAGCGCCTTGTACACGGCGCGGTTGATCACCTGCCACTGCGACCGCATCGGGCAGCCCTCCTCGACGTCGCACGCCTTGAGGTTGACCGCGCAGCACTCGGTGAGGGCGAGCGGACCCTCGATCGCCTCGACCACGTGCGCCAGCGAGATGCCCGACGCAGGGCGGGCGAGCCCGTAGCCGCCCGAGGCGCCCCGCTGCGACGCCAGCAGCCCCGCGCGGCAGAGCGACTTGAGGATCTTGCTCACCGTGGGCAAGGGCAGGCGGCTCGCGCTCGCGAGGTCGCGGGCGGTGCGCGTGCCCTGGGCGGGGCTGTTCGCAAAGAGGGTCATCAGCACGATCGCGTAGTCCGTGAGCTTGCTGATGCGGAGCATGGTTATCTCGATCGTACGGTTTGGGCGCGTCGCGTCAACTTGCCCTCGCCAGATCGGGGCTCGCGCGGGTCAGCTCCGTGCGAAGACGCTTGACGAGCGCGACCTCGAGCTGCCTCATCCGCTCGCGCGAGAGGCCCGCGCGGCGACCCAGGGTGGCGAGCGACGCCGGATCGTCGCTCGCGATGCGCTCGTGCAGCAAGAGCGCGTCGCGTGGGGCGAGGTCGAGCTTGGCGAGCACGTCGCGGACCGCGGCGATCTGCTCCCGCGAGGAGGCGACCTGTTCGGGGTCGGCGTCGGGGTGGGGGAGCCGCTCGCCCAGCGTGGCGTCGTCGCGCGGGTGCGAGGGCGCGTCGAGCCCCACGCGCGTCGGCACGTGCGCGCTCCGCGCCGACTGGAGCGTCTTGACCGAGACGCCCACCGCCGCGGCGATGGCGGCGTCGTCGACCGCGGCGCCCTCGCCGTGCAGGGCGCTTGCGCGCGCGCGCTCGCGCTCGGCCTTGCGTCCGACGCGCAACAGTCGGCGGCTGGCGATGTGCAGCTCGCTCCGCTGGCGGTG
>JAGQJA010000430.1:6651-9180 GCA_020430845.1 Myxococcales bacterium
GCCAGGCGCCGGCTGCGGTGGAACATGCGCACGAGCTGCTCGAGCATGGGCAGCTGGCTCGTGAAGAGCCGCTCGAACGCGGCGCGATCTCCCTTTCGGAGCCGCCGCGCGAGGCGCTTCTCTTCGTCGGCGTCGAGCGCCCCTGCCGCGGCCGCCCTGGGCGAGAGGGTGACGCCGCTGGCGGGGGCCTTGGTGGCCGGAGTGCGCGAAGGGCGAGACATGCTCATATAGTACTCTGACAGTCTTATTTAGCCCAGCGAAATAGAACCGATCCAGGTCGATTTCGGGGCGAGGGCATGTCTCCTGGAGGTCCCTAGAACCGTTGGAGTTTGCGGCACTGTGCTTGTTGGCGTAAGCCGTCGCCGCTCGTCGTTCTTGTTCGGAGGTTTGATGATGTTCCCCAGCTTTCCGTCTCGCGCTGCCCTCGCCCTCGCCGCCGCCGCCGCCCTCATGGCCGCTTGCGGGAGCACCCGCTCCGCGAGCTTCGACGACAGCGATCCGAACGGCGCGGGCAACGGCACCGGGAACGGCAACGGCGACGGCTTCGGTGGCGAGGGTGGCGCGCCCCAGACCGCCACGCCCATCGGCGCCCTCAAGGGCACGGTCTACGCGCCCGAGGGCAGCGTCCCGATCTCCAACGCGCTCGTCTACCTCACGCGCACCGCGCCCGAGGCGATCCCCAACAAGGTCTTCTGCGACACGTGCGTGCAGCTGGGCGCGGGCGTCTCGTACACGTACTCCAAGCCCGACGGCACCTTCGAGCTGCCCGTCTTCGACGCGGGCACGACCAACCTCGTCGTGCAGAAGGGCCAGTTCCGCCGCGTGCGCAAGATCGACGTCGCGGCCGGCGACGCGAACGTGCCCAAGGACAAGACCACGTTCCCGGGCGCGTCCGACCCGTCGAACGGCGACGACATCCCGCGCATCGCGGTGACGTTCGGCGGCTACGACAAGATCGAGCTGTCGCTCAAGAAGCTCGGCATCACGCAGTTCGACCGCTTCGGCAAGGATCCGTTCTTCGATCCGCCGGGCCTGCCGCCGAGCGTGGGCCAGCCGACCGACCTCATCAACAACGCGGCGCGCCTCAGCGACTACCACATCGTCCTCTTGCCCTGCTCGCTCGGGGGCATCAACTGCGGCGGCCCGACCAACCAGCAGCGCGACAACCTGCGCGGCTACGTCAACGCCGGCGGCAAGGTCTACGTCACCGACTACTCGTACGAGTTCGTCAAGCAGACGTGGCCCGGCTTCATCACGTGGAAGGACAAGAACGGCTCCGACCTCGCCGTCAACGGTCCCATCGGCGAGGCTTGCCAGGACAGCCCGCACACGCGCAAGGGCATCGCCGACGACAAGGGCCTCGGCGACTGGCTGACGGCGATCGGCGAGACGAACTACGAGCTCAAGGACAGCTGGACGGTCATCTCGAAGGTCAACCCGCAGCAGGGCACCGACCCGACGGGCGCCCCCACGACCATCACCCCCAAGGTGTGGATGACGTCCGACGGCAAGGGCCCGTCGACCGTGAGCTTCGAGAACCAGTGCGGCCGCGTGCTCTTCAGCACGTACCACGCCGAGGGTGGTGAGGCGCAGGCGCTGCTCGCCCAAGAGAAGGCGCTGCTCTACATCTTGCTCGAGGTCGGCGTGTGCGTCGGCCAGCAGCCTCCGCCGCGCTGAGCCGCGTTCGCGACCGCATCCGCGTGTTCGTTCAGCCTTCGTGCAGCGCTTGGAGCGCGCGCGTCAGCTGCGTGAACCTCCGCTCGCCGAGGCGGGCACGGTAGCTCGCCTCGATCCGCAGCTTGACGACGTTCGCGTCGGCGACGAACTTGCGACCCGCCGCGGTGAGCACCACGAGCCGCCCCCGGCGGTCGGTGGGATCGGGCTTGCGCTCGACGATGCCGTCCGCCACGAGCTCGTCGAGCAGCTGCTGCACGGCCTGCTTCGAGACGCCCATCCGGCCGGACAGCTCGGACTGCGCGATGCCCGCGCGGCCCACGTGGGGCAGGACGTTCGCGCGCGCCTCCGTGGCCCAGGCGTAGCCCATCTCGACCATCCCTTCGTCGAGCTCGCGCTTCCAGTCTCGGGCCGCCCGCCACAGCAGCCAGCCGATGTGATCGAGGAGCGGCGGAAACGAATTTTCGTCAAGCGGGTTGACCAATGACCAGGCTCCCTTATAGTCAAGTGACTTGACTGTATCCCTCCACGCCGCGCGGGCCAAGTCGCCCGCGGGAAATCGCGACAGGAGCCTCTCATGCCCATCATCTCCTCCCAGGATGCGCCCACGTTCGACATCCCCGGCGTGCGCTTCATCGGGCTCGCCGCCCCGAGCCGCGGCGCCACCGAGAACGCCGTCTGGCGCGTCGTCATGCAGCCCGGGACGCCGGCGAACGTGCACCGCCTCAGCCGCGAGGAGGTGCTCGTCGCCGTGAGCGGGTCGGCGCGCGTGTCGATCGCGGGTGTGGAGTCGGAGCTCACCGCCGGGAGCGCCGTCATCGTGCCGCCCGACACCGACTTCGCGCTCTACAACCC
>JAGQJA010000431.1 GCA_020430845.1 Myxococcales bacterium
TCCTCGAAGAGGAGCTGGATGGCGGCTCGGTCGCGTCCTTCGAGTGGGCTCCCCTCGAGAAGTCCCGCTTCCGCGACTGCGACGTCGCGGTCAGGATCGTCGCCGCGCACGGCGCCCTGTCGGCAGACCGACTCGACCGCGTGCTCGCCGACGTCGACGGAGTGGTGGTCGTCATCGACGCCGCCCCGTCGGCGCAAGACGAGAACCGGCGAGCGGTGAGCCTCGTCCGTGAGGCCCTCACCAAAGACGCGGGGGCCTCGCGCCAGGTGGTCGTTCAGCTCAACAAGAGCGACCTCGACGACGCGATCGACACGCGCGACGTCGCGGCGACGCTGGAGACGCGAGAGTGGCCCGTGGTCAAGGCGTCCGCCGCCCGCGGTGAGGGTGTGCTCGAGACGCTCGAGATGGCGCTCTCCAACGTCATCTCGGCGATGAACACGCCGGACTTGGCCGCGGCCGACGTCAAGGTGGATCACAACCCGCTGCTCACCGCCCTGCGACAGATCCTCCGCGACACGGTGACGGAGCACATGGCGACGCTCGAGCAACAAGCGCTGGCGCGCATGACCCAAGCGCTGGGCTCCCGCGGCGCCGACGGAGCGTCCGAGCGTCTGGAGCAGATGCTCATCGAACAGCGGGAGGCCATCGCCGCGCTCCGGTCCGAGCAGATCACGTCGACCACCGACACGGCGCGCGCCAACGTGACGCTCGAGCACGCGAGCGCCGAGCTCGGACGGCAACTCGACCACGTGACGTCCGAGCTCGCCAGCATCGCAGCGACCACGCGAGAGACCGGGGACATCGTGCGCGCGCTCACCGCGCAGGTCGCCCAGGTAGAGGAGCGGTGCGGGGCGATCCCGACACGCGACGACATGGCCGCTCTCGAGCAGCGCGCGCTCGCCGAGGCTGCCGCCCGCGGGCGGGTGGAGCGTGAGTACGTGACGGCGGCGGTCGCCGTCATTCGTCGCGGCGTCGAAGGCGTCGCGGCCGAGCTCAAGAAGCAACAAGAAGTCTCGACGCAGCTCGCGGAGATCGCCGAGGGGCTCCAGGGCCTCAAGACGTCACTCATGCCAGGCGCAGCCGCCGCGGCGGGCGTGCCCGCGCGCCTGGCCGGCCTCGAGACGAGCCTCGCCGCTCGACTCGCGCGACTCGACGACACGGTCCAGGTCGTACAAGGCGGGCTGGGAGAGTCGGCGGCGCGGTCGGACGCGCAGCTCAACGAGCTCCAGGCGGGGATGCGCGAGCTCATCGAGGAGCTCAAGAAGCCGAAGAAGGGTTGGTTCGGCTGAGTCGAGTCGCGTGCGAGAACGTTCTCGCGACGCAGACAAGTGCGTGCAGTATGCAACTTCACGGAGGGAACCATGGCAAACGAAAAAGAGATCGGCGAAGCCTTCGAACAGATCCAGAACGAGACCCCGGGCTTCATCGCCATCTCGTTGGTCGACATCGACTCGGGCATGACGCTCGCGGTCCGGTCGGCGAGGCCCGAGTTCGATCTCGCGGTCGCGAGCGCCTACAACAGCGAGCTGGTGAAGCAGAAGCTCAAGATCATGAAGTCGCTCGACATCAAGAGCAACCTCGAGGACATGATCCTCACGCTGGGCGACCAGATCCACTTCATCAAGCTCCTCTCTCCGACGATGTTCATCTACTTCGCGGCCGACCGCGCGGGGTCCAACATCGCCATCGTGCGCAACGTCGTGCTGAAGCACACCAAGACCCTGGCGACGTGAGGCGATGATGAACATGGACGGAGCGATGGAGCAGGCGCTTCGTGGGGGGCCGGACGCCCTCGCGATCGCGTGCGCTGATGTTTGCTCGGGCTTCGTCATCGGGGCCTCGGCGCGCGGCGAGGCGGAGCGAGAAGCGGCGACCAACGCCGCGGCTTGCGCCGCCCAGCTGTGCGCAACCCCTCGCCTCGATTCGCCTGGCGACGCCGGGCAGCTCGACGACGAGGACCAGCTCGGCACGGCGGCGCTCGTCGTCTCGTCGCGCTGGATCCACGCATACGCCCGAGCGGCGAAGCGTCCAGAGCTCGTCGTCGTGGGCGTCGCGCGCGGCGACGCGAACGTGGCCTTGCTCATCGACTGGGTCAAACGCGTCGCCGGCGGGCTCGGGTTCGACGAACGCGAGGCGAAGACGTGACCGCTCCGGTCTCCTCTCGCGAGACCGGAATCCGACTCGACGTTCGGACGCCCTCGGACCTATGCGACTTCGTCGACCAGATGGACGGAGCCGCGGTCGGTGAGCTCGTGGTGCGCGGGCCCTCGCGTGAGGTGCGCGGGATCGTCTTCATCGAAGACCGACGCGTGTGTTGGGCCGCCGCGCGGGGCCTCGCACGCAGACTGACCGAGCTCCTCCTCGGGCGCGCGCCCGGCATCAGCGCCGACGCGATGGAAGAGCTCTTTCGCCGATGCAAACAGGAGGGGACGCCGCTCGGGGAGCTGCTCGTCGCGCGGGGCGTGGTGGCGCCCGACGACCTGCGGGCCGCCCTCCTCGAGCACACGGCCGAATCCCTCCGTGTCTTGCTCTCACCCGGCGACGCCGAGGTGGGCTGGTGCGTGCGGCCAGGGCCGGGCTACAGCGCGCGGTTCACCTTCCACACCGCCGAGGTGCTCGCCCGCACAGCCCGACGCTCGATGTCGCGCGAGGAGCAGGTGCTCGCCGGCGAGATCGACACCGCGCTCGAGTCGGCCTTCGGGAGAGGCGGCTGGGGCGCCGCGTTCATCCGCGGCTCCGGCGCGGCTCCCGTCCCGGTCGCGGTCTTCGGAGAGCTTCCTGCGACGACGCGCGACGTGCTGCGCGTCGGGAAGTGGGCGGCGTCCGCCCTCGACCTCGCGTCGACGTTCCAGGACGCCGACGCGCTCGTGAGCGCCGACGCACCTGGATCCGACTCGGTGTTCGTCGCATGGCGACTCGGGCTCGACTCCCCGGGGCTCGACTCCCCGCTCCCCGCCATCGTCGCCGGCAGGACCTGCGCGCAGGGTCCAGGTCGCATCCTCAACCAAAGGGCCAACGGTCGTCTGAGAACTGGGGTGAACCATGGCGGTCTTCGATCCTGACGCACAGAGGATCTGTGTTCGCGTCGTCTACGACGGCTCCGCAGGCACGGGCAAGACGACGAACCTCCGCCAGCTGAGCACGCTGTTCGCCGGGCAACGGTCCGCCGAGCTCACGTCTCCCGCGGAGCTCCGGGGGCGGACGCTCTACTTCGACTGGATGGACATCTCGGCGGGCGCCGCGTGCGGGTTTCCGCTCATGTGCCAGGTGATCAGCGTCCCGGGCCAGGTGGCGTTCACCGAGCGACGCAGGTACCTCCTCGCGTCGGCAGACGTCGTGGTCTACGTCTGCGACAGCACGAAGGACGGCGCGTCCCGGGCCAGGGAGGCCCTCGGCGTGCTCGACGAGATCGGTCGCTCTTGCGACACGCCCGCGAAGCTCCTGCTGCAAGCCAACAAGCAAGACCAACCCGACTCGATCGGCGGCAAGGAGCTCCTGCAGCTCGTCGGGCGCCCGGAGCTCCCCGTGGTCGAGGCCATCGCCACCGAGGGCGTCGGCGTCGTCGACACGTTCGTCTCCGCGGTGCGTACCGTGGCGAGGGACCTCACGGTCCGCATGGAGCGCGAGGGCCTCCGACTCCCCGTGCGCTCGGCCACGGGGATGAACCGTGTGCTCACGCACATCGCCCGCACGCCGATCGACCCGTTCGGCGCCGCCGAGCTGCTGCTCGAGGAGGCCAGCGCGGCGCTCCTGTTCGACGGCCCAGAGTCCCTGATCTCGAAGACGGAGCCCCAGGGCGCCCCTCCTTCCCTCGCGGCGACGCTGCCCAAGGCAGACGTCCCGACGGGCTTCATCTGGCCGGCGCACACGGGTCGCGCGACCCTCCGCAAGCTCGCCCGCGAAGGCGCGCTCGACAAGAGCGTCGCGGTCGACGAAGGCGATGCGATGCAGGTGATCCAAGATCACATCTTGTCGACGTCGACGCAGGCGCGGTTCGGCGACGCCGAGGCCGCACGGCAGGCGCTGGTGCGCGCGGCGCGCGAACGGACCCAGCTCGGCGCGTTGCTCGTGAGCGACACGGTGCTCGTCGTTCAGCCGTCGCAAGACGGCGCGTGGTGGCTCTGGACGGTGATGCCGCTCATCGAGTCGATCGAGCGCTGGCTCGCCGGTGCCGACGGTCTCACGCAGCTCGCCACCCTCGCGGCCGCGGTGGCGCGAGCCGTCGGCGTCTCGGCGAGGCTCGGGGTCGAGCTCGCGCCGCGCCTCGGCGCGTTCGGCGCGCAGAACGGCCACGTTCGTTACCGTGGGACGATCGAGCCGTTGTCCGACCGCGAGCACGCCGGGGCACGGCTGCTGTACGGCGTGACCCGCGAGCTGGCGGAGCTGGAGGAGGACGTCGACGCGTTCGCGGCGACGCTCGAGATGGAGCTCGCGC
>JAGQJA010000432.1:0-365 GCA_020430845.1 Myxococcales bacterium
ACGATCGACGTGTCGTACGCGCACACGTTCGACACGGCGGCACGTCTCACCGCGCGGACGTCACGAGACGGTCTTCCGTCGAGCGATCCGAGCTTGTCGCTGCCGGCAGGGCTGGCCAACGAGCTGCACGGCTACAACGGCAACAGCGCGTTGCCCTTGCTGACCACGAGCTCGTCGACGGCGTCGACGGGCGAGAATCAGTCGCTGATCATGCCGCAGAACGCGGAGCTCGACGTGCTGGGCACGGAGGGCTTCAGCGGAGGCGCGTCCGGCGCGGCGCAGTACGTGTACACGCGCGACGTGGGCGGCCGGGTGACCGCGATGACGCGCCGCTACTTCAACGGAGCGCTGACGATCCCCGGGCT
>JAGQJA010000432.1:470-3199 GCA_020430845.1 Myxococcales bacterium
CTGATGGCCACGCGCACCGTCGCGGGTGAAGGGACGTATGCGTACGCATACGACGCGCTCGGTCGCAACACGCGCCTCACGTACCCCGACGGCCACGTACGCACGCAGACGTACGACGACCTCGGGCGCATGACGGAGCGCTGCTACGACTACGGCGCGGTGGGCGGCGACACGCGCTGCTACACGGCGATGTACGATCCGGTCGGCAACCCCGTGCGCATGACGGATCCGGAGGGCGCGGACGTCATGACGTACGACGCACTCGACCGGCTCACGAGCGTCACCCGCGAGGTGGGCGGGGTGCCGGTGAGCACCGAGGTGTACGCGTTCAACGGGCTAGGGGCCCTCTCCGTCAACGCGGGCGTGGCGATGGATCATCAGCGCCCGCGCCTCGACGGCGGCGGTCTCGCGGACTCGGCGGTGCCCGCGACGCTGGGAGGTCAGCCCGTCACCCTCGACGCGGCAGGTCGCATCACGTCGCTGCGCGGCGTGTCGCTCGCGTACTCGGGACGCGGGTACCTGATCCAAGTCACGCCGCCGGTGCCCGGCATCACGACGCACATCCTCGTCGACGCCGAGATGCGGCGGGTGCTCAAGGCGACCGCCGACGGCACCGCGGTGGCGCGGTACGCATACGAGGGGATGGACCGCGTGGCGACGCTGGACGCATTCGGCGGCGTGGTGGAGAGCACGCTGTTCGAGGGGATCGACCATCCGGTGCGCACCAAGCGCGGCGCGACCACGGTGTACTTCGAGCTCGACCTGGCGAGCAACGTGCGCCGGCTGCGCGCGGCCGGCGGCGCGGACCTCGGCGGGTACCGGTACACGGCCTTCGGCCGCGAGCTCGAGGACACGGCGAGCGGGATGTTCGTGCAGTCGTTCCGGTGGAAGGGCAGACCGCGCGACATGCTCGGCGCGTCGCTCGAGACGTACGACATGCGGGCCAGGCAGTGGGTGCCGGAGTTGGGGGGCTTCGGGAGCGTGGATGAGCTGGCGTTCTGGGATGCGCGGACGACGCTTTGGGGGTGGCCGGGCATGAGTGCTGTACGGCTTCGCGATCCCTCGGGACGCTGGGATCCGAACAAGTGTCAGGCCGACTGTGACTCGAAACAGGAGATCCGCGTCGAGGAATGCCGGCTCGAGTACCGAGATACGTCCGGCGACGCATATCGTGAGTGTGTCGCCGCTTCGAACAAGAAGCACCGTGAATGCATCGAATACTGCAACAAGCCGCCCATATGCGGGGCACCATGAAGATGATGCAGCGAGTCTCGGCCCTCTTCTTTCCCGCACTTCTTGTGGGGTGTGCGCCCTGTAAGAGTCCGCCCGAGGTGCCTCACAAGAGCGAGGGTGACCTTCTCACGGATCCGCTGTTGGTGCTTCAGCGGACGAGAGAGCGCTACGCGCGACTTTCCGAGTACCGCGGCGTTGGAGAGGTTTCAGCGCCCGGGAGTGACGAGAAACGATGCGAGACGTTCACGATGGAGCTCGAGGTAGGCGTATTCTTGCGCTACCGATTCCTTGATCGATGCACCGGCGACTCGTACGAGGTGAAACGAAGTCTAGCTGCACCAGTGGCGCGTCCCAACGCGACCCGCGCCGAATCAGTCGTGTGCAACGGGCCTGCACCCGCGACCGGAGCGGGGTGTGCGGAGCTCGAGCAGCTTGTAGCCGACATCGAGCAAATTGCCGGAGTCACGTCTGGGACGTCACGCTACGAGGTTGGCCTGTTGCTGGAGCTCGACGCCTTTGGTCTGCGCGGTCCACGAAGTCCTAAGACGATGGCAAGCATGTCCATCGAGAAGTGTGGACACGAGTCCTGCTACGTTCTTCAGCTCCGCCTTGATCCAGAGTTGAAACGAACTCTGACCGTCGATCGTGACTTTGTTGTTCGTCGGCTCCGAGACGATTTCGCCGGGGAGTACCCGCACGTCACGGTCGTGACCTTCAATCCTGTTCGGATGCGCGAAGGAGTCATTCCAGCCGCGAGATGACCTGGAGCTAGGGAGCGCAGCGCGTCGTTGCGGGTGAGCGGACTGTGCTCGACGACGAGGCGCGGCTTTGGGCGGAACCGTCCCTAAGGTTGTTTAGTTCGGAACTCCGCAGGACGCCGACGACGTGGTTCCGACATGAACGAGCGCCGCCGCGATCTTCGCGACGGCCGCCTCGACCGGCTCATCGCTCGCGACCCGCACAATCCGCCACCCCGCTCTCTCGAGCCTCGCATCCCGCTTGGCGTCCGCCCCCACGCGTTCGGCGTGATACCCGCCGTCGACCTCGACGACGAGCCTCGCCTTGGGCGCCGCGAAGTCGACGATGTACGATCCGAGCACGTGCTGGCGCCGAAACCCGACCCCGAGCTGCGACCCCTTCAGCCGCTGCCAGAGGCGCTCTTCCGACGGCGTCGGCGAGCAGCGCATCTTGCGCGCGTGGTCGGACAAGAGTTGAGCGCGAGCGACCATGAGCACCTCCCGCCCCGGCGGGGTGCCGGGCGCAGCGACCCCGAGCGCAGGGCGCGTGACGCGCGCACCGCCGGCTATCGCATGTATACGCACGTAGCGCGGCGCGCGGCGTGCGCGCCAGGAGCCAGCCCGGTGCCCCGCCGGGACGCGAGCTCACCGGAGCGAAGCCGCCATCTCGAGCGAAGGAGCACAGCCCTCGCGAGCACCCCCGCGTCTTCACCTTTCCTCCGAGAGTGCCCCACGCCGCACCCGAGTCTCCCCCTGCCG
>JAGQJA010000433.1 GCA_020430845.1 Myxococcales bacterium
TCGAGACGTACGACATGCGGGCGCGGGAGTGGGTGCCCGGCGCGGGGGCCTTTGTCGTGTTGGACGAATACCTCTTCCAGGATCTGAGGACGACGCTCTTGGGCTGGCCGGGCGGAAGTCCAATTCGTTGGAGCGACCCAACGGGGCATCGGACTGACGTCTGCGATCCGAATGACGCAACGTGCGGCGGTGGCGGCGGCCGGCAGCAACCCAGGCGGCCGGCACCCGCGCCCCCCGGCGGTGCGCCCGTGTGTGGCGGCGACGGCTGCGAACCTGGCGCCGGGCCGGACGGCGGTGGTGGCGGCGGTGGTGGCGGCGGCGGCGGCGGCGGTGGTGGCGGCGGCGGCAGTGGGACGGACTGCGCAAACGACAACGGCGAGCCCCCGCAGCCGAAGTGCTACTTGTCTGGCTTCCTCGCGGGCGGCGCGAAGACATCGTGCTTCTACAGGTGTGACAACGGAACGAGGTTCCATTTCACCGTCGACATGAGCCGCCTACCCCCCGGGAGCCCAACGTTCCTCTGCCCGAAGGGACCCCTGCCCCCAGCCGGCGGGTGACGCAGCACATGACCGAAGGTCGTTGCTCATTCTGCTGCTTGGCCGGGGCGAAGCATCGCGCGCGCATCTTTGGCCCACGGGGAGTCGCAATCTGTGCGGCGTGCGTTGCCGAACTGCTTCCGAGCGCGTCGGCTCGCGAAATGAGTCTCCCCATAGAGAGAGTCCATGTGAAGGCGGAATGGCTCGTCGCGGGAGAATCTCGTGCGCATGGGGACTCTGCGAGCGAAAGTGATGACGCGCCGCTCGCGGTGCCGGACGGATGCGGTTTCTGCGGAACGGGTTTGGACGAACTTGAGCAGCTCTTCAGCAACACGTCCGGGACCGCCCGAATCTGCGACCGCTGTGTCTTCATGGCCGCGGAGGCGATGGCGGAAGAGGAATCAGACTGATGTTCTTTCTTGTCCATGAACCGTTTCCTTCGCAGGCCTACCGCTTCCGGCCTCATGTCTCATCACATGTACCTGCACGCATCGCAGTCCGACGCCCGTGTCGTACGCCGACGGGTCCACGCCGCGCGTCGCACATCGAGCTTGAAGAGGCGCAAATGCGGCTCGTCCGCAACGCGCCCGCTCCGGAGCGCGAGGAGCTCTGCCCGCCTCACGCTCCGCGCCGCCGAGTACCGAGCCCCCGTCTTCACCTTCCCTCCGAGAGTGCCTCACGCCGAATCGGGGCCTCCCCCTGCCGCGCGGAGACGCCTCGGCCCCACGCGCCCCGCGTGCGCCGCGCCAAGCCGAGGCGTCGAGCACGGCTTTGGGGGAGCGGCATGGCGAAAGACACGCGACGCACGCGCCGGCCCGACCCATGCCCGTGGGGGCAACTCCAACGATGAATCGGCTGATCGAGAGCACGGACGGAGAGGGGAACACGACGACGTACCGGTACGACCAGGCGGGTTGCGGCTGCACCGAAGAGAACCTCGTCACCGGCATCCACACGCCGGACCTGCCCGCGGGCGTCGAGTGGACGTTCGAGTACGGGCCCGGTGGTCGCCTCGCGAAGATGATCGATCCCCACGGCTTCGAAGAGACGTACAGCTACGAGGTGACGGGTGAGCTGCGTGAGACCGTCGACCGGCTGTCGCGCACGTCGACGATGACCCACGATCAGCTGGGGCGCGTGCTCGCGATGGTGGACACGCTGGGGCGGAGGCACACGCGGAGCTACCCGGTGCCGACGGCGGGGGCGTGGAGCGGGCCGGGGCTCACGGCGGCGAGCGCGGATGGGACCGCGGCCGCCACCTCGCTCACCGCCGCGATGAGGAGCGGCGACTACCAGATCGGCAAGAATGCCTTCGACACCGAGGGCCACCCCGCGCGGATCTCGCTGTACCGGGACGCGACGATCGACGTCTCGTACGCGCACGCCTTCGACAGCGCCGCGCGGCTGCTCAACCGTGTCTCGCGTGACGGGCGGCCGTCGAGCGATCCGACGTTCCAGCCGAGCCTCCTGCCCGTCGGACTCGCCAACGAGGTGCACTCGTGGAACGGGTTCACGGCGACGCCGTTGCTCGCGTTCAGCGACTCCACGGCGTCGACCTTCGAGAATCAGGGGCTCTCGCTCCAGCGCAACTTCGAGTTCGACGTCACGCTCGAGGACGGCTTCACCGGCGGCGCCGAGCGCGCCGCGCGCTACGCGTACACGCGTGATGCGGGTGGGCGCTTGACCGCGATGGCGCGGCGCTACACGACCGGCGCGCTGACCATCCCGGGCACGCCGAGCCCCGTGTTCCCGCCGGGCTCGACGTACACGTGCCGCCCCGACGGGCGCATCGGGCAGATGACGGGGCCCGACGGCACCCACGACTTCACCTACGACGCGCGCGGGCTCATGGCCACGCGCACCGTCGCGGGTGAGGGGACGTATGTGTATGCATACGATGCGGTCGGGAGGAACACGCGGATCACGTTCCCTGACGGGCACGAGCGGGTGCAGGTGTTCGACGATCTCGGGCGGATCACGTCGCGTTGCTACGACTACTCGGCGGTGCCCGGGGCGGCGACGCGCTGCTACACGGCGATGTACGACCCGGTTGGGAACCCGGTGCGGATGACCGATCCGGAAGGCGCGGACGTCCTCACGTATGACGCGCTCGACCGGCTCACGAGCGTGACGCGGGAGGAAGGCGGGGGGCCGGTCTCCAGCGAGGTGTATGCGTTCAACGCGATGGGGGCGCTGTCGATCAACGCGGGCGTCGCGATGGACCACCAGCGGCCGCGGCTCGACGGCGGGGGGCTCGCGGACTCGGCGGTGCCGGCGTCGCTCGGGGGGTTGCCGATCAACCTCGACGCTGCGGGGCGGATCACGTCGCTACGCGGGGTGTCGCTCGGGTACTCGGGACGCGGGTATCTGATCGAGGCGAACCCGCCGGTGCCGGAGGTGTCGACACACATCCTCGTCGACGCCGAGATGCGGCGGGTGCTCAAGGCGACCGCCGATGGGCCCGAGGTGCACTGGTACGTGTACGAGGGGATGGATCGGGTCGCGCGGCTCGATCGGTTCGGGAGCGTCGTTGAGAGCACGCTCTTCGACGGGATCGATCATCCGCTCCGCGTGAATCGCGGCGGCGTGAGGGTGTTCTACGAGCTCGACCTCGCGGGGAACGTGAGGCGGCTCCGCGGCGTGGGAGGGATGGACCTGGGGGGATATCGGTTCAGCGCGTTCGGGGTGCAGGTCGAGGATTCGGCGAGCGGGAGTTTCGAGCAGGACCTCAGGTGGAAGGGGCGGCCGCGCGATGCGCTCGGCGGTGGGCTCGAGGCGTACGACATGCGGGCGCGCGAGTGGGTGCCGGGGGCGGGGGCGTTTGTCGCGGTGGACGAGTACGCATTCCATAACGAGCACACGACCCTCTGGTCGTGGCCTACGCAGAACGCACTTCGGTTCAGCGATCCAACCGGCCGATTGCCATGGTGGTTTCCGCTTCCCCCGCCGAAGCCACCTTCACCCTGTCCTAGGAAGGATGACGTGGAGGCACACGGCGAGCTCGAGCGTTGCCAGCAGCACGCAGGCGACGATCCAGACGGCTGGGCCGACTACTGCGGGACGATTCCGCGGCTGAAGAGGCGGTCGTGCCTCTCACACACCTTCTCCAACTCTACCGAGCGCTCGAACTGGTGCTACTGGCACTTCGGACCCGGATGAAGAGGCAACATGACTTCGTCGACAAATCAGCGAGCTCAGAGGCCCGCCGTTGCAACACGAACGTTTAGGACGGCGAAAGGAGTTGAGGTGACTGCCACCCTTTACGTGCCAGTGCCCATACCGCCGGATGAATGGCGATGTGACTTCCAGGTCGTCGGCCTTCCAGAGGAACTTAACGGACACGCGCGCGGCCTAGATAGTCTTCAGGCGCTAATCATTGGGCTTGAGGGTCTGCGTGTGTATCTAGAGCGCACGCAGGAGCCGATGACCTGGGAGGAGGGGGAGCCCGGTGATCTCGGAATTCCACGATTCATCCCGCAGGGATACGGAGTCGCTGTCGAGAAGCACCTGGCAGCCGTTGTCTCCGACGAGATCACGCGTCTAGTAGAGGAACGGCGGGGGTCGAAGCGTCCCACGTAGGCGCGCTTGCGCGGGTGTGTGCTTGTTCACCGACCCTATTCCTCGCATTTCCGGCAGATCGCACGCGTTCACCCCATCTCATGTACCTACACACATGACCACCCGACGCACCTCCCCCTTCGACGCCCGTCCCGGACGCCGCCCGGTTCACGCCGCGCGTCGTACGTCGAGCTCGAAGACGGGCAGATGCGGCTCGCCCCCGACGCGCCCGCTTCGGAGCGCGAGGAGCTCTTCCCGGCTCCCGCTCGGAGCCGGGGGATACCGCGCCCGCGGCTCGATCCTCCTCACGCTCCGCCGCACGCCTTCGCGCACCTCGCGCGGCGCCCGCCCGCGGAGCGCGTGATGCGGACGGCGCGCCTCACGCGGCACCGGAATGGACGGAGCCGGCCGTGACATCCCGGCCGAGCCCACCCCTCGAGCTCGGCGACGATCCTCGCGACCGCGACCTCGACCGGCTCGTCGCTCGCGACCCGCACAATCCGCCACCCCGCCCACGCGAGCCTCGCATCCCGCTTCGCGTCCGCCCCCACGCGTTCCGCGTGATACGCGCCGTCGACCTCGACGACGAGCCT
>JAGQJA010000434.1 GCA_020430845.1 Myxococcales bacterium
AGACGCGTCGGCGCGTCCAGATCTCCGCCGCGCGCCACGGTCGGCGCTCTCCGGCAGGGAGCTGGTGCTCGTTGACGACGACGAGGTCGATCTCGCGCGTCTTCCCGTCGCCGCTCGACACGGGCCCCGAGTCGCTCGCGGGCGGGAAGGGCATGCGCACTGTGCGGACGGGGTCGAGCTCGGCCAGCGCCGAGTCGGGGCCCTCCCACCGCTGTGACGCGGGGGGCTCGTCGTGCACGCGGCCGGCGGGGAGCTTGGGCTCCTGCACGCGCGTGGTGAGGAGCTGCGGCTCCTGCACACGCGTCGTCGCCATCTTGGACGGGGGCGTGGCCGACGGGGGCCTCGAGACGGGCCGGGGGATCCTCATCGTCTGCCCCTTGCGGTCCGATTCGTTGCCGGAGTCTCCCATGGAGGGTCGATCTTACCAGACCCCCCGCTCGACGGAAGAAGGTCTCGATTGTATGGTCCGCCCGTGACGCGCCTGCGGGCCAGCAATGCGGTGATGGCGAGCGCCGGGCTACTCCTCGCGGGGTGTGTGTTCTTCTTGCCCTCGGAGCCGCTCGGCTCGACGTGCCACTTTGCCGGCGAGACGCAGTCGTGTGGGGCCTGCATCGCGCGCGCGTGCCAGCCCAAGGTCGACACGTGCTGCGGCGACTCGAGCTGCAAGCTCATCACGCTCGACGAGCTCGACCGGTGCGCGCAGGGCAACCCGTGCGGCACGTTCGCTTCGGCGACGTCGACATCGACCGGCGCGCGCTCGGAGCTGGGGCGGTGCATCGCCACCGAGTGCGCGTCCGAGTGTGATCTCTCGACGAGCTCGACGAGCAGCTCGTCGTCGGGCGGCTCGACCAAGCCGCGCGTCGACTGCGAGAAGCACCCGTCGCTGCCGTTCTGCTCGTGCGAGGCCAAGAGCGGCGACGCGTCGGCGAGCCAAGGGAGCTGCGCCCCGTCCGACGTGAGCGCGACGCGCAACGTCACATGCTGCGCGTCCACCAGCTGGCCCAGCGTGGGCTCCACGTGCGAGTGCGGCGAGTTCGTGTGCGACACGAGCCAGCGCACCGGGTGCAGCTGCTCGTGGGGTGCCCAGGGCACGGGCGTCGAGCCCTCGAGCGGTTGCAGCGAGGGCACGCCGTCGTACGAGTGGGAGTGCTGCGCGCAGGGCCGCTCTTGTTACTGCTTCCAGGATCAGGGCATCCCGCGGTGCACGAGCGGCTTCACCAGCTCGCCGCCGTGCACGCCGCAAGAGATCCCGTGCCCGAGCGGCAAGAAGCACGTGTCGACCTGCAGCAACTGAGCGTCGCGCGGAGCCCCAGACGCGACGAAGCGCGCACCTCGCGAGAAGTGCGCGCCCCGTCAGCGCCTGGATCGGCGACGCGCGGTGCGCCTCAGCGCATGCGCGACGGCGCGATCAGAACTGCGCCTTCTCGGTCGAGTCCTCGAGCGCGAGCGTCGAGCTCTTGCCGCCGGTGATGACCTGCGCGACCTCGTCGAAGTACCCCGTGCCGACCTCGCGCTGGTGTCGCGTGGCGGTGTAGCCCTTGGACTCGGAGGCGAACTCCCCGGCCTGGAACTCGGCGTACGCCTTCATGCCGTCGGTCGCGTACTTGTGCGCGAGCTCGAACATGCCGTGGTTGAGCGAGTGGAAACCGGCGAGCGTGACGAACTGGAACTTGTAGC
>JAGQJA010000435.1:0-1866 GCA_020430845.1 Myxococcales bacterium
CATGTACGCGACCTTGCCCTTGAGCGTCCCGGTCGACGTGTGCCCGTCCGATCCTGTGTGCCCCGTCGACTTGGCGATGCCGAAATCGGCGATGCGCGCGACGCCGTCGACGCCGACGAGCACGTTGTGAGGGGACACGTCGCGGTGCACGATGCCGAGCGCCTCCCCGTCGTCACCCGTGAGCGTGTGGGCCGCGTGCAGCCCGGCGCACGCGTCGAGCACGACGCGCGTCGCGACGCCCCGAGGCACGCCGTCGTCGCCCGACAGCGCGAGCAGCTGCGCGAGGCTCGCGCCCTCCACGTAGTCCATGACGAGCAGGAGCTCGCCGTCGGACTCCTCGACGTCTTGCACTGCGACCACGTTGGGGTGGTGGATGCGCGAGGCGAGCTTGGCCTCGGCGACGAGCAGGCGGCGGAACGCCGGATCCTCCGCGAGGTGCAGGTGGGCGCGCTTGATCGCCACCAGGCGCGAGAAGCCGACCGCGCCGCTGAGGCGACCGACGTACACGGTCGCCATTCCGCCCGACGCGACCTTGACCATGACCTCGTAGCGCGAGGTGACGGGCAGCTTGTCTCTGCCGGACGCGAGCGCGCCCGCTCGGAGGCGCGCGTCCATGTCAGAACTTCACCACGAAGAGCCCGAGCGCGAGCGTCACGGCGGCGGCGGCGCCCGTGGCTCCCAAGAGGACGTTGGTGCGCGTCTGCGCGGACTGTCCGTCGGTGCTGCCGTCGCGCGAGGGCTTCGCCGCGAAGTCGTCGTGCTTGTTCAGCGTGTCGACGCCCGACGCGATGGCGCCGGCGCCCACGGCCGCGGTCACCGCGACGCCCGCCCAGAACCACGCGGGTGAGACGCCCGAAGCGTCGGAGGCGCGCGCCGGCGGAGGGGCCTCGGAGGTCGCGGCCGCCGGCGCCCTGGCCGCCGGAGCGGCAGGGGCGGGCAGAGCCGGCTTCGCCGACGGCTCGCGGGCCTCGACGGCGATTTCCTGTCCGCGGGTGACGACGACGTCGAAGCTCTGCGTGCGACCGGCGGCGGCGAGGCGCACGCTGTGCGGCCCGACGGTGACCCAGTTGTGCTCGAGGAACGGGAACGGCGCGCCGTCGAGCGTCGCCGTGCACGGCGCCCAAGACTTGCAATCTACACGTATCTTGCCGACGCGATCGACGGAGCGCGCGCGGGCCTCGGCGGCGAGCGAACGGAGCGACGGCGGCGCGTCGTCTCGGGCCGCGACGCGGTCGGCGAGCTGCATCGCGAGCACGTGCAGCTCGACGCGCAGCACCGACTTGAGCGCGAGCTCGAGCGCGGTGGTGTTGGGCACGAGCTGATCGGCGAACGACGCCTCCCGGGCGGCGGTCACGTAGTCACCGTCGTCGTACGCCTTGGCGCCGCGGTCGTAGGCCTTGCGCGCGTCGGTGAGCTCCTCGTCGGCCCGCGCCGGCGCGGCCGTCGCGATCGCGGTGAGCGCGCACCCGACGGCGAGCGCGCTCAGCAAGCGACGGCGGGCCGGGAGAGGTACGCGACGCACCATGTGCACAGGATACGACAAGGCCGCGCGCGGATCGCCCCTCGTGAGGCCGCGGGCCGGGCTCACCCGCGCGACAGGCCGTACTTGGCGAGCAGGCGCCCCAGGTAGGTGCGATCGAGCCCCGCGAGCTTGGCCGCCTGCGTCTGGTTGCCGCCGGTGTGGGCGATCAATGCCTGGAGGTACACGCGCGTGAACCGATCGACGAGCGCGTCCTTCTGGTCGGCGTAGGGCGCTTCGACCTCGACGAGGTCGGAGAGCGCGAGCTCGAGCGCGCCCGAGCGGCCGCGCAGCTCGTCGGGCAGGACGCCGAGCGCGGCGAAGGACTGCACGGCGTTGCGCAGCTC
>JAGQJA010000435.1:1915-3868 GCA_020430845.1 Myxococcales bacterium
CGGGAGCGCCCCGATGCCGAGCGCGTCGGCGAAGCGCTGCGCGATGGGGCCCACGTCCTCGACCCGCTCGCGCAGCGGCGGCACCTCGAGCTTGATGACGGCGAGCCTGAAGAAGAGGTCCTCGCGAAAGCGCCCGGCGTGCACCTCCTCGGCGAGATCGCGGTTCGTCGCCGCGACCACGCGCACGCGCACCTTCTTGGGCTCGCCTCCCACGGGCGTCACGTCGCCGGTCTCGAGGGCGCGCAAGAGGATGGGCTGCACCTCGAGCGGGAGCTCGCCGATCTCGTCGAGGAAGAGCGTGCCGCCGTCCGCGGACTCGAACGCGCCCTTGCGCGAGTCGTGCGCGCCCGTGAACGCGCCCCGCCGGTGACCGAACAGCTCGCTCGCCACCAGCTCTCGCGGGAGCGCCCCGCAGTTGACGGTGACGAGCGGGCCGGCGGCGACGCCCGAGCCCTCGTGGAGCGCCCGCGCGATGAGCTCCTTGCCCACGCCGCTCTCGCCCTGCACGAGCACGGTGACGAGCGAGCCCTCGAGGCGCACGAGCGTGGCAAAGAGGCGCCGCATGGCGGCCGACGTCCCCACCATGCCGCGATACGCGTCCCCCACGAACACCTGGGCGCCGCGGAGCGAGTCGCCGTCGGCGTCGAGCACCACGTGCGCCGCGCCGCCGACGCGGATGCGCGCGCCGAAGGCCAGCGTGATCTTCTCGATGCGCTGACCGAGGTAGAAGGTGCCGTTGCGGCTGCCGAGGTCGGTGACCTGCACGCCCTCGGGCACCAGCGTGAGCTCGGCGTGCTGTCGCGACACGGTCGCCTCGTCGATCACGAGGTCGCACCCGGCCCCCGCGCCGACCACGCACTTGCCAGACGACAGGCGATGCACGTCGGGCGTCGACGGCGCCCCCACCACCCGCAGCACACCGCCGAGCGGTCGCGCAGGCGCGGCACGGACGAGGGTGGCTGTCCCCTGCCCTTCGCCGCTGTGCGCGTCCCGCTTCGTCACGTCCTCCATCCTACGACCGAGCTCGGTCGAAGTGAGCCTCCCATTCGACGAGCCCGTCGCGCGCGCGGCGGCGACCTCCGCTCGCGCGACGCGACCGCGGCGCAGCTCAGCGCGTGCAGCACTCGAACTTGGCGCTCGTGTAGCCGCCCTCGCGGCAGGGATCGCCCGCGGCGAAGCGCGTGACGGCGTACCCGGCGGCGCCGCACAGGCGGCTCGCGTGCTGCTCGAGCGCCTCGGCGCGCTCGCACGTGCGGCTGCCGATCTCGCCGACGCGGCAGAGGGGCGCGGGCGGATCGCGCTGCGGGTCGCGCGTGTCGACCGTCGGCTCACGCTGCGGATCCCGCGCCGGATCGGCGCCCGCGCCGGGGTCGACGCAGCAGGTGAACTCGGCGCTCGAGTACACGCCGCGACCGCACGACTCGCCGACCGCGAAGCGACCGACGCGCGCCGGCTTGCCCGCGCAGTGCGCGACGGCGGCGCGGTTCCAGTCTTCCTCGGAGAGGCAGCGGCCGCGCAGCCCCGAGATGCCGCAGCGGAGCGCGTCGTCGCCGGCGCCCGGATCGCTCGCCTCACGACCGTCGGTGCGCCCGCGCAGCTCGGAGGAGGACGTCGCGTCGTTGTCGTCGGTGGTGGCGGCGCAGCCCACGGCGGCGAGGACGGCGACGAGCGAGAGCGTGAGGGTGCGGAGCGAGGTCATGATGGCGATCTCCTGGACGATGGGCCCGCTTCGTTGCGGACGGAGACCCCTATTGCGACGGACGTGCCACGGGCCACACGGTTGAAATGATTGACCTTTGCCACGCGGGACGGACGAAACGTCGGAGTCGAGTCCGCGGGGGTGCGGAGTCGACTCCGCAGCGGGCGCGGGGGCGGGCGCGGGCGCGGGAGCGGGGCCGGGGGCGGGCGCGGGAGGGAGAGCGGGGGCGCAGACGCGATCGCAGACGCAGACGC
>JAGQJA010000436.1:0-3628 GCA_020430845.1 Myxococcales bacterium
CGAGCTACTTGGCGCGCAGCGACGACACGAGCGCGTCGAAGTCCTTGCGCGACGCCGAGACCGTCTTCTCGGGGCCGATCATCTTGAAGAAGTGGAGCGTCTCGCCGGCGTCGACGATCGCGCCGAGCAGCATCTGCTTGTCCTTGGGGGCGCCGCCGCCCATCCCGGGCATGCCGCTCGAGAACGTCCCCTTGAGCTCGACGATCGTGATCTTGAGGTTGTTGACGGTGCGCGGGGTCGTCTTGGGGGTCGCGCCGCCGAACTGCTTGGCCCAGCGATCGACGTTGGGCTGCACGCCGCCTCCGGCGGAGCTCACCGTCAGCTCGGCGTCGGCGTCGTCGCCAGCGACGCGCGGGACCTTGTAGGTCGCCTTGCGCATCGGGCTCGGGTTGGGCATCGACGTCCACGCGCCGGGCGCGTCCCACGCCACGTCCGGCGCGGCGGCCGCCGATCCCGAGCCACCGCTCGAGCCCATCGCGGCGTGCGGGCTCGCGCCCGGGTGCGGATCGGACGACGCGGGCTTGGCAGAGCTCTCGGCGGGCGCGGCAGGCGCTGCGGGCGCGCGCTCTTCGGGCTTGGGCTCAGGCGTACGCGAGCACGCGAGGGCGAAGGCGAGCGGGAGCGCGGCGAGCGAGAGCGAGCGGAGACGCGTCATGTCTCGGCCATACCACGCGAGCCGAGCGACGGCGTGCTAAAGGACTCATGTGCTCTCGAGACGCACGCAAGAGCACCGCGCAGAGAACGCGCTCACGGCCGCGCTCGCGCGAGAGCGAGCGCGCGAAGGCAAGCTGCCGGCGATCGTCGATCTCACGACCAGCAACCCCACCACGGCAGAGCTGCCCTACGCGCGCGGCGCATTGCAGGCCTCGCTCTCTCGCCCGGGCGCGCTCGTCTACGAGCCCGCGCCTCTCGGGCTCCCGATCGCGAGAGAGGCCGCGGCGCGCGCCTTCGCGTCCGCGTCCGTCGACATCGACCCCTCGCGCGTCGCCGTCATGGCCAGCACGAGCGAGGCCTACGGCGCGCTCCTCAAGGTGCTGTGCGACGTCGGCGACGCGGTGCTCGTGCCCGCGCCCAGCTACCCGCTGCTCGCGTGGCTCGCGCGCTTCGAGGGCGTGGAGCTCATCCCCTACCCGCTCGTCTACGCGGATCGGTGGCACGTCGACCTCGACGCGGTGCGAGCGCGCGTCACCGAGCGCACGCGCGCCATCTTCGTCGTGAGCCCCAACAACCCCACGGGCTCCTACCTCGCGCGAGGAGAGCTCGAGGCCCTCGCGGCGATCGGGCTGCCCATCGTGAGCGACGAGGTGTTTGCCCCCTACCCTCTCGTGGGCCGCGAAGATCAGCCGCTGCGCGACGCCCTCGCCGAGCACGGGCTCGCCGCGTCTGCGCTCGACGTCACCCACGCCGCGCCGCTCGTGCTCTCGCTCTCGGGTCTGTCCAAGCTCGCCGGGCTACCGCAGATGAAGGCGGCGTGGGTCGGGGTCGGCGGCACGGACTCTCTGGTCCGAGACGCGCTCTCTCGACTCGAGCTCGTCTGCGACGTGTACCTCTCGGTGTCGGCGCCCACCCAGCACGGGCTCGGCGCGCTGCTCGACGCGAGCGACGGCGTCACGCGGGCGATCCGCGCCCGCACGCGCAAGAACCTCGCGCGCCTTCGCGCTGTGATGCAGGCCGCGCCCTCGTGCAGCGTGCTCCACGCCGAGGGCGGCTGGTACGCCATGGTGCGCGTGCCCGAGACGCGCTCCGACGAGGCGTGGGCCCTCTCGCTGCTCGAGGGCGAGCGTGTGTACGTCCACCCGGGCTACTTCTTCGACGTCGCACGCGGCGCGATGCTCGTGGTGAGCCTGCTGTGCCCCGAGGCCGCGCTCGAGGAGGGGGCGCGCCGCATCGCGCGGCACGTCGAGGCCCACGCGTGAGACGGCTCGCGGCCGCGGTCGCGCTCGCGGCGTGCGTGTCTTCGACGGGATGCACGCGCACCGGCCTCATCGACGTCGTGATGCGCGGCGCGGCGCGCCCCGATCCCGCGCCGTTCGAGACGTTCGACCGCTACCTGCTCCTGGCCGGAGACACGCACTGCCACGTGAGCCCTCCCGACGTACCATGGCACGCGTCGCGCGACTTCGCCGACACCGTGCGGCTCGCGGAGCGCGAGGGCCTCGACTTCGTCATCCTCACGCCGCACATCGGCGCGCGCTTCTGGGAGACCGAAGAAGACCGCGCCGCCGTCGTCGAGGCTCAGCGCACCGTCACGAGCGCCATCGCGGCCACGCCGAGCCGCACGATCTTCATCCCCGGCTTCGAGTACACCGACTACGCGTTCGGACACGTGGGCCTGTCGTTCGCCGACGTGAGCGCGGCGCTCGCCGACGTGAGCGTCGAGGCGTCGCGGCGCGCACCCGAGCGGTTCTTCGCGTCGTGGAACGCGCACGGCGGCCTGTTCACGATCAACCACCCCGTGCTCCGCCCGATCCCCAACGCGGGCTTCGCGCCCGCGCGCGCCGACCTGTCATGGCGCGCGTTCCAGGGTGCGCCCGTCCCGGCCGAGATCCGCTGGGTGTCCGAGCACGCGCAGTCGATCGAGGTGTTCAACCTCGACCTCTCGCACCTGCGCGACCAGTTCGCCCTGGGCGATCGCGACCGTTCGCTCCGCGAGGCGTCGCACCTCGCCGAACGCGAGAGCCGCCGTACCGGGCGGCGCATCACGCACGTGGGCGGAAGCGACAGTCACGGCGATCACCTCCGCGCCGTGACGTTTCTCCTCGCGCGAGAGCGGTCGGCGGCCGGGGTGCGCGCCGCGATCCTGGCGGGCCGCGCGTGCGTGCGCGCGGCAGAAGCATGTACACTACAAGTTCGGAATCGTGACGGGGCCCCTTGGCGCAACGTGGGCGACGCGCTCCCGCGCTCTGGCGACGCGGTCGAGGCGCGCGCGTCCGGGGGTGACGTCACGTTCCTCGTCGACGGCGTCGTGGCCGCGCGCGCCCCGAGCGAGATGGTGACGCGCGTGCCCATCCCGTCGTGGAAGCGCTGCGCCCAGGTGCGCGCGATCGTGGGCGAGAGCTGGTCGAGCCCGGTGTACGTGGGAGATTGCTCAGAACGTGCCGCTCGTCCCGATGATGGGCGCGCTCGGCGCGTTGACGACGCCCGGTGAGAAGGCAGCCGCCGCTGGGTCGTCGCTCTTTCGCGCGTGGAAGAGGAGCGGCACGAGCGCACCGAACGCCGCGCCCATGGCCGAGCCCACGAGCACGTCGGTGACGTAGTGCTTGTCGCCGGCGACGCGCAGGTACGCGGTCGTCGCCGCGATCGGGACGCCCACGGCCCACACCAGCGGGGCCAACCGATAGCCGCGCATCGACGCCACGGTGCCGGCCGCCGTCGCGAGGGAGAACACCAACGAGGAGTGACCGGAGTAGAACGAGACGTTCTCGTCGAGGGGCTTGTCGCTCTTGCCCTTCTCGGACTCGGACAGCTCGTGCACGAAGGGGCGCTCGCGGCCGAACGAGAACTTGGCGACCTGATTGGCGAGCTGACTGAGCGCCACGGACTGCAGCACGATGAGCACGTCGATCGACAGCGCCTTGCCCGCGCGCGCGTCGGCCGCCGCGAGCGAGAGCAAGCCGAAGGTCGCGCC
>JAGQJA010000436.1:3680-8225 GCA_020430845.1 Myxococcales bacterium
TTGAGCGATCGGCGTGCCCCGCGATCCACCGAGTTGAGCGCGTCGGTCCCGTCCTCGTCGCGGTCGCACCAGCGGCACCCCTTGGGCAAGATCTCGGGCTTGGCGAGCTCGCTGCCGATGGTGAGCGCGATCGCTGTGCCCGTCACGGCCACGTCGACGGCGACGTCGTGCTCGAGCTCGTGCGGCGCTTGAGCGCGGGCCGGCGTCGGCGCGACCGTCGCGACGAGGGCACAGGCGAGCGCGGCCGACGACGACATCCTCATGCCGCGAGCGTACACCGGTCCGCCGCGGTAGACTGCCGCGCGTGACCCAGGACGGAGCACGACCGCCGGCGCCCGCGGCGGGAGGCGCAGCGCCGCGGCCCCCTGATCCGCGCAACGTCCGCGTCGTCCCGCCCACGCCGTTCGCCCCGAGCCCCGTCGAACGCGGCCGCGCCTTCCTCGCCAAGCACGCGCGCAAGCTCTGGTGGCTGCACTCGGCGTACGCGCTCGGCCTCGGCGTCAGCGTCGTCGTCTTCGCGCAGCGCGGCTTCGATCACGCGCGGTGGCTCGCCGTGTCGGGCGGCATCGCGTGGCTGCTCGTGGTGGTGTTCTTTCGCGTCTTCGGCGAGCCCCGCGAGCGCTCGGCCGAGACGGGCGCGCGCGCGCGCGTGGGCTTCTTCGTGATGACCTACGCGCTCAAGAACCTCTACCAGGGCATGCTCTTCTTCTTGCTGCCCTTCTATTACAAGTCGACCACCCTGCACTCGGCCAACGGGTGGTTCGTCGTGCTGCTCGCGGCGTGCGCGCTCGTGTCCACGCTCGACATCGTGTTCGACCGCGTCGTCTTCCGCGTGCGCGCGCTCGCGTCGATCTTCCATGGCTTCACGCTCTTCGCGTGCATGAACCTGGTGGTGCCCGCGCTCGTGCCCGACACGCGCACGCGCTGGTCGCTCGGCATCGCGACGTTCTTCGCCGTGCTCGCGTTCTGGACGATCCACGTCAAGCGCCTCTGGGTGAAGAGCCCGCGCGTCTTCGCCGCGTTCCTCGCGTCGGCCGTCGCCGCCACGCTCGGGGTCCACGCGGCCCGCGCCGCCATCCCGCCCGTGCCCATGTACGTGTCCAAGGGCGCCGTCGGTCCACTCGTGCTCGACGACGGGACCCTCGGCATGGAGGTGCAGCGCCTGCACCCCACCGTCATCGACAAGCTCATCGCGATCACCGACGTGGTCGTGCCCGGCGGGCGCGGCGACGGTCTTCGCCACGTGTGGCGTCACGACGGCGACGAGGTGCACCGCGCGAGCGAGGGCACGTCGCGTGTGGCCGCTCCGCACGGCGTGGTGCGGCTCCGCTCGGCGCTGTCGGGTCGGCAGATCTCGCGCGCGCTCGTCGGCACGTGGTCGGTCGACGTCGAGACCGACGACGGACAGCTCGTCGGGCGCGTCACGTTCGTCGTCTCCGAATGACGCACCGCGTGCACACTGCACGCGCCGCAGGACCCGAGTAAGACGCTGAAAGACCGGCGCCCCGCCCGCAGTGCTACGCGCGTGCCCATGCTCGGAGAGGTGGGTCGTCGCGCGCACGCGACGCGAAGGGGATACGTGCGCTCGCTCGCTTGGCTCTTGCCGCTGGGGCTCGCCCTCGCGTGCGGGAGCGAAGGTCGAAAATCGTTCGAAGAGGACGTGTCGGGCAACCAGCCCGGCGCGGGGAGCTCGGGCGGCTTCGGCGCGGAGCAAGGCTGCGGCGCGGGCGGCAAGATGTGCGTCGGCAATGACGTGCACCAGTGCACCGACAAGGGCGAGGCCGGCGCGTTCGTCAAGACGTGCGACGCCACCGGGGACTTCTGCGTCGCCGGCGAGTGCAAGTCGGGCTGCGACGCGGCCGAGCAGCAGGCGTCGAACGTCGGCTGCGAGTTCTGGGCGGTCGACCTCGACAACGAGTACTCGTCGTTCAACGACGCGGCCGGCGCGCCGTGGGGCGTCGTCGTGTCGAACTTCGGCGCGGCGCCCGCGCAGGTGATCGTCGAGCGCAACGACGCGCCGCTCGGGGCCCCGCCCGTCGTGGGCCACGTCGTCACGCGCACCATCGCGCCCGGCCAGCTCGCCGAAATAGAGCTCCCCACGCGCGAGGTCGACGGCAGCACGCAGGCCGACAACGGACCGGGCACGTTCGTGTCGCCGAACGGCTACCGCATCCGCTCGAGCGTGCCGGTGGTCGTGTACCAGTTCAACACGCTCCGCCACACGTTCTCGAACGACGCGTCGCTGCTCGTCCCGAAGAACGGCCTCGGCCTCGTGCACCGCGTCGTCGGCTGGCCCACAGCCAACCCGATCTCGGGTGGCTTCGCCGTGGCGGGGATCCCCGATCACTCGTTCGTGACGATCCTGGGTACCGAGCCCAACACCAAGATCAAGATCGTCGCCGGAGGGCCCATGGTCGCGGGCGGCCCCATCCCCGCGCTCCCCAAGGGCGGCGTCTTCGAGGGGACCATCGGCCCGTTCGACGTCATCAACCTCGAGTCGACCGGCATCCCGGGCGATCTCTCCGGCACCATCGTCGAGGCGTCGTTGCCCGTCGCCGTGTTCACCGGCGGCGAGCGCGGCATCGCGCCGATCGGCAAGGGCGTGCCCACCCCGCCGAGCTACGTCGAGGGCGACGGCCACTGCTGCACCGACCACCTCGAAGAGCAGGTGCTCCCCGTCAGCTCGTACGGGCGCGACTTCGTGGTGACGCGGAGCCCCATCCGATCGCGCGGGTGGGTCGAGCCCGACCTGCTCCGTTTCATGGGGGTCGCCGCGCCCACCGAGGTCAAGACCTCGATGCCGCCGCCCTTCGATCGCTTCACGCTCCAGCCCGGCGAGGTCAAGGACACCTGGACGACGGCGGACATCGTCGTCGAGGCGACCGAGCCGCTCGTCATCGCGCAGATCCTCGTGTCGCAGGGCTTCACCGAGAAGGCCGAGTGGAGCGGAGATCCGTCGCTCACGATCTTCCCGCCCGTCGACCAGTACCGGCGCGACTACCTCTTCCAGGTGCCGCCTTCGTGGCAGGCGAACTTCGTCGTCATCTCGGCCGAGGTCGGGGCCGACGTGAAGATCGACGGCAAGGCCCCCACCGACTGCGTCGTGGCGCCCGCGGGCTCCGTTAAGGGCAAGACGTGGGAGGCCCGACGCTGCCGCATCGGCGAGGGCGCGCACAAGATGGTCGGCGACAAACCCTTCGGCATCGTCGCCTACGGCTACGGCTCGCGCGGCTCGTACGCCTTCATCGGCGGCGCCAACGTGCGCCGCATCTACGTCGCGCCGCCGCTCAAGTAGTGGGCGCGCGTCGGGGCCGCGCAATCGTGCGTCGCGCACTTCCCTGGGGGTGAGGCGGGCCTTACGTTCATCGTGATGCCCGCCACTGTCGCCAAGGTCGGACGCGCGCGCACCATCTGGCGCTACCTGCGCGATCCTCGTGCCCCCAAGCTCGGCAAGCTCCTGCTCATCGTGGCCGTGGCCTACGTGATCATGCCCGCCGATCTCATCCCCGACGTGCCCGTCATCGGGTGGCTCGACGACATCGGCGTGATGGGCCTCGCGCTCGCGTACGCCAACCGCGTCGCCGCACGCTACCAGTCCAAGCTGCTCGCCTCGGGCACCGACGCCGAGCCCGCGCTCGAGCCCGCCGGCGCCGCCTCCTGAGCCCGCTCCCGGCGCGCCGCGCTCCGTCGATCCTGGCCGAGGATCTCGCGGGGAAGGTCTGACCCCGCGCGCCCCGTATCAACGCTCGGCCGCCGCTTGAAAACGCCGCTGGAAGGTCTACCCTGAGGGTTCGCCTCTCGGAGCCCGAGCCAGCTCGAGCCTCCCGCGATTGTCTTCCTCCACCTGAGAAGGAGTAGCTGATGAATTACCCCCCGAACGCACCCCCTCCCGGTGGCTACGGCGGTCCCCCGCCCGGCGGCTACGGCGCGCCCCCTCCCGGCGCCCCCGGCGGCTACGGTCCTCCCGCCGGTTACGGCCCGCCTCCTCCCGGGATGATGGGCGGCCCGATCGGCGGCGGCCCCATGCAGCCGCACGCTCCGTACGGCATCGATCCCGTCTCGGGCATGCCGTTCTCGGACAAGTCCAAGATGATGGCCGGCCTGCTGCAGATCTTCCTCGGCAGCTTCGGCGCGGGTCGCTTCTACACGGGCCACACCGGGCTCGCGATCGCGCAGCTCGCGGTCACCTGGCTCACGTGCGGCGCCGGCGCGATCTGGCCGCTCATCGACGGCATCATGATGTTCATGGGGAAGGTGCCCGACGCGCAGGGTCGCCCCCTCCGCGAGTAACCGGCCGTTCGCCACCTGGCGAGCTCGAGGCGCGTGTCCCCAGGGATGCGCGCCTCGCCGTTTTTTGTGCTTCTTTCAGGGTGTTTCAGTCGGTCCTGCGCGCTCCGGTGGATCGATTGACGCGGTGCACTACAGATCCAGTCGAGCAAGAAAGGTCCGCCCCGGTGCCAGAGCTTTCGCACACTTAGCTACATGTATTCATGTGTAGGTTCATGGCACGAGACGAGCATGAGGGATCGCGGTCACGCTGGGGAG
>JAGQJA010000437.1 GCA_020430845.1 Myxococcales bacterium
GCTCAAGGCTGCGCAGCACCGCGCAGCGGCAAGCCCGGCAACGCCGGGCGCAGGCCTTGAACGCGCCGAGGACGGCGGCACACTGAGCAAGCCGAGCAAGCCCCCACGCCTTCACTCCACTCCCACTCCCACGCCCACACCTCGCGCCACCCGCTGGCGCTCGCTCCCCCACACAACGCGCCACGCACCCCACACCTCGCGCCACCCGGTGCCGCTGCCGCTGCCGCTCGCCCCCAGCAACCGCCCCCGCCCAAATCCGATGTGCTACCACCATGCCCATGCGCTCCACGCACTCCCGACGATGGCTCCTCACCGCGATCGCGTCCGCCCCTCTCCTCGCGCTCGCCCCTAGCGCCACCGGATGCGGCTCGGACGACGCCGCGCAGCAAAGCCCAGACGCCAACAACCCCGACGGGTCCTCCACCGACGGCGGTGCAGACGTCGACGCAGCTCCGATCCCCGAAGGCTGCAAGCCCGACATGGACCCGAAGGACTCCCCGGAGTGTCTCACCGACGACTTCGCCGTGTTCGTGTCGCCCACCGGCGCGCCCGGCGCAGCAGGGAGCCGTACTGCGCCCGTCGGCACCGTGACCGAAGCGCTCACGAAGCTGATCGGCCCGAAGGGAGCTCGGCAGCGCATCTACGTGTGCGCCGGCACCTACGACGACGCCCCCAGCCTGACCGCCTCGAACGCCGTGCCCATCGTGGGCGGCTTCGACTGCAAGCAAGACTGGAAGTACACCGGTGCGAAGGCCACGCTCGCGCCGAAACAAGCTGGCAAGCAAGCCCTCACGCTCGACGGCGTCTCCGGCGTGCGCCTCGTCGACCTCGCGCTCAACGCGCCCGCAGGCGACGCCCAGAACGTCAACTCGATCGCAGTCCGCGCACTCAAGTCCGCCGCCTCGTTCCTCCGCGTCTCCATCACCTCCGCCGACGGCGCTCCGGGTGCGCCCGCGGACGCCGCCGGCCCCGCGGGGACGCATACGGACCTCGCGGATGTCGCGATCTCTCCGAATGGCAACGCCGCAACTGGCAATACGAACCCTGGCGGTTCGAAGACCTGCAAGTGCACGAGCGGCGGCACAACAACCGGCGGACCGGGCGGACCAGTCGCAGGCAATGGCTTTGCCGGTTCCGCGAACCCTGCGGTAACGCCGGTGGCCCCGGCGGACGGTTCCGGAGGAACGGGGGGAATGGACTGCACGGTTGGCGGTGGGGGCGGGCGGCCGGGCACAAAGCCACCGCGCAACACGGACGGCGCAACGCCCACAAAGCTCGGCGACCTCGCGAACGACACGTGGTCTCCGGGTGAGGGCACGCAGGGTGTCGCCGGCAACCCGGGACAGGGCGGTGGCGGCGGCGGCGGATTCAACGGAGCAAGCGCCGGCGGCGGCGGCGCCTGCGGCGGATGCGGCGGCGGAGCCGGCAAACCAGGCAAGGGCGGCGGCGCGAGCATCGCCGTGCTCTCGATTGACTCGACACTCGCGTTCCTCGCCGGCTCGGAGCTCACGTCTGCGAAGGGCGGCGTGGGCGGGACCGGCGGCGAAGGTGGCGGTGGTGGCGGCGGTGGCGGCGGTGCCAACGGTGGTCCGACGGGCTGCTCCGGCGGCGCAGGCGGCGCAGGCGGCGACGGCGGTCACGGCTCCGGTGGCCCCGGCGG
>JAGQJA010000438.1:0-3982 GCA_020430845.1 Myxococcales bacterium
CCTCGACGAACCAACCCTTGGGCGTGTGTAGGGCGAGGTAAGTCCCGCTCCCCTCCCCGTACGACGCGACGCGGTCGATGCCCGGCGCGCCCGACGCCGCGTGCTCCTGCACCTTGCAGCGGCCACTGCAGATGTCCGTGAGGCTCGCGTGCGGACCGCTCCACGCGCGATGCGGCGCGTGCTCGAGCGGCGAGCCGGGCGCGATGGACGCGGTGGTAAAGGGCCTGTTTGCGGGAGCCGGCGGCGTGTCGCGCGGGGTCGCGTCGGTCGAGGGCGGCGGGTGAGCCACAGTGGCCGCGGGCGGCGCGGAGGCGTCGACGGGCGGGCGCGCGGCGTTCTGGCACGCGGTGGCTGCGGTGAGGAGGCTTAGGACGGAGAGTCCGATGAGGCGCATGGCCCTCTTACGCGTCACGTCGAGCGCCGATCTGAAGTAGCCGCGCATCAGCCCCTCGAGACGCGGTGATGATATGCTCCGGAAAATGGCGCAGGGCATGCCCTCGCCTGCCGAGCTCCTGAGGGAGGGAGAGCTTCTCGCAGGGAGGTACGAGATCAAGCGGACGCTGGGCGTCGGCGGCATGGGCGCCGTCTACGAGGCGATGCACGTGCGCCTCCACCGGCCGGCCGCGATCAAGGTGCTCTTGCCCGAGCTCGCCGGGACCGCAGAGTTCCAGGCCCGCTTCGAGCAAGAGGCGCGCGCGGCGGCCGCGCTCAAGAGCCCCCACGTGGTGCGCGTCTACGACGTAGACACCTCGCCCGAGGGCCTGTCGTTCATCGTGATGGAGCTGCTCGACGGCAACGACCTCGGGCAGGAGGCCGACCGGCGCGACATCCCGGTCTCGGAGCTGGTCGACTGGATCGCGCAAGCGTGCGCAGGCCTGCAAGAGGCCCACGATCGCGGGATCGTGCACCGCGACCTCAAGCCGGTGAACATCTTCTTGGCCAAGACGTCCGAGGGGCCGCGCATCGCGAAGCTGCTCGACTTCGGCATCTCGCGCATCACTCACGCGCGGACGCAGATCACGAGACCGAACGACGGTGTGCTGGGCACCCCCAAGTTCATGGCCCCGGAGCAGGTGCGCGGGCACACCGTCGATCACCGCGCGGACATCTGGGCGATGGGCGTGGTGCTCTACCACCTGCTGACGCGCGCGTGGCCGTTCGACGGCCGCAACGATCACGCGTACCTGGCGGCCGTCATCTCCGACCCGCCGGTGCCGCTCCTCACGAGGCGCGCCGATCTCCCGCCCGGGCTCGCCGCCGCCGTGATGCACGCGCTGCAGCGACGCCCCGACGATCGCATGCAATCCGCACGCGCTCTGGCCGAGGCGATCGCGCCGTACGGGGGCGGGAGCGCGCCGCTCGCCGCGCGGCCGCTGCCGCAGTCGGAGCCGGCGCTCTGGGGATCCCTCCCGCCGCCGGCGATGAGCTCGGCGCGAGGCGCGGCGACGCGCGTCGAGGGCGCCGCGGCCAAGGGCGAAGAGGCGACCGTGCGTGACACGCCGGCCGCTCGCGTGGCCGTCTCGGGGACGGTGACGCGGCGCTCGACGTCGCCCGTCGTCGCGGTGGGCCTCGCGCTGCTCTTGGCCACCGCGGTGGTCGCGATCGCCTTTGCCGTCTTCGTCCGAGCGCGCGCCAAGACCGACACGGCGTCGAGAGATCCGTCACGTGCCACGCCATCGGCGACCGCCGCAGACACCGGCACGATGGCCACCCCCGCGACGTCGACGTCGACGTCCCCGTTCGTCGGCGCGCCGCTCCCCCCGCCGACCGGCGTGACCGCGGAGAGCGACGCCGACACCGAGCCGTCGCCGAGCGCGCGCGTGGTCTCGGGCGCTCGCCCGCGGCCGAGCGGGGCGTCGTCGGGCGCGGCGTCGTCGGCGCCCGTCCCGCAGCCGAGCGCAGACCTCCCGCCGTTCCTCTAGTCTTGGCCCTTGCGCGGGCGGACGTATCCGTACGCCTCGAGCCGTTTGATGAGCGTGGTGCGCGAGATGCCGAGCACGCGGGCGGCGCGGCTCTGGTTGCCTCCGCACTGCTCCATCACCTGCAAGATGCGCTCGCGCTCGACCTCGGCGAACGCGTCGCGGATGGTGCCGGCCGGAGCCGCAGCCGGCTGCGCAGGAGCGCTCGCGTGCGGAGGTGCGGCGGGGATCGCGGGCGCGCTCGCGTAGGCAGGAGCGGCGGGGACGGCGGGGACGCTCGCGTGCTGCGGCGCCGCGGGCATCGCCGGCGCGCTGGGGTACGGACCGCCCGCCTGCGCCACGGGCGCGCCCGCCATGATGGTCGACGAGAAGAGCAGGTGCTCGGGCAGGACCGGACCGCCGCGCGCGAGGAGCACGGCGCGATCGGCCACGTTCTTGAGCTCGCGGATGTTGCCGGGCCACGCGTGCGACATGAGGCGATCGATCGCCATCGGCGTGAGGTTCACGGGCTGCCCCTGCGCCGCCGAGAGAAAGTGCTGGGCGAGCGGGACGACGTCCGTCGGCCGATCGCGGAGCGGCGGGATCGTCACCGACACGCCGTTGAGCCGAAAGAACAGATCCGACCGAAAGCGACCCTGACCGCAGAGCGCCTCGAGGTCTTGGTTGGTCGCGGCGACGAAGCGAACGTCGACGTGCTTGGGCTTGACGCTGCCGATGCGCATGACCTCGCCGCTCTCGAGCACGCGCAGGAGCTTGGCCTGCGTGAGCAGCGGCATCTCGCCGATCTCGTCGAGGAAGACCGTGCCGTTGTCCGCCGCCTCGAAGAGCCCCGGCTTGGCGTTGTGCGCTCCCGTGAACGCGCCGCGCTCGTAGCCGAAGAGCTCGGCCTCGAGCAGGTTCTCGGGGAGGGCCGCGCAGTTGAGCCGTACGAAGCGCGCCGACGCTCGGGGCGAGCGCTGGTGGAGCGACTCGGCGAACACGTCCTTGCCCACGCCCGTCTCGCCCAAGACGAGGATGCTCAGCTTGCTCGGCGCGATGACGTCGATCAGCGCGTAGAGCTGCAGCATCGTCGGATCGCGCAGGATGGGCGTCGACGGACCGGGCTCGACGGGAGGCGGAGCCACCGTCATGCGCTGCGAGCGGCGGAGCGCGACCGAGGGCGGCACGTCGTCGGTCGCGGACTCTCGCGGGCGTACGAACGCGGCGACGGATCCGAGCTGCACGACGGCGCCGAGCGTGAGGGGCGCGCGTTCACCGGGAGCGAGCGCGCGGCCCATGACCTTGGTGCCGTTGGTGCTGCCGAGGTCTTCGATCGTGGGCGGAGAGCCGCCGTGGATGCACGCGTGGCGCCGTGACACCGAGTCGTCGGCGACGACGATGTCGGCGGGGAGCTCTCGCCCGACGATCGCCGAGCCCGACATGGGGAGCGGGCGCGAGATGACGCCCGCGGGGCCCGAGATCACCAGCGCGCAGCCGCTCGCGTCGGGGGTGAAGTGTACCCTCCGCGTCCCGCCGCTCGCGCCGTCATCCACGCCGCGAGTGTAGCGTGCATGGCGAGCGCGCGAAACACGGACCGCCGCGCGCGAGGGAGATCAGAGGCCTTCGAAGAGCAGATCGCGCTTGCTCAGGTCGATCGGCTCGCTCGCGTTCGCCTCGGCCATCGCGCCGGGGCTGTCGTCCTTGACGCTCGGCGCGGGCTCGGCGGCGGCCGGCGCGCCCGACGCGACCTGCGCGGACGGTGGCGCAGGGCAGAAGTAGACGACCTTGGGCTTGGCCGGGCTCGGCGCGCGCTCGCGCGAGGCCTCGCGCGGACCGCGCTCGGCGACGAGGTCGTCGCGGAACTGTCGGGCGGCGCTGACCGCAGGGCCGGCCCACGCGCTGCCAGACCCGAAGACGAGCGCGACGACCGCGAGCACGGCCGCCGTGAGCAGCGTGAGCGTGAGGAGGGTGAGCCCGACGCGACGAGCCAGGCGAGGACGCGGAGGCGCGGGCCGCTCGAGCACCTTGGTCGGCAAGAGCGCGCGCGGCGCCGCGCGGGAGACCGAGCGTTCGGACGCGAGCGC
>JAGQJA010000438.1:4137-5510 GCA_020430845.1 Myxococcales bacterium
CGACGCGCCTGGTCCACGAGGAACGTCTCGAGGTAGGTGAGCGACTCGGGATCGCGCGTGGGAGCGGCGGGCGCAGGCGCGGGCGGCGCCTCGGTAGGGTGGAGCGGTCGCTGCGGTTGGCGCACGGTGTCGGGCGCCTCTTCGACCTCGACCTCGAGCGAGAGCACCGGCGCGATGCGCACGGTCTCGCCGTGCAGCTCGACGCGCCGCGTGACGCGCGTGGTCGGCGTGGGGTCGAGGTCGACGGCGCGCCGGTACGGAACGAAGACGCGCGCGGTCGGCAGCTCGTGCTCGATGCGGGCGCGGGGACGCTTGAGCGTGGTCGTGTCGTCAGAGTACGTCGCGTCGTTCGTCGTCATGGTCTTGGGCAATGCAGGGGGTGGGCCAGCTGTAACTACTGGATTACACGTGTGGTTTTGGGCACGCTGACCACGCGCTGGACAGTTTGTACAGCGCGCTGGTCAACGTGCTCGGGGGGGTGTCGATCAGAAGGGCGTCCCCGCGTCCGTGTCGAACGACGGAGTCTCTCCTGCGGGCGCATCGGCGAAGACGGGCGCCTCGACGGGCTCGTCGACGACGGGCGCGAGGGCCGTCGGCTCCTCGATCACCCACGAGTCGTCGCAGGTGCTGCACGACGCGTCGCCCGGGGCGCAGACGTCGGCGACCACGGTGTCTTCTGCGGGCGCGTCCGCGAAGGTCGTCGGTCGCGTGGACTTCGCCTTCGTCGGGCACTTCCACTGCTTGATGCACGCCATCTCTTGGTCGGTGATCGAGGGAGGGCTCTTCGGCGGCTTGGGCGGCGTGACGATGATGATCGGACCGAAGCCCGGCTGCTTCGCCTTGGCACACTCGAGCATCAGCTGGTTGCGGCACTCGTCCCACGGATCCGCGTCCACGAGCCGGTTGCAGTCCTTTCGCGGCTCGATGTCCTTGCGGTGACCAATGCAGATGGGCTTCTTGTCGTCCCAGCCAGGCCAGGCCACCTTGCCGCCGCCCGCCGCCCTGGGCTTCTTCCAACCGGCCTTGAGGTCGGCGCACGCCTTGGCAAGCCCGCCCGCCTTCAGCTTCTTGTAGTCATCCTGCTTGCAGCTCGGAAAGCAGTCGACCTTGTCCCCGTCGATCGTCGCGGGCGACGCCAGCGACAGCGCGCCCTCGTCGGGCGAAGACGAGCACGCCGACGCGGACGCGACGACCAGGCAGGCGAAGAGGGCGACGGCTTTCTTGTTCATCATGAGCGTGGGTCCTTTCGTGGTGACGTGACCCCTCATTGCAGCCCGCGTGCCGCGGCCGGGCCGCGCGCCTGACGCTCGTGAATCGCGGCGAAAGCGCGCCTCACGCTGCCCGTCGACGACGCTCGTGAGACCGCGCGCCGA
>JAGQJA010000439.1 GCA_020430845.1 Myxococcales bacterium
ACGCGATCGACCTCGGCCGGCGTGACCCAAGGGCGCTCCTCGGCGGGCACGCTCGCCCCGTCGAGCACCAAGGTCGTGAGGCGTGCCGGCGCGCCGTACCGTTCGATCGCATCGAGCGCGGCGTCGTACGAGAAGCCCTGCGCGGCCTCGGGCCCCGGCACCGTGGGGCCGAACGCGAGCTCCCGCAGGTGCTCGGTGGCGGGCAACGTGCGCAGCTCCATGTAGGCCTCGCCCACCGACATCGAGCCCGTGGCGCAGAGGCGCGCGCCCTCGATGACGCCGAGCGCCCACGTGGTCACGAGCCCGCCGGTGCGCTTCACCGCCACGCCACCCCGCGTCACGCTGCGGGTGATGCGCGCGAGCGGGCCGTAGATCTCTTCGTGGTGAGACATCAGCAGGCGCTGCGACCGCCGGGCGAGGCGGTGGCGCTCCTCGACGGCGTCCTCGTCCGTCGCGTCACGCAGCCGATGGATCCCGAGGTGGAGCGCGATGAGCTCTCCGCGAAAGTCTCCGGCGCTCGCGAGCGCGTCTCCGTGGACGGCGAGCGCCTCGAGGTCGTCCGGCGGGAAGAACGCGTCCTCGTCGCGCGCCTCGGGTGCGACGACGACCTCGGCCACCTCGCGGAAGCCTTCGGAGATCTGCCGCGCGACCAGCTTGTCGTATTGCACCTTCGCCTGCTCGGCGCCGATGAACTTGCGCGTGGTCGTCTTGCCCTCGGACGTCACGTGGAACACGTTGCCGTCGAGGCGAATCTCCCAGGCCTGACCTTCTCGCTCGAACCGCGGCATGGCGACCGGGCGCAGTGTACCCAAACGGTCCGCGCGCGAAAGCCCCTGGCGCTCAGAGCTGCGGCGCGCAGGTCGACACGCCGGCGCCGACGACCGTCTGAGGGTGCGTCGTCGGCGTGGTCGTCGTGCCGTCCGAGGGCCGATACCGCGAGACCTCGGTGCCGAGCGCGCCGCCGGACGTGAAGATCCAGAAGTCGCCGCCCCAGAACGCGAACGCGAACGCGTCGTTCGCGCGCCCGATCGGCACCGCGCTCTGCGCGACGACGGCGCCCGTGCGCTTGTCGAGCTCGGCGATGCGCGAGCCCGAAGGGCCCGTGCGCTCGGGCCAGAACGCGAAGAGGCGGCCGTCGCCCGTGCCCGTGAGCTCCGCGCGCGGGATCGGCGGCACGAAGGGCCCGACGAAGGAGAGCACGAACGACGTCGTGTCGATCGTGCCCAGACCGCGGGACGCGGGGCCGAAGTTGTTCTCGGCCACGTAGAGCCGCTCGGCGGGACCGGCGCCCTCGGACGCGAAGCCCATCCCGAACGTCTCGAACCCGAGCTGGTTCACGCGGTAGGTGGTCGCGGTGCACGCCGCGGTCGCCGTGCTCACGCGAAACAGGCGCCCGTCGGTGTAGAGCACGTACGCCACGCCGCGTCGGTCGACCGCCATCGAGAAGGGCGTCTCCCCGGGGGTCGACGGGCACACGAGCGGGCCCACGCTGCGAAAGGTGAGCCCGGGCGGGTAGAAGCTGAAGAGCTCGCCCTCGGCGGTCACCACGTACACGAACGTGCCGTCGGCGTCGGGGCAGTCGCTCCGGTCGGCGTCCACGCCGGTGCTGCTGTCGATCGGCGGGAGCGCGTCGATCGCGACGTCGAAGCTCGCGTCGGTCGTGGGCGGGCGCGTGCCGTCGCGCGCGGTGGCGTCGTCGGAGCCGTTGGTCACGACGCCGAACGCCTCGTCGGTGAAGAGCCCGGTTCGGCTGCCGCACGCCATGACGGCAAGGGCCCACATCGCGAGCCCCGCGGACGCCACGCCCGCGCCACGCGCGAGCCTTCGGCGAGGACTCCCCCTGCGGACGCCCGGTCTCCCCATCTCCGGCAGCGTACGCCGGGCGAGGCGCGAGGGACAGAGCGCGCGAGCCCGGCCGCGGTCGCGCGCGGGAAGCTCCGCCGACCACGCCCCACGGGCTGCGTGCTACGCTCCGCCCCCGATGGGTTTCCCGACCATTCGCCCGCGTCGGCTGCGCGCCTCGGCCGAGCTCCGCGCCCTCGTGCGCGAGACGCCCCTCGCGCCCACAGACTTCGTCTATCCCATGTTCTTCAGCGCGGCGCTGACCGAGCCCGCGCCCATCTCGACGATGCCGGGCATCTTCCAGTACCCGGTGTCGCACGCGGGCGAGCAGGCCAAGCGCGTCAAGGAGCGCGGCGTCCCCGCCGTCATCCTCTTCGGGCTGCCGGCCAAGAAGGACGCGACCGGTGAGATCGGCCTCGACCCCGACGGGCCCGTGCCGCGCGCGGTGCGCGAGATGAAGGCCGCCGTCCCCGACCTGCTCGTGATGACCGACGTGTGCGTCGACGAGTACACCGAGCACGGCCACTGCGGCATCCTCGGCAAGCGCGTCGACGGCACCGTCGACGTCGACAACGACGCGACGCTCGAGGTCCTCGCCAAGATGGCCGTCGTGCACGCCAAGGCCGGCGCGGACGTCGTCGCGCCGAGCGACATGATGGACGGACGCGTGGGCGCGCTGCGACGTGCGCTCGACGGCGAGGGCTTCACCGGCACGCCCATCCTCAGCTACGCGGTCAAGTACGCCAGCGCGTTCTACGGGCCGTTCCGCGAGGCGGCCGACTGCGCGCCCCAGTTCGGCGACCGCGCCGGCTACCAGATGGACCCGGGCAACGCGCGCGAGGCGCTGCGCGAGGCCGCGCTCGACGAGGCCGAGGGCGCCGACATGCTCATGGTCAAGCCGGCGCTCGCGTACCTCGACGTCATCCGCACGGTCCGCAACGCGTCCAACCTGCCCCTCGGCGCGTACAACGTGTCGGGCGAGTACGCGATGCTCCACGCCGCGGCCGAGCGCGGGATGCTCTCGCTCGAGCGCGCCATGCTCGAGACGCTCACGTCGATCCGGCGCGCGGGGGCAGACTTCATCCTCACGTACCACGCGCTCGCGGCCGCGGAGCTGCTCGGTGGATGAGCGAGCGCGGCGTCGCGGCAAGCTGCTGACGCGCGCGGCGGGCTTGGGCGTGGCGGCCATGACCTTGGCCACGACGGTGGGCCTCGCGCTCGGTGCCGGCGGCTGCTTCAACCGCAACTGCGACGGCGACTTCGTCTTCTACGGCGGCAAGCCCGACGAGGGGCGCCTGCGCGATCCCGACACGTGGGAGACGACGCCCTTCGACGGCAAGTGGCTCGCCTTCCCTCACAAGCGCACCTGGGTGCTCGACACGAGCGCGCTCGGCACGCGGCCGCCCGAGTCGGTCATCGCGTACATCAGCGCCCAAGAGACACCCAACGAGGTCGGCGCGAACTTCACCGTGGGCGGCGGCAACCTCGTCATCTTCACCGTGGCCAAGCCCGGCACGCTCTGGGTCACCAACGACACCTGCGCGGACTACTACATCCGCGTCGTGGTCAACGCCTCGCCGGCCCCCGCCCCCGCGGACACCGGCCCCCCACCACAGCCAGACACCGACGCATCGTCCGACGGAGGTTCCGAATGAGTGCAGCGCACCCGTGGCATGACATCGCGCTCGAGGAGCCCATCGAGGAGGGCTTCGCGGCGCTCATCGAGATCCCCAAGGGCTCCAAGGTCAAGTACGAGCTCGACAAGGAGACGGGCCTGCTCAAGGTCGACCGCATCCTCTTCAGCGCCGTGCACTACCCGGCCAACTACGGGTTCATCCCGCGCACGTTCTGCGACGACGGCGACCCGCTCGACGTGCTCGTGCTCTGCCAGGAGCCCGTGGCGCCCATGTGCATCATGCGCGCGCGCGCCATCGGCTGCATGCAGATGCGCGACGAGAAGGGGCTCGACGACAAGGTGATCGCGGTGCACCTCGACGACCCCGCGTTCTCGCAGTACTCGCACATCCGCGAGCTGCCGCCGCACTCGCTGCTCGAGCTCCGTCGCTTCTTCGAGGACTACAAGACGCTCGAGCAGAAGCAGGTGGTCGTCGAGGACTTCATCGGTCCGTTCGAGGCCTGCAAGATCATCCGCGCCGGGATCGAGGGCTACAAGGCCAAGATCTCCAAGGCGGCCGAGGGCGACGCGTAGAGAGAGGGCGGGCGGCTATTCGAAGCAGCCGCGCATGCACCCCTTGTACTTGTCGTCGCACGCGTCACACGCCGGCGCGCCCGGCGTCGCCTTCGCGCCGCAGTGGCTCCGGCACGTGGCGAGCACGCCGCGGCACGTCGACTGACAGCGACTCGAGGGCATGTCGTCGGCGTCGCTCGACACGTTGAGGCCGAGCGACGTCGAGCGCACGCTCGCCTCGGTGGGCGTCGCCTCGACGCGTCGGATGGCCACCTCGGGATCGCCGAGCACCTTGGGCGGAGGCGCGAACGCGTTGGTCGGCGCCGCGGCCGTGATCGCCGACACGCGGGGCGTGACGCCAGGCGCGGCCATCATCATCGCCTCGTCCGTCGGCAGACGCGGCACGTCGGAGAGGGCGCGCCAGCGCGCGTAGGCGTACTGCACGCGGTCGCGCGTCTGCCCGTAGGTGTAGCGCTGCGTCCACCCCTTCCAGCACTCGGCCTTCTCGCGCATGGGCACGCCCGGGTTCTCCTCGAGCGCGTAACAACGCTCGAAGCGCGAGTCGCCCTCGTAGATCGCCTGGAAGCTCGGCGCGCACGCCGCGGCAGAGCCAGCGATGGCGACGCAAGCCGAGATGCGCAGGAGCGGGCTCACCTTGTCATTTTGGCCCCCAGGGCCCTAGGAGCGCAAGCGGGCTTTACCGCGCGGCGGACCTTCACTACATGGTGGGTGCAATGTTCACAGGCCTCGTCGAGACCGTTGGGACGCTTGGCGCGCGGGCTG
>JAGQJA010000440.1:0-10746 GCA_020430845.1 Myxococcales bacterium
CGCAGCTTCGAGCTGTTCATGCGCGCGCTCGCCGTTGGGAGTACTCTCCTCAAGGTGGGCGGGAGCTTCGTCGGCAAGATCTTCATGGGCGAGGATTTCCCCGCCGCGCGCGCCGCCGTGAAGGCCGCGTTCGCCGAGGACCGCGTGATCCGACCCGAGGGGACACGCGCGACGAGCTACGAGGCGTTCATCGTCGGGCTCGGGCGCCGCGAAGGCGCGGGGGACGCCGAGCCATGATGGCGACCGCGTTCCAGGGGCTGCTCGCCGGTCGCTTCGTGATCGAGCGAGAGGTCGGCCGCGGCGGCGTGGGCATCGTCTATCGCGCGCTCGACAAGGTGACGTCGACGGACGTGGCCCTCAAGGTCATCGCGATCCCTGGGGTCGACGCGAGCGAAGAGGCGCGGTTCGGTCGCGAGGGCCGGCTGCTCGCGGGGCTGTCTCACCCCGGCATCGTCCGCGTGGTCGCGTTCGGCCAGCTCGAGGAGGGCCACCCGTACGTCGCGATGGAGTGGCTCGAGGGCGAGGACGTCGCGCAGCGCCAGAAACGCCAGCCCCTGTCGCTCCACGAGGCGCTCGAGGTCGCGGCGCAGCTCGCCGACGCGCTCGCCTACTCCCACGGCGCGGGCATCGTGCACCGCGACGTCAAACCTTCGAACGTGATCCTCTGCGGCAGCGGTCCCGGCTCGTCGTGGCCGCTGCAGGCGAAGCTCGTCGACTTCGGCGTCGCGAGCGCCGAGGACGCGCGGCTCACGCGCACCGGCGCCATCATCGGCACGCCCGCGTACATGGCGCCCGAGCAGGCCCGCGGCGACGACGAGGTCAGCCCGCGCGCCGACATCTACGCGCTCGGCGCGACGCTGTTCGAGGTCATCGCGGGGCGACCTCCGCACGTGGGGCCCACGCCCATCGCCGTGCTCGCGCGTCTCGTCACCACGCCGGCGCCGCGCCTCATGGAGGTCGTGCCGACCGCGCCCATCCCGCTCGACGACCTCATCGGCGAGATGCTCTCGACGCACCCGGCCGAGCGGCCCGCGAGCGCCGAGGAGATCGCGCGACGGCTCCGCGCCATCGCCGTCGACGCCGCGCCCATGACCACCCGCATGGGACCCACCGAGCTGCCGCCCCAGAGCATCGGCGGCGTCTTCTCGACGTCGCGGGCGAGCGGCGGCACGCGGCTCGTCACGTCGATCCTCGCGACGCACGTACCCAAGGGGCCGGCGCGCGGCCGACTGCTCGCGCACCTCCGCGCCCGCGGCGCCGAGGCCACCGAGCTCGGCGGCGACGCGATCGTCGCGCACCTCGGGGTCAAGAAGGCCCTCGGAGACGAGGCGACGCGCGCGCTCGACCTCGGCCTGCGCCTCGCCAAGGCCAACTGCGCCGTCGGCGTGGCGACGGGGCGCACGCGCATCGACCGCACGCGGCCCACGGGCGAGGTCGTCGATCGCGCCGCGGCCCTCTCGCGCGACGCGACGCGCGGCGAGGTGCTGGCCGACACGACGACGAGCGAGCTCGCGCGCGGGCGCTACGAGCTCGTCCAGCGCGCCGACGGCGCGTCGGTCGTGGGAGACAAGGTCGCCTTGAAGAAGGACGGGGGCGGCGGCTCCCCGTTCGTCGGGCGCGAGGCCGACCTCTCGCAGATCGTCAGCGCGTACGAGCGCTCCCAAGAAGACGCCACGCCGATCATCGTGACGGTTACCGGCGCGCCCGGCATCGGCAAGTCGCGCCTGCGCCGCGAGGCCATCTCGCGCCTGTCGTCGCACCCGTCGGCGCCGCGCATCGCCATCGCGCGCAACGAGACCTTCGCCAAGAGCCACGCGCTCGGGATGATGGCCGACATCGCGCGCGGCCTCAGCGGCGTCGACAAGGGCGCACCCCTCGAGGACGCCCTCGCGGCGCTCGAGGGCGTGCTCGAGCAGGTCGAGGCGGTGGGACCGGGCACGCGAGAGCTCGTCGCGCGACTCATCGCGAACGAGCCGCTGCCCGAGCACCAAGACGCGCGGGCCGCGCGCGACGCGCTGTGGATCGCGCTGACCGACATGGCGCTCCGCACCGCCGAGCAGGCCCCGCTCGTCATCTCGATCGAGGACGCGCAGTGGTCGGACGTGGAGAGCCTCTCGTGGGTCGATCACCTCCTCGCCCGGGCGGCGGGGCACCGCGTCTTCGTGCTGGCGACGGCGCGACCGGGGCTCTGGCGCGACGACTCGAACCGCTTCAACGGCCGCGATCACGTGCGCATCGAGCTCCGGCCCCTCGCGCGCCGCACGGTGCGCGCGATCGCCAAGGCCATCCTCGGCGACAAGGCGCAGACGGCCGAGGGCGAGCTGCTCGTCGAGGGCATCGCCGCGCAGGCCGGTGGCTCGCCGCTGTTCGCCGAGGAGCTGTCGCGCCTGGGGCTCCAGGGCCGCGACGCGGCGAGCGCCGCCACGATCGAGGCCGCCATCCAGGTCCACCTCGACTCGCTCGAGGAGCAGGCGCGCGACGCCGCGACGCGCCTCAGCGTGTTCGGCATGCAGGTGTGGGACGCGGGGCTCACCGCGCTCGGCGTGCCCAACGCCACGGAGCTGATGCGTGAGCTCACCTCGGCCGAGGTGCTCGTCGAGCAGGCCTCGAGCCGCTTCAAGGGCACGCGAGAGTGGGCGTTCAAGCACGCGCTGACGCGCGAGGTCGCCTACGCGCAGATGGGGGAGGACGAGCTCAAGGACCTGCACGCGCGGGCGGGAGAGTGGCTCGCCCAGATGGGTGAGGACGACGCGACCGTCGCGCGCCACCTCGAGCTCGGTGGCAACCACGTGCTCGGCGCCGTGCACCTCGAGAAGGCCGCGCGTCGCGCGCTCGCCGCGAGCTCGCTGGCGCAGGCCGTACAGCTCGCCGAGCGCTCGCTCGCCTTCGCCGAGGACAAACCGTCGGCCTTCGCCCGGGCGCAGCTGCTCGACGAGGCGTGGGCGCGCCTCGACGCACGCGCGGGCGAGCGTGAGACGGCGATCAGCGCGCTGCAAGAGAACATCTACGACAAGGCGAGCGACATCCGCGCCCGCGGCGCGCGCGAGCGCTACGACGACGCGTGCGGCGGTACGGCCGACACGAGCGCCGGGCTCGAGCGCGTGATGCACGACGCCAAAGAAGCCGGGCTCTACGACGAAGAGGCGCGCAGCGCGGCGGCCCTCGCAGCGCGCGCCGCGTTCGCGGGAGACCTCGAGCGCGCCGCCGCCGTGGCCGACTCGTTGCTCACGCTCGCGCAGACGCACGGCATCCCCGGCGCGGCGGTCGACGCGTGGCAGACGCTCGCCGTCGCCCGGCAGACGAGCGGAGACGTCGCCGCCGCGCTCGAGGCGCGTCGCAGCGCTGCGCGCGCCGCGGCCGAGGCGGGCCTCAAGACGCGCGAGGCGACGCTCACCATCAACGTGGGCTTCGCGCTCACGACGCTCGGCGCCAAGAACGAGGCGCGCGTCGCGATCGAGGCGGGCATCGCGCTCGGTCAGGCCGTCGGCTCACCGGGCACGGTGCGCCACGGCCAGATGAACCTGCTCTGCTGGGCGGCCAACTTCGGCCCCGAGCCCGCGCTCGACGCCATGCTCGAAGAGCCGCGCGCCATCGCCGACGGTGCGCTCGCCGGCGGCTGGGTCGCCCACGATCGCGCGACGCTCGGCGTGCTCTTCTACCGCGGCCTCGAGCTGCTCCGCACCGACAAGGCCAACGGCGCCGACTCCGCGCGCACGCTCCTCCGCGTCGCCGCGGGAGGCTACCGCGCGACCAAGATGCTCGACGTCGTGCCCGTCGCGCTCGGCGTGTGGGCCGAGGCCGAACGCCGCGCGGGCGACCCCAAGCGCGCGCTCGAGCTCGCGACCGAGGCCGCCGCGCTGCTCGACGAGGGCAAGCCGAGCTTGCTCAACGAGGCGCCCGTCTTCTTGGCGCTCCACGACGCGTGCACCGAGCTCGGCATGCACGACGAGGCGCGCGAGGCGATCGCGCGCGGGATGCCCCGGCTCGTCGTTCGCCTGCGAGGGCTCAAGGGCACGCAGTACGCGCACGACTTCCTCACGGAGATCTCCTCGAACGCGGGTCTCATCGCCGCGGCCAAGGAGTACGGGTCGGTCCCCGACGAGATCGAGCGGGCGCTCGCGCAGACCGAGCCGACCGCGTCGGCGACGGCCTGACCCGTCTGCCTACATCCACCCAGGTTTGTCCCGCTGGATCGCCGCTGGACCAGCTGCGGTCCGCCGGTCGCAGCGCGGGGGGCCATGCCCGTCCCGGTTGAGTCTCGCGAGCCTGCAGTTTGCCGTCGAAAGGTGGGTCGCGCGCTCATCACCAGCGGCCGATTCCGCCGTGATTGCACTCCGTCGAGGGCGCCCGCGTTGGCCCGGCTGTTGCGAAGAGGACAACCGGCGAGGCGAGCTTGGCGCCGCGCCGCGAGCCGGGGACCTGCTCCCCGACCCCCTCAGGAGAAGAGATGAGAAAGACGGTACTCTGGGCTCTCGCAGCGGTCGCAGCAGCAGCAGTGGGTTGCAGCGCGTCGCCGGGCGTCCCCGAAGCGGCTGCAGACGCCCCCGAGGTACCGACGGACGGCGTGACCGGCTCTCAGGTGAGCGCGTTCACGGCGCTGCAGAAGGACACGGGCGTGAAGTGGGCGTGGACGCAGCACCAGGCGTTCAAGACGCCGATGCACGTGCACGCGGAGCGCAGCGGCCCGCCCGTCCTCGTGCGAGGCGCCTCCCCGCAGGCCACGACGCTCGCCTTCCTCGCGCAGTACCGCGACCTCTTCAAGATGTCGAACCCCGCGTCGGAGCTCTCGCCCACGCGCGCCGAGATCGACGAGCAGCAGATGACCCACGTGCGCTTCCAGCAGGTCGCGCACGGCCTCCCGGTCGTCGGCGCCGAGGTCATGGCCCACTACGACGCCGAGGGCCACGTGGCCTCGATCGATCTCAACTACGTGTCGGGCCTCGACAACCTCGACCTCAACCCGAGCGTCGCCCCGTCGGACGCGATCAAGCTCGCCAAAGAGGACGCGATCGCGCAGACGGGCGTCGAAGAGGCCTACGTCAACGCTTCGGGTGAGCCCAAGCTCGTCGTCTTTGCGCTCAACGGCAAGCGCGCGCTGGCGTACGAGCACACCGTCCGCGTGTGGGGCGACGACCCGCACATCTGGATCATCACGGTCGACGCGAAGACGGGCGAGGTCATCAACCGCCTCGACAACCTGCAGACGATCGAGGCCACGGGCACCGGCGTCGCGGGCGACTCCAAGAAGTTCGAGGTCGCCCAGAACGGCGGCACGTTCACGATGCTCGACACGAGCCGCGGCGCGCAGATTCGCACGTTCACCAACCAGAACACGCAGAACACGCTGCCCGGCACGACCGTCAGCTCCACGTCGCTCACGACCTGGGACCAGGTGGCCGTGGGGCGCGGCGCGGCCGTCGACGCGCACTTCAACGCGACCGTCGTGTACGACTACTACAAGCAGCGCCACGCGCGGAACGGCCTCGACGGACAGAACGGCGCGATGGTCTCGACCGCGCACTTCGGCTCGTCGTACGACAACGCGTTCTGGGACGGCTCGCAGATGGCCTACGGCGACGGCGGCCGGCTCTTCAAGCCGCTCTCGGCCGCGCTCGACGTCGTGGCGCACGAGTTCACCCACGGCGTCACCACCAACACGTCCAACCTCCGCTACGAAGGTCAGTCCGGCGCGCTCAACGAGAGCGTGTCCGACATCTTCGGCGCGTTCGTCGAGCACTTCCACAAGGCCGACGAGACCAAGAACTGGCTCTGCGGTGAGGCGATCGGCCTCAACGGCGCGCTGCGAAACCTCGCCCACCCCGGGCAGGTCACGCAGGGCAAGCAGCCGGCGGCGATGTCGCAGTTCGTCAACACGCAGCAGGACAACGGCGGCGTGCACATCAACAGCGGCATCCCGAACAACGCCGCGTTCTTGATGACGGTGGGCGGCGAGAACGACGTGACCAAGGTGAAGGTCGCGGCCGGCCTCGGCTGGGAGAAGTCGGAGAAGGTCTGGTTCCGCGCGCAGACCAAGTACTTCATGGCCACGACGACGTTCGCGCAGGCCGCGCAGGGCACGCTCCAGGCGGCCACCGACCTCGGGCTCACCGAGAACGAGAAGAACATCATCGACTGCGCGTGGAAGGCCGTCGGCGTCGTCCCCGGACAGTGCGCGACGATCACCTCCACCACGCCGGGCACGGATCCGACCGATCCCGCCTCGCCGACCGCGCCCGGCACCGGCACGCAGCCGGGCGACACCGGGTCCGACGAGGGGGACACGGGCTCGACCGACACCGGCGGCACGACGACGCCGAGCCGCCGTCGCACGTTCTCCAACGACACGGGCGGATGCACCGTCGGGTCGGTCGGCGGCAGCTCGACCGGGTGGGGTGCTGCGCTCGCGCTCGTCGCGCTCGGGCTCGTCGTGAGCCGTCGTCGACGCGCTTGACCGTCGATCGGAGCGCGGTCCGGGAACCTCCGGGCCGCGCCGCGGTCCCTGTGCCGTGACCCCCGCATCGCCGAAGGCCCACGCGACGCCTCCTCTCATCCTGGTGGAGCGCGACGCCTCCCCCCCTGCGCGCGCGACGGCCATCGAGGCGACCGTGGAGTGGCGCGGCGAGGTCGTGTCGGTCACGTCGCGCCATGTAGCGAAGACCCTTAGGTTTTCTGCGCTCGGGCTGCCCCTCGAGCTGCCAGGGGACCCCGTCATCGCAAGGGCCGACGCCTCCGGTGCGCTCGCGCTCCTGCTGCCCGACGGCGCGCGGGTCCCCGACGACGCGCGGTGCGTGCTGCGGGCGGGCGCGCTCCGGGTGACGCTCGCGCGCGTCGGTTCCGACGAGGCCGAGGCCGCGCGCGTCGCTCCGGCGGTCGAGCGTAGGATCTGGGTCATCGCAGCGTCGGGCGCCGCGCACGTGGCCATGCTCGCGCTCGCGGCTCATGTGGCGCTCGGCGCGCCCGAGACCGACGCGGGGGCGCGGGTCGAGGCGTCGTTCAGCGCGCAGATCGCCGCGGCGCTCGCGGCCGACGGCGCCGACGATCTCTCGTCCTTCGAAGACCGCGGCGCAGGTCCCGGCGCCTCGGAGGCCGACGCGCGGCCCACGGCACCTCGCGCCCCGACGGCCGACGCGGTCGCGACGCGCGACATGTCCGAGCTCGACGCGCCCGACGTGCTCGACGTGACGTCGGGTCGGGGGTCACCCCTCGCGCCCCGCGCGCCGCAGCCCGCTCAGCGGCCGTACATCGCCTTGAACGCGGCGAACGTGCGCCTGAGGCCCTCGCGCGCCAAGACGATGGGCTCGTAGCCGATCAGCGCGCGCGCCGCGTCGATCGACGCGAGCGAGTCGCGCACGTCGCCCGCGCGCGTGGGCCCGTACTCGGGATCGAGCGGCTTGCCCGCCTCTTCGCCGATGTACTGGAGCAGCGTGTTCAGGGAGATGCGCTCGCCGCACGCGATGTTGATCACCTCGCCCGACAGCTTGTTCGACGTGCTGCCCGCCAGCAGGTTCGCGCGCACGGTGTTGTCGATGAAGCAGAAGTCACGCGTCTGCTCGCCGTCGCCGTGCACCTTGGGTCGCTTGCCCTCGAGGGCGGCGGTGATGAAGTTCGGGATGACGGCGGCGTACTGGCTCGCCGGGTCTTGCTTGGGCCCGAACACGTTGAAGTACCGCAGGCAGACGGTCTCGATGCCGTAGATCGACGCGAACACGCGCATGAGGTGCTCGCCGGTGAGCTTCGAGACGGCGTACGGCGAGCGCGGCGACGTGGGCATCGTCTCGACCTTGGGCAGCGTGGGCGTGTCGCCGTACGCCGACGAGCTGGCCGCGAAGACGACGCGGCGCACGCCGCTCCTCCGCGCCACGTCGAGCACCACGGTCGTCCCCTGCACGTTGGCGAGCATCGACGCCTGCGGGTTGTCGACGCTGCGCACGACCGACGGGATCGCCGCCTGGTGGTAGACGACGTCCACGTCCTTCATCGCCTTGGCGACCGCCTCGGGGTCGACGATCGACCCTTCGACGACGTCGACGCCGGTGAGCGGCTCGAGGTTCGACCGGCGCCCGGTGGAGAAGTCGTCGATCACACGGACGCGCTCGCCCTTGGCGAGCAGGGCCTCGCAAATCGATGAGCCGATGAAGCCAGCGCCGCCCGTCACCAAGTGCACCTTCGCCATAGGCCCGGTCCATACACCGTCGGCGGCGGCGCGAAAACTTGGCCGGCATGGCCCCCCTCGGCGAAGGTGGGGGTATGCGCGCGAAGCGAACGCCCGTCCTCGACCGAGCCTGCCGAGCTTGCGGCTTTTCTGACAGCCGTGGGCTCACCCACGCAAAACTCCAGAGCGGGGAGACGGTGACCCTGTGCGGCACGCACGAGCTCATGCTCCGGCGCGCCGGAGGGGCCGTCGACGCGGGCGAGCTGCGCGGCGTGCTCTCCGATCGCCGCGACACGGTGCGCCGCAGCGTCGGCGGCGGCGACGAGCTGGCCGAGAGCCTCCAAGAGGCCTTCGCGCCCAACCGTCGCCGCACCGAGCGCCGCGCCAGCTGAGAGCGCGGCTCACGCGCAGCTGAGAGCGCGCAGCCAGCTGAGAGCGCGCAGCCAGCTGAGAGCGCGGCTCACGCGCGGGCGATGAGCACGATCGAGTACGCGACGGCGACCTTGGCGCCGGGGTTGTCGTACGAGTGTCGTTGGTCGCCGCGGAAGACGACCACGTCGCCCGCGCCGAGCGAGTAGCGCTCGCCCGACGCGACGAGGACGATCTCGCCCGACTCGCACGTGAGGTACTCGCGCGTGCCCGGGGTGTGCGGCACGCCGACCATGCGTGAGCGCGGGGGGAGCTCGAAGCGGTCGATGTCGGTGCCCGGGATGGGATCCGGGAGCAGCTTTCGTACGCGGACGGGCCCGCGGAGCTTCTCGGGCAAGGTGCCGCGAGGGTAGTGGCGGGCCTCGGCGCGGGGCTCGGCCACGAGCTCTTCGAGAGACACCTGGAACGCCGCCGCGACGCGGTCGAGCACGGCGAGCGTCGGGTTCGCCGCCCCGGACTCCACGTTGGCCCAGGTGGCGCGCGGGATGCCCACCGTGCGCGCCAGCTGCGCCTGCGTCAGCCCGCGCGCCTCTCGCAGGTGCCGCACGTTGCGTCCCAGACGCGCGGCGGCGTCCCCCGTGGATTCGTGGCCTCTCGCGGTCCTCATGCCAAGAACGTATCCCGACTCCAATAGATTGGCAGGCTCTCCACTCCTTTGTCATCCGGGTCGCATGCTGCATGTCGAAGGAGCGACGACATGACAGACGACAATCTCTCGGTGTTGATCACGGGCGCGAGCAGGGGCCTCGGCCGCGCCCTGGCAGAGGAGCTGGCAGGGAAGGGGGCGCGCGTCGTACTGGTGGCGCGCGGCCGTGACGAGGTCGAGCGCGCCGCGCACGAGATCCGCGCGTCGGGCGGCGAGGCGCACGCCCTCGCGTACGACGTCGCCGACAAGGAGGCCGCGCACAAGATCGCGGGCGCGGCGGCCGCGCTCGTGGGTCCCATCGACCTCCTCGTGCACAACGCGAGCACGCTCGGCCCCGTGCCCATGCCTACGCTGCTCGACACGGCGTGCGAGGACTTGGCGGCGGTGCTCGAGACCAACCTGGTGGGGCCCTTCCGGCTCACCAAGATCATCGCCGGCTCGATGCTGCTGCGCCAGCGAGGCACGGTGCTCTTCGTCAGCTCGGACGCCGCGGTCGAGGCCTACGCGGGCTGGGGCGCGTACTCGGTCTCCAAGGCGGCCGCCGACCACCTGGCTCGTGTCTTCGCGGCCGAGCTGCCGGGCGTGCGGTTCGTGTCGGTCGACCCCGGCGAGATGGACACACAGATGCACGCGGCGGCCCTGCCCAACGCCGACCCCGCGACGCTCGCCAGACCAGCCGACGTGGCGCGGCTCATCGCGTCGCTCGTGCGGCGCGACAACATCGAGAGCGGCGCTCGTCTCACGGCGAGCGCGCTCGCCCGGCACGGGAGGGCGGCGTGACCCCGGCGTCCTGGCCCCGCCCCGACGGGCTCACGGAGCGGATGCTCGTCGTCGACGCGACCACGCGTCACGTGCGCCATCGGCGCGTCGCCGACCTCCCCTCGCTGCTCGACCCGGGTGACGTGGTGGTGGTCAACGACGCGGCCACGGTGCCCGCGTCGCTCTCCGGTCGCTTCCGCGGTGCCCCGGTGGAGCTGCGCCTCGTGTCGACGGCCGACGGCGAGACGTGGCGCGCCGTGCTGTTCGGCGAAGGCGACGCGCGCACCCGCACCGAGGACCGGCCCCCGCCGCCTCGCGTCGTCGGCGGCGAGATCATCGACATCGTCGGCGAGGGCGGGGCGACGACGCTCCGGGCCGTCGTCGTCTCGCGCGAGGCGCTGTCCGAACGACTCCTCCACGTCCGCTTCGCGCTCGCCCACGGCGCGAGCACCCGCGCGGGGCTGTGGAGCGCGATCTACGACGCAGGCAAACCTGTGCAGTATGCACATGTGACGCGACCCCTCCCGCTCTGGCACGTGCAGACCGCCTTCGCCGGCGCGCCGTGGGCGGTCGAGATGCCGTCGGCGGGGCGACCGCTCGGCGCGCGCACCCTCGTCGCGCTCCGGAGCAAGGGCGTCGCGGTCGTGTCGCTCACGCACGCCGCCGGCCTCAGCGCCACCGGCGACGCGGCCCTCGACGCCGCGCTGCCGCTCGACGAGCGTTACCGCATCCCCGAGGCCACGGCGCGCGCGGTCCTCGA
>JAGQJA010000440.1:10901-12767 GCA_020430845.1 Myxococcales bacterium
GTGCACGACGGCGGCACGAGCCACTACGAGCTGCTCTCGAGCTTCGCGCCGGTCGAGCTGCTCGAGCGCGCGTGGAAGAGCGCAGACGAAGCGGGCTACCTGGGGCACGAGTTCGGCGACTCGGCGCTCGTGTGGGGCGCGCGGGCATCGAGCGCCACGGCGCCGTCGCGGCTCTCGGCGTAGAACCCGGCGGCAAGCTCGACTACGCTCACCGCGTGAAGCTGTTTCACGCCGCCGACATCCACCTCGACAGCCCGCTGCGCGGTCTCGACAGGTACGAGGGCGCTCCCGCGGAGCGGCTGCGGGGCGCCACGCGCGCCGCGCTCGGCAACCTGGTCGACGCCTGCATCGACGAGGGCGTCGACGGCCTGCTCGTCGCGGGCGACCTCTTCGACGGCGCGTGGAAGGACTACTCGACGGGGCTCTTCTTCGTGACCGCGATGGGGCGCCTCAAGGCGGCGGGCATCCCGGTCGTCGTCGTCCGCGGCAACCACGACGCCGAGAGCATCGTCGCGCGCAAGCTCCCTGCGCTCGACCACGTGCGCGTGCTCTCGTCGCGAAAGCCCGAGTCCGTGGAGCTGGCCGGCGGCGCGATCGTCGTGCACGGGATGAGCTTCGGGTCCAAGGCCGTGAGCGACGACATCGCGTCGCGCTACCCGGACGCGCGCCCGGGCGTCATCAACGTGGGGCTCTTGCACACGAGCCTCGACGGCCGCGAGGGCCACGAGCCCTACGCGCCCACCTCGCTCGACGTCCTGCGCAGCAAGGGCTACGCGTACTGGGCGCTCGGCCACGTGCACGCCCGCGAGATCGTCTCGCGCGACCCGTGGGTCGTGTTCCCGGGCAACCTGCAGGGCAGGCACGCGCGCGAGACGGGCGACAAGGGCGCGACGCTCATCACCTTCTCGGCGTCGGGGGTCGCGAGCGTCGAGCACCGGAGCCTCGACGTGGTGCGCTGGGCCCGCGTCGAGGTCGACGCCACGGGGGCGAGCTCGGTCGACGACGTGCTCGAGCGGGCGCGCGCCGCGATCGCCGAGGCGGCCGAAGCGGCCGAGGGGCTGCTCGTCGCCGCGCGGGTCACCGTCGTCGGCGCCACCGAGGCGAGCGGTGCGCTGCACGCAGACGCGGAGCTCGCAGGGAAGGTGCGCCTGGTCGCGGCCGACGCCGCGGGCGCCGACGCCTGGGTCGAGAAGGTCGAGGTGCGCACGAGGACGTCGATCGACCTCGAGGCGCTCCGCAAGCAGGACTCCGCGCTCGGTCAGCTGGCGCGTCGGCTCGCCGAGACGAGGGACGACGACGCCGCGCTCGCCGAGCTGACGTCGTGCTTCTCCGACGTGGCCAAGAAGCTCCCGGCCGACGTCCGCGCCGGCGCCGACGGGTTCGATCCCACCGACCCCGCGACGATGCGTGAGCTGTACACCTATGTGGAAGAGACGCTCCTGGGCGCGCTGACTGGCGGCGCGGAGGAACCGTGAGGCTCGCGCGGCTCGACCTCATCGCCTACGGCGGGTTCGAGGGGCGATCGCTCGACCTCTCCGCGCGCGGTCTGCACGTCGTGTACGGCGCCAACGAGGCGGGCAAGAGCACGACGCTGCGCGCCATCTTGGGGTTCCTCTACGGGTTCGATCACCGCTCCAAGGACGCCTACCTCGTCAAGATGTCGGAGCTGCGCGTCGGCGCGCTCGTCGAGGGGCCGTCGGGCGAGGGTGTCGAGCTCGTGCGGCGCAAGGGGCGCGACAACACGTTGCTCGACGCGAGCGGCGCGCCGGTCGACGAGGCCGTGCTGCGCAACCTGCTCCACGGACTCTCCCAAGACGCGTTCCGCACGAGCTTCGGCCTCGACGCAGCCCGCCTGCGCGAGGGGGC
>JAGQJA010000440.1:12864-13609 GCA_020430845.1 Myxococcales bacterium
CGCGCCGACGCGCTCTTTCGCCCGCAGGGCTCTGCGCGGCCCCTCAACGAGGCGCTCCGCGCCTACCAAGACGCCAAGTCCCGCGTGCGCGACCTGGCCAGCAACCCCGACGCGTACCAGACGCAGCTGCGCTCGATCGAAGAGGCCGAGGCCACCGTGCGTGAGCTCCAGGGGAGACGCGCGGCGACCGTGCAGCGGCGCCTGGCGCTCGAGCGCGCCACGACGCTCTGGCCCCGCAAGCTCAAGAGGGACGCGCTCGCGGCCGAGCACGCACGGCTCGCGGGTGACCGGCTCCCACACGAGACGCTCGAGCTGCTCCGCGCGCGCGCGGCCGCGTCACGCGCGACCGACGCCAAGCTGCGGGAGACCCGCGCCAAGCTCACCGCGGCGGACCTCGCGGTCGAGCAGGCGCGCGCGCGGCTCGGCGCGGGCGTCGCGCGCCCCGACTCGCGGACAGAGCGGGATCTCATCGGAGCGCTTCGTGCGCGCGAGGGGCTCGTCACCCGCGTCGAGGCGGCGCGCGCCGATGTCGTGCGGCTCGAGGCGTCGATCGAGATCGCGACGCGGCACGCGGCGCAGAGACCCAAGGCGAGCCTCGGCCCGCTGCGTCGCGCGCTATCTGTGGCGGGCCAGCTCGTGGGCGCGTCGCGTCGTCCGTCGGAGCTCGAGGCGCGCATCGCGGCGAGCGCGGCGTCGCTCGAGAAGAAGCTCCGCGCGCTTGGTCGCTACGAGGGCGATCTCGACG
>JAGQJA010000441.1 GCA_020430845.1 Myxococcales bacterium
TCTTCCCTCGGTTTGCCCTCTTCGTCACCTCGATCGCGATCGGCGCCCTCGCAGGGTGCGCCGGCACGCAGCCGCAGGCGCCACCGAGCGCGCCGTCGGACGTCGCGACGAGCGCCGACGCGTCGCCCCAGGCCGAACGCGAGACCGCCGAGAAGCCCGCCGACGCGCCGCCCGGCGAGCTCGCGTGCCGCGCGACGTCACCGGTCGACGGGACGAGCGAGCTCTTCCTCGTCTGGGAAGAAGGCGCCGCCAAGGGCGTGCTGCGCAAGGTCGCCCCGAGCGGAGAGAAGAGCGCACAGAAGGTCCGCGCCGAGCGCTACGACGGCATGATCGTCGCCGACGATCCGCACGAGAAGGACCTGACCGTCCACGCGGCGCTCGTTCGCCCCATCAAGGGCAAGGCGCACATGCGCGTCGGCGGAAGCGATCAGCCCTGGGCGGCCTGCGAGTAGGGCGTCCCCAGGCGCGCTGATACCCTCTCGCGCATGATCGCCGGCCACGTCGCTCACACGACGGACGCGCCCTCGCGCGCCGTCCGTGACCGGACGATCGAGCTGCTGCTCGTCGGAGGCGCGACGCCCGTGCTCTTCGTGCTGAGCTGGGCGCTGCGACGTGCGGTCGGCGCGGACGCCGCCGAGCTCGCGGTGGGCTTCACCATGTTCCACGCCGCGCTGCTCATCAACGATCCGCACTTCGCCGTGACGTACCTGCTCTTCTACAAGGACGTCCGGAGCCGTTTGCTCGGCGACGGCGTCCCGCGAGCGCAGCGTGCGCGCTATGCGCTCGCGGGCGTGATCGTCCCGGTGGGGCTCGTCGTGTGGGCGGTGCTCGCGCTCCGGGCGCGCTCGGCCGTCGCGCTCGGCTGGATGATCCAGCTCATGTTCTTGTTGGTCGGGTGGCACTACGCCAAGCAGGCCTTCGGCGTCGTGACCGTGCTCTCGGCGCGGCGAGGCGTCACGTTCACGGCGCGCGAGCGCACCACGCTGCTCGCGCACTGCTTCGCTGCCTGGGCGTTCGCGTGGGCCAACCCCACAGCGCCGGCGATGGAGGTCGAGGAGAAGGGCGTCGTGTACACGAGCCTCGCGCACCCGCGCTGGCTCGAGCTCGGCACCGGCGCCGTCCTCGCCGTGAGCACGGCGGCGCTCATCGTCGTGCTCGCGCAGCGCTGGCGGCGTGAGGCGCGCGGCGCCCCGCTCGGTCCGCTCTTCGCGTTCCTCGTGACGATCTGGTCTTGGACGATCTTCACGAGCCTCGACCCGCTGGTGACCTACATGATCCCGGCGCTGCACTCGGTGCAATACCTCTACTTCGTGTGGCTGATGCGCAAGAACGAGGCTCGCGCCGGCGAGGGCCCGCCTCACTTCGGGCGGCCCGTCGCCGTCCGCGTCGGCGCGCTCGCGGTGAGCGCGGTGGGGCTCGGGTGGATCCTCTTGCACGGCGTCCCTTCGTTCTTGGACGCCGCGCTCGTGCCGCGCGGCCTCGGGGGAGCGTCGCACCCTCTCGGCGAGACGCCGGTGCTCGCCGCGATCTTCGTCATCGTCAACGTGCACCACTACTTCATGGACCACGTCATCTGGCGGCGCGAGAACCCCGACACGCGCTACCTGCGAGACGTCGCGCAGGCCGCGGACGCCGACGACGCGGACGCCTCCGGCGCAGGCGCCGCCGACGCGCTGCGCGCCTGACTGCGCGGGCGATCCGCGATAGCCTCGAGCCATGCGCTGGGGTCGACTCGCGGTCACGTGCACGCTGGCCGCGTGCTCGATCGACGTCACCGGCACGCGCTCCGGTGGCGCCGAGGCGCCCCGTGTCGGGGACGCCCCGCCCGACGGCCCGACCGGCGACGCGGGCGCCGGCGCGACACCGACCGGCGACGGCGGCGCGCCGATCGTCGCGGGCGACGCAGCAGCCGACGCGGCCGCGCCGTCCGCGGGCTTCGCGGTGACGCTGACGGGCAACGCGTTCGTGTCCGCCGGGGCCGTCCCCATCCCCGCCGACTTCACGCTCGAAGCCTGGGTGCGCCCCAAGACGGCGCAGGGCGAGACCTACATCGCCGCGAAAGACCAGCGCAACACGGGCAGCGGGCAGTTTCGGCTCGGGCTCTTGCAGGGGGGGCGCCTCTTCTTCTTGATGACCGACGCGGGGGGCGACGATCACGGGCTCTTCGACAGCGAGTACAAGCTCACGTCACCCACGCCGCTCGCGCTCGCGCGATGGACGCACGTCGCCGTGACCAAGTCGGGCGCGTCCTTCCAGCTCGTGGTCGACGGAGTCGCCGTCGCGACGCGCGCCGCCGACGCGTCCTTCACGCACGGCGCGCCGTCACGCTCCTTCCGCGTGGGCGCGCGCATCGCGCCCAACGGAAGCGCGGCGGACGGATCGCTCGACGGCGAGATCGATCAGGTGCGCCTGTTCGACGTGGCGCGGACGGCCGCCGAGATCGCCGCCGACATGCGCCGTCCGATCGGGCCCGCCGACGCCATCTTCGGACGGCTCCGCGCGGCTTGGCGCTTCGACGAGGGCGCGGGCACCACCTCCGCCGACGACAAGAGCACGTACCCCGCCACGCTCATGGGCGGCGCCGCGTGGACGACGTCGGGCGCGTACTGAGACTCGGGATCTCCCGACCAAGCGACAGTCGCGACCGATCGACGACGCGCGACAGCTCACCTCGCCCGAAGGAGGGTGCGCGTCGGAGGTTCGATTCGACCGGACTCGGTGCTAGGGTCGCGACGCGCTGGGGAGGTTGCTCGGACAGCCCAAGCCAACTCGATCTTCGGAGGTCTCCGTGAAGAAGACGTTGGTGTTCCCTGTGTGGTTCTCGTTGTTGTCCATCGCTGTCGCGTGCGGGTCGGACCCGCCAGCCGATCCCGGCGTCGACGGGGGCACGTCACAGCCGCCGACGTCGTGCGCGCCGGCAGAGAAGTCGTGCGCCGGAGCGTGCGTCGCGCTCGACGACCCTCGACACGGCTGCGCGTCACCGAGCTGCGCTCCATGCGCCTCCGGATCGTGCGTCGCCGGGGCGTGCAGCGTCGCGTGCGATCCAGGGCGCGCAGACTGCAACGGCGACGCCTCCGACGGCTGTGAGGTCGACACGGCGTCGGACCCGCAGCACTGCGGCCGATGTGGCGTGGTCTGTTCGGCGCCGGCGGACGCGATCGCGACGTGCCGCGCGGGTGTGTGCGAGAGCACGTGCGCGGACGGCTACGTCGCGTGTGCCGCGGGCTGCTGCGCGGCGACCGGCGTGATCGCGGCGGGCGATCAGGGCAGCTACGCCCTGACACCGCAGGGGGTCGTCGAGGCATGGGGCTACCAAGGCTTCTTCGACGGCTTCGTGGCGGGCGCCGACGTGTGGACGACCGCCAAGCCTGTGCCGCTCCTCACCGACCCGCTCCGGCACGTCGCCGCGAGCAAGCACAGGTGCGCTGTCACGAAGGCGGGCAAGGCCGTGTGCTGGGGACGCGGCACGCAGGGGCAGCTCGGCAACAACAGTGAGCTGGACTCCTCGACGCCGGTCGGCGTGGCCGGGCTCGGCTCCGGGGTACGTGGGATCTCGACGGGCGCGAGCCACTCGTGCGCGGTCACCGATGCCGGAGGCGTCAAGTGCTGGGGCGATCGGTTGAGCGGTCAGTTCGGCGCGAGCAGCCCGCTGGGCAGCGCGAAGACCCCCATCGACGTCCCTGCCATCGTCGACGCGGTCGGCGTCACGTCGGGCGGCTACCACGCTTGCGCGTGGACGCGGTCCGGGGCGGTGCAGTGCTGGGGCAACAACAGCTATGGTCAGCTGGGCGACGACTCCAAGACGAGCTCGCCCACGCCCGTCTCGGCCAAGGGTCTGACCGACGTGGTGCTCCTCTCGGCGGGAAGCCAGCACACGTGCGCTCTCACGAAGGCCGGCCAGGTCCGCTGCTGGGGCTCGGGGAGGGCGGTCGGCGGCGCCACCGTAGATGGCTCACAGGTCCCGGTCGTCGTCTCCGTCGGCGCGGCGCGGGCCATCGGCGCCGGCACAGCACACTCGTGCGCGGTGACGGTGGCGGGCGCAGTCTACTGCTGGGGCGAGAACGACGTCGGCCAGCTCGGCGAGCCGACGTCCACGGGCTCCCTCACGCCCGTCGCGGTGGGCGGCGCGTTCACGGCCGTCGCCGTGGCTGCAGGACGCAACCACACGTGCGCGCTCACGACGTCGGGCGGCGCAAAGTGCTGGGGCAACAACTGGTTGGGCCCGCTCGGCGACGGCAACCGCACGGCGACAGACGCGTCGAGCCCGACCCCGACGGACGTGCTCGGCTTCCCCTGACGGTCACCCGACGCGGCGAAATCCGTGTCGCTCGACGAGCTCACGCTCGAAGCCTGGCAGGTGCGCACGCCCCATGACGACCACCGCCTCGTCGACGCCGGGGTGCTCGCTCATCATGCGCGCCGTCGCCGCAGCCATGAAGCCGTCGCGCACGACGACGAGCGCCACGAGCGGGTGCACGAGCCAAGCCCAGGCGCGCTGGCGCAGGAGATACGCCGGCACCAAGAGCACCATGTGCGCCTCGAATGCGGCGGTCGCCCACTGCAGCCACGCGCCCACACGCGCGAGCCAAGGCGCGTACGCACCGAGCGGCCAGGCGGCGAGCCCCACCCCGAGGTACGCGAAAGCCACCGCGAAGAAAGTTGCAAGATACACAGACATGACGTGCAGCGAGAGCGGCACGCGGTCGACGCGCTCGAGCTCCACGGTCGTACCCGACGGGAGCGCCTTGGCGTCGGTGATGGTGCTGCCCTTGACCGCCCCGAGCGAGAGCACGCGCAAGGCCACGCGCGGGCCGTGGATGAGCACGCGGAGCGCGCGACCGGCGAGCACCCGGCGCGCCTGGAAGGTCTCGACGCCGCGGAGGTCGAACGCGGCGACCACCTCCTTGCCGAGGTCCGAGGCGCGGCGCAGCTTGAGGTGGGCTTCTCCGAGCGCGACGACGACGCGCCCCGACTCCCCCGGAGCCATGAAGACGCGCACGCCGTAGCTGAGCTTCATGGCGCGCGCGCGGCGCACAGGGTCGCGCGCACGAGCCGAGAGCACATCGAGCGCCGCGTCGGTCACGCCGCACGCTGCCGCGCGTGTCCGTCGTGAGCGGTGAGCATCAGAACGCGTAGCCGAGGATGATGTCCACGTCGGGGTACACGCCGCGGAGACCGGCGACGCGCCCCCGCGCGTCGGTCACCTCGAACGACCAGTATTGCGCGCCAGCGCCGAGGCGCGCGAGCCACCGCCCGTCGCCGAAGAGCCAACCCCAGCCCACGGTCGTGCCCGTGCTCCAGCCGACGCCGCTCGCCGACTCGGGGAGCTTGTCCTGCGCGCGGATACCCACGATGCGCCCGAACGGCGAGACGTAGAGCCCTCGACCGGCCGTGCCGAGCGGGAAGAAGAACGGCCGGATCTCCCCGCCGAAGCCGATCACGTCCGACTCGTCGCCGTGCCAGAACTGCGCGTACCACGGCCGGTTCAGCTGGAACGTCGCGCGCAGACTGAGCGCGGGTGTCAGCACGCGCTCGATGCCGACGCCTACGACGCCGCTGCCGAGGTCGGCCTCGAGGATGGTGGGCCGCGCGGGCATCGAGGGCGCGCCCTGCGACTCGGCCGCGAAGGCCGGTGTGACCTGCCACGCGAGGCCCACGGCCAGGAGCATCGACGCCGAGAGCCTGGAGCGCGCGCGAACGGTCACGCAAGCGACTCTAACACCGAGACCGGTCGAGCTCGGCCTCCGATTCACCACGCCCCCCGGGCGAGCGAGGCGAAGCTACGGTCCCCCGCGTCTTCTCTGGTCTCGGCTTCTGCCGCCCCGGGATCGGCGCAACCGAGTTGCGCCTCAGGGCACGATCGGGGGAGCCGTCGACGCCGATCCACGTAGGATCCGTCCGTGACCCCGCTCGCACGCCTGGCTGCGGCGATCGCCCTCGCGGGGGTGATCGCCTGCGACCCTCCCCCTCAGGGCGTCCGCTCGCCCGACAAATCGGCTGATCTCGAGGTGCCTCTCCAGCGCCTGCCCGTGACGCCCCTCGCGCTTCGAGAGGTCGAGCTCGAGGTCGAGCGCGTCGATCTGGACCGCGACGCAGACGTCGACGTCCTTCTCTTCGGCGAGCCGCGGCCCGCGTTCCTGGCGGCGCTCGCAGAGAAGGCTCCCGGAGTCACGTTCGCGCACGCCACGGTGACGTCGCCCTCGCTGACGCGCGCCATCGTGTTCGGACAGGACGCGAAGAAGGCCACCTTCGTGGTCGCGGTCGAGCGCGACGGCGCGCTCGAAGGACCGTGGCGCGCCGACGACGCCGCGTTCCGCATGGATGGCGCCCTCGTCCTTCGCCTCGGCGCCGACGTCCGGCTCCAGGCCCCCGGCGCCGCGCCGACGCACCTCGCGAAGACGGACCTCTGCGTCGGCGCCGATTGCCCGCGCTCGCCGTCGCTGCTCGTGGCCGACGAGAGCCACGTGGCCGTGTCCATGGAGAGCCGTGGGTTCATCACGAGCTCGTCGCTCGGCGTGCTGACGCTCCGCACGGGCCACTTCGAGATCCACCCCGGCATGCCTGGCGCGCACCTCGGGCTCGCGGTCAACGCCGCGGGCACTGTATGCACAGTACAGGTTCCTGAGGACGGACGCCGCGACGGGGCCGCGCTCGCGTGCAGCCGCGCGCCGTGGACATCCATCGAGCGCTTCTGGATCCCCGACTCCGGCGCCGCGTTCGGAGCGGTCGGCGACCTGATGGTCAACGGCGTCGTCGGCCGCCTCGCGCTGCTCGACCCCGAGCGCCGGGTCCTCCGCGTCGCGGATACGCGACGTTACCGCGGCACGCCGACGAGCTTGCCCGCGGCGGGGCTCGTCGTCCTCGACCTCGACGACGCCTACGCGATCATCGACCCGAAGGCCGGCACGGTCGGCGTGGCGAAGGCCCCGGGGTGCCACAACATCCTCAGCGCCACCGGGTCGAGCGCCGGCGCGTTCGTCGCGTCGTGCGAGCGCGCCGGTGAGCTCCGGAGCTCGCTGCTCCGCGTGCGCCGACCCGCCGACCCGCCCGCGGGCGGGTGACGCGCGCGGTTCGTTAGACGTGGCGCACGGTCGCGCTTGCCGTATCCTGTGGGCGATGGGTCGTTCGCTCGCGCAACTCGCCATCGCGACGTGCGTGACGCTCGCTGCGGCGGCGTGCTCGAGCGCCGACGGCGCGGAGCCCACCGGCGAGGTGACGCCCGGCACGCCCGGAGGCCCCGGCGGCGGTCCCAAGGACGACCCGCTCCAGCCCGTCAAGCCTCCCCCGGCGACGTGCACCATGCGGACGGACGCGCCGCTCACCGTCGAGGAGCAGCGCCTCGTCAACCGGCTGCCCGGGGCTCAGGCGCCCTTCGCCGAGGAGCTGCTCAAGGGCACCGGCTTCGACGTGTTCGAGCCCGAATTCTCGACGGCGCTCTGCAAGGACGGCGTCGCCGGCGCGTCGAGCGTCGAAGAGGCCAAGAAGCTGGTCACCGACGCCGGCGCACGGCTCTGGCGCGCCGCGGTCGACCGCGTGCAGGGCCGACGTCCCTCGGGCACGTTGCCGGCCGGCGACGACCGCATGCTCTATTGGGCACGCCTCACGATGACCAAGACCCTGCGCGCGTGGGAGCCGTCGTTCGCGATGACCGCCGCGGAGCGAGGCGACATCGAGTGGGAGCTCGAGCGCGCATCGCGCGGGCAGTACGACGTGCAGCTGCCGGCTGGCCCCAACTACGTGCGCATCCTCATCAGCGGCTTCGACCCGTTCACGCTCGGCGCGCCCGGCTCGGTCGACAACGTCAGCATCCGCATCGGCAACCCGTCGGGCGCCGCCGCGCTGGCGTACGACGGGCTCGAGATCCCGCTGCCCGGCGGCAAGGTGGCGCACATCGAGACGTTCATCCTGCCTGTCAACTACGGCCCCTTCGAGCGCGGCATGCAAGAGGACACGCTCGGCCCTTGGTTCAAGCCCGGGCCGTCGCGCGTCGACATCTCGATCACCATGAGCCAAGGCAGCGGATACCGCTTCAAGCTCGAGGAGTACAACGGCCGATTCCACGGCGAGTTCGAGGGCAACGACGACGTGTCGACGTGCAAGCGTGTGGGCGGAGCGAGCCTCCTGCCGAGCACCGATGGCTGCAATATACACCCGCCGGCCCGGTGGGTCGGCTACGACAGCCTGCCGTGGCGCCAGAACCAACCGCCGCAGTTCGTCGAGAGCACGCTCCCCGTCGACAAGATGATCGCCGCGAACACCGGCGCCCAGGTGCCGCGCCCGCCCGACTCGCTCGCGTCGGCGGGCAACGCGTTCGACGTGGTGTGGGGCTACGACTACGACATCTTCGCCGACTGCTCTCAGCCGACCACGCAGTCGCTCTACGATCCCGTGTCGACGACGTACCCGCCGCCGGGCAACCCGCAGCCACCGGCCGCGACGGTGTGCGCCCGCTCGGGGAGCGGCGGCGACTACCTCTCGAACGAGAGCGCGTACCGCGCGACGCTCCTCCGCGACGCGCTGGGGCTGACGATCCCCGTCGGGCACATCCACACGCCGGTCATGACGCGGTTTCTGCCGGGCAACGACGCGCTCCTCACCGACTCCAAGTACGAAGCCTACCGCACGGCCATCGTGCAGCAGGGCCGCCTGCTCGTGGAGTCGGTCGCCAAATCGCTCTGAGGTCGCGCACCGCCGCTCACTCCTCCGGCAGCGGCGGCGGCCGGCTGCTGCTCCGGCTCTTGGCAAGGAGACTGTGGAAGTGTCGGCGCGTCAGCCCCGAGGTGGCCGCGGCGCGCGTGACGTTGCCGCCGTGATCCTCGAGCGCGGCGACGAGGTAACGACGCTCGAACTCGTCGATCACCCGCTGACGCGCGGCGGGCAGTGAGAGGCGCTGCGCGACGATCTCGTCGATGACGTCGGGGCCGCGCGTCTCCCGCGGGCGTGCCGCGAGCGGCGCCCCCATCCACGCGCGAGGGTGCGCGTCGTGCCCGAGCGCGACGCGCCGCGCGATGACGTGCGAGAGCTCCGTGACGTTGCCCGGCAACGGTTGGCGCGCGAGCAGCAACACGACCGACTTGGGCAACGGACCGTCTCCGCGGTGGAGCTTCCAGAAGTACTCCGCGAGGAGCTCGACGTCGCCGTGCCGCGCGCGCAGGGGCGGCAGATCGATCCGGGCGCCGGCGAGCCGGTAGAGCAGGTCTTCGCGAAAGCGACCGTCTTGCACCTCGCGGTCGAGGTCTCGGCGCGACGTGGCCACCACGCGCATGTCCAACGGCCGCCAGGCCCCTCCGCGCGCGATGGCGGCGTCGCGAAGGACGGTGACGAGGCGAGCCTGCGCGTCGGGCGGCAGCTCGTCGACGTTGTCGAGCACGAGCGTCCCGCGCGACGCTTGCTCCAGCGCCCCCGGCTGATCCCCGCCGAACAGGATCGCGGGGTCGGACTCGACGCCGACGCAGTCGAGGACCACGAACGGCCCCGCGGCGCGCGGGCTCGCCTCGTGGATCGCCTCCGCGAGCAGCTCCTTTCCCGTGCCGGTCTCGCCCTCGACGATGATCGGGAGCGCCGTCGGTGCGAGCCTCGCGGCGAGCTCGAACACGCGCTCCATGTCGAAGCTACGTCCGAGCACGCGCCCGAAGCTCCCCCGCCGCGCGGGCTCCGGGGCGCTCATCCCCGTGCGCACGAGGCGCAGCTCGCTCTCGCCGATCGTGATCGTCTCGCCGCCGCGCAGCCGCACGTCGGTCACGAGCATCCCGTCGACCCTCGTGCCGTTGGTCGAGTCGAGGTCGGTGAGTCGCACCATGCTGCCGGCGCGGCTGAGGGCGACGTGCCGACGAGACACGCCGGCGTCGGGCACCTGCACGTCGCACGTCGCGCTCTTGCCGATCAGCACGCGCGCGCCGCTCGCCCAGTCGAGGAGCCTCGCCGCACCGGCGGCCGGCCCCGACGTCACGCGCAGCACGAACGCGGGCGTCGTACCGTCGTCGGCCGTCTCGCCACGGAGCGCGGCTGTGGTGGTGGCGTCTTGCCCATCGTCGTGTCGGGGTTCATGCAGCATCGTCGTGTCTCCTGTTCAGTCTCGTCCTGCGTCCGCGCGCGCGTCTGCGCGCGTCGATCCGTCCGTGTCGTCCGTCGCCTCGTCGTCGGGGCCCGCGTCCGTCTCGCGCACGATCTGGAGCGTCTCGATGCCGACCACGGCCTCGCA
>JAGQJA010000442.1:0-3750 GCA_020430845.1 Myxococcales bacterium
CGCGCGTACCACTCGTGCGATCGCGGCCTGTGCGAGCGCGCGTTCCAAGAGGCCGACGCGCGGCCCGTGTTGCCCATCGTCCCTACGATGTTCCACATCCCGCACGCGCACGGCTTCGGCATGATGGCCGGGCTCCAGTCCGCAGGGCTCGACGTAGGGCCGTACGATCTGGCGAGCGCGCTGCCCGTGGCCCTCGCAGATCCCGCGGGCACGGCCGAGCGCTGGCTCGCGGGCGAGGCGGTGTTCGCGCACTCGACGTCGAGCGAGAGCGCGCGCGAGGGTTACGCGTCGACGCTCGACGCGCTCGTGAAGGATCTGCAGACCGGGCAGCTCGACACCGCCGAGAAGCTCATGCGCCGCCTCGACCCCGACACGCGCCGGCGCGAGCGCAACAAGCGCAAGGCGAAGAAGCGGCGGTAGCGCGAGGGCGCGAGGCGGGGGCGCTACTTCTCTACCGTCACCGCGCCGAGGCCGAGGCTGCGCAGACCGTCGGCGATCTTCGCCGCGTCGCCCGTGACGACCATGCGCGCGCCGTCGCTCGTGAGGCGCTTCGCGGCGGCGTCGCGGATGGCGTCGGCGGTCACCGCGTCGACGCGCGCGTTGTGGGTCATGAGGTGCGTCGTGGGCAGGCCGAGGCCGATGGTCTGCGCGAGCACCGACGCGAGGCCGCGCGAGGTGCCCTCTTCGAGGTCGTAGTACGCGCGCCGCTTGGCGGCAGACAGCTCCTCGTCGGAGAGGGGCTCACGGCGCAGGCGCTCGAGCTCCTTGAACAGACCGGCGAGCGCGTCGGCGGTGCGACCGGTGTCGATCGCCGCGGTGATGGACACGTACCCGGCAGCGCGAAACGTATGTACATGCATGTGAACGCCGTACGTGGCGCCCAGCTCTTTGCGCACCTGCAGGTTGAGGCGGGTGGAGAGGTCGCCCGCCGTCGCGTCGGCGAGCACCTCGAGGGCGGTCGCCTCGTCGTCCGCGGCGCGCGGACCGGGCCAGCCGATCGCCACGTTCGACTGCACGGCGCCGGGACGGTCGATGACGACCACGCGCGCGCCGTCGCTCGGTTGCGGTGTGGCGAGCGGGACGCGTGGCTGCGCGGCCGTGGTCGGCAGCTTGCCGAGCGCCTTGGTGATGACGCGCGGCATCGCCTCGGACTTGAAGTCGCCGACGCACACGACCGTGACCTCGCTCGCCGTGAGATTCGCGTCGCGGAACGGGCGTACGGCCTTCTCGATCGGTCCATCCTGGCCGCGCGCCGCGGCGCCGCCGTCGACGGGCACGCCGTACGGATGACCGGCAAAGAGGAGGGAGGTGAGCCGCTCGGCGGCGCGCACGCTCGGCTCGTCCGACGCGCCCGCGCGCTGCGCCGTGATCGTGGTGCGCGCGCGCTCGACGTCGTCGGAGCCGAGCTCGGGCGTCGCGAACATGGGAGCGCTGCGCGAGAGGGCAGAGACGAAGAGGGGGGAGAGCGCGGTCGTCTGCAGGGTGACCGCGTCGTACGTGGCCCGCGCCTCGACACGTCCGCCCACGAAGCGCAGGTACTGCCACGCCTCGCCCGCTTTGTATTCGTCGGAGTCGCCCGTCAGCGCGTGCGCGTAGGTCAGCGCGACGCCCGGCGAGGCGTCCGCGGCGCCGCGCCCGAGCAGCAGCACGGCCGAGACAGAGGGGAAGTCGTGTCGCTCGAGCAGCACGAGGCGCGCGCCGTTGGGCAACCGGGTCTCGGTCGGCGGCGCGATCTTGCGTCGGACCGAGGCGAGCGGAGGTGGCGGCGTGCTCCGAAACTCCTCGTCGGCCGCGTCGCCGACGGGCAGGGTCGTGTGCCGCGTCGGGCGCCACTCTTGAACCGGTCCGCTCGCGGGGGCGAAGGTTCGGCCGGGAGCGCACGCCGCGACCGCGAGCGCCGCTGCGAACGCGGAGAGTCGCCCGAGCCTCATCGCGACACCACCCGCCCCGCCCGAGGCGCGCCTGGCGTCGGTCTCACGACGATGGTGACGCGCGGCCGATCGACGAGGAACTGCTCCATCGCCGCGCCTACGTCTGCGGCCTTCACCGCGAGGAGCGCCCGAAGGTCGAGCTGGGCCGTCTCGCGCTCGGTGTGGTACTCGATGCCGTGGAGGATCTGCTCCGCGCGGCCCTCGAGCCCCTCGAGGCGTGTGACCGCCGAGACCACGGCGCGCGTGCGATGGTCGGCGAAGCTCCTCCACGGGTACACCCGCCCCAGGCGCGACGCGCGCGTCAGGTACTCGTCGATCACCGAGAGCGCCGCGTCGGTCGACGCGCCTCGCTGGAGCTGCACTTCGACCAGCACGAGCGATCCGAGGTGGCCGGCGTCGAGGTACCACGACACGTCGGTGGCGACCTTCTTCTCGGTCACGAGCCGGTGGCTCAAGTCGGCGTCGAAGTACCGGAGCCCGTAGCGGAGCTCTTGCAGTCCCGGCTCGTGCACGCGCGGCGCGGGCCACGCGAGCGCGATCATGGGCGCGTCGACGCCGGCCTCGACGTCGAGGCGCACGTCGCTCGCGAGCTGCGGCGCGGGGTAGGTGCGCGGCGCGCGAGGGGCGCCGGGAGGGATGCTCGCGAAGTACTTGGTGACGAGCTCCCGCGTCTGCTTCACGTCGTACGGAGCGCACACCACGAGGGTGGCGTTGTTGGGCCGGTAGTGATCGCGCGCGAAGCCCCGCAGGTTGTCGAGCGTGATCGCGTCGAGCTCGGCCTCGTTGCCGATCGTCGGGCGCCCGTAGGGGTGCGCCCGCCCGAACACCGCCGCGCGCGCGATGGACGAAACGTGCCCGTACGGTCTGTTGTCGTATCGTTCGCGGTACTCGTTCTTGACGACCTCTCGCTCCTTGCCGAGCGACTCCTCGGTGGTCTTGTCGAGCGGGTACGCCATGCGGTCGGACTCGAGCCAGAGCGCGCGCGGCAGCGCGCTGGCGGGGACCTCCTCGTGATAGTCGGTGCTGTCACGGTCGGTCGACGCGTTGGACGAGCCGCCCACGTCCTCGAGCCAGCGGTTGTGATCGCGCTCTCCCGTGTGGCGCGAGCCCTGGAACATGAGGTGCTCGAAGAGGTGCGCGAGGCCCGAGCGCCCCGGCGGATCGTCCTTGGACCCGACGTGATATCGCACGTGCACGTACGCCGACGTGGCGACCGGCTCGCGGTGCAGCACGACCAAGAGCCCGTTGGGCAACGTGAGCTTGTCGGTCACGAGCGCGACGTTGACCATGATCGCGTCGTCGCGGGACGGGGCCGGCGCCGCCTTGTCTGCGGCCGACGCGGCCCCGGGGCTCGCCGCCGGCTCGGCGCTCGCGCACGCGGCGGTGAGTAGCAGCGCCGCGAGCCACACCCGCGACGCGCACGCCCGCGCCTCGTGCTCCCCCAGCTGAGACATAGGCGACGAGAGTAGCATCGAGCCTTCGTGGCGTGATCGGTCGTCTCGTGGCCTATCGCAACTTTGTAGATGACAGTCGCAGGCGCGCGCGAACGCAGACCGCAGACGCAAACGCGAACGCAAGCGCAGACGCGAACGCAAGCGCAAACGCAGACGCAAGCGCAGACGCGAACGCAAACGCAGACGCGAACCTCAGAACGACGCGCGGAAGATCAGCGGTGGATGCGGGGGCGCGCTCGGGTGTCTGGCCATGAGGTTCGCGGGAGGGAGCTCGAGCTCCAACGTGCCGTGCAGCTCGAGCGACGTGCCCGCTTCGGTGCGGAAGCGGCGGGCGCTCGTGAGGCTCAGTCGGAACGTGCCCTGGA
>JAGQJA010000442.1:3785-8149 GCA_020430845.1 Myxococcales bacterium
GATCGTGGCCTTTCCGACGAATGGCAGCGTTGCGCTGCCGTAGCTACCCGGAGTGGCAGCGCCGCTGCTTGGTCCGCGCATGAATCGCAGCCATGCGGTTGCCGAATGGATCTCGGCGGAGCTGGCAACGATCGCGAAACCGTCGCCGTGCCCCGAGCCGTCACGTCCGACCTCGAAGATGACGCGAAGGCTGCACGCTCCCTGGCTCGTCGCCGCGCCGCTCGCGTGAAAGGAACATGCCGGGCTTCCCCCCGCGTCCGCGGGAGCGGAGTCGGCGTCTCGCGAGCCGGCGTCTGTCGCTCGTTGGGCGCTTGCGTCTCCCGCGGCGCTCGTCATCACCAACACGGCGACCGCGACGTACATCGCGCCGCCGCACGATGCGGCAAGGCGGAAGGCTCGGTGTCTTGGCGTGCACTTGATCATGGCCGTCGTTCCGGCGGGTGGGACCCGCGACATGCCCCTGAGCTTTGCGCCCGCGGCGCTCGCGACGCTCTCTGGGCCGCCGAGCGGCGGCGCAGGAGGCTCACAGAGCGGCGCTCGCCCGAGGCGTTGGTCGGAACGCGACCGAGCGCGATCCTCGATTGGCGCGCCCTTCGCCGCGTCGTCGCGCCGCGCTATGATGAGAGAATGTCGGAGGCGGACCGTCGAGAACGCGCCAAGGCGAGGCGAGCGCGGGGGATGGTCGTCGAGCGGATCGCCTCGCTCGATGCACCGGCGGCGTTTCATGCTGGCGAGACCGTGTCGGAGCGTCTGACCGCGATGACGCGCCTCTGTCGCGCGGCGTGGCTGGCCACGGGTCAACCGCTCCCGCCGTCGGGGCGCGCGCAGCGCGCGTCCCTCCCCGGTGAGGTCTACATCCCCGATCATGTCGCGCCTTGAGCTCCCCGACGATTTTCGCGATCTCCTCGTCGCCCTCGCCGACGCGCGTGGATCTTGGTGACGATGGGCGCAACGACGACGAGTAGTCGACGAAGAAGCGCCGTCTCTTCCGAGCGCGTTCGTAGAGGACCGCGACCTTTTGAGCCGCCGCCGACATCGAAGGCCTCGAGCTCGAGCCAGCGTCACCTCGGAGCCGCTGTTGGCGTCTCGTGCGCGGGCCCACCGGCGCGCGCCCGCACGGTCACGCGGTACTTCACGCGAAGCTCCTGAAGCCACGACTGCATCATCCGCTGCACGTTTGCGTCGATGAACGCGCGCCAAAAGTACTCGCGCATGGATTCATAGGTGGGGAGCTCACCGCCCACCGACCGAGCGATCGCGAAGCCGTGAGCTGTCCAGAACGGTGCCGTCACACGCGTGTGCGCCTGCGTTCGCGTGTGCGCCTGCGTCTTGGTGAAGGCGCTTTGGGGCTCGCTCGGAGGGCGGCGGCGGGGTGCGGCCTACCGAAATCGAACCCAGTCTGTGGAAGTCTAAGACGCTGGGGAGGAGCTACGGTTCTGTGGCGGCGGCAATCGGTGAATGTTGTCGCACGACTCTGGAGCCGCCAAGGCAGGCCGCCGCTTGACGAACGGCTCAACAGGGCCCATGATGGTATCGGAATAACCGATACGAGACGGCCATGTTGCCCCGCCCGACCATCGAAGCCTTCGACCGCCATCTGCTCGGGCTCGGTCTGCGCTTCGAGGGCGTCGTCATCGGTGGTTCGGCGCTCGGGCTCATGGGGATCATCCAACGGCCGACGCGCGACTTCGACATCCTCATGCCCCAGCTGCCACCGGCGATCGCCTCGGCGGCGCGCGCCTTTGCGAAGGCGCAGCGCGATGTCGGCGTCGACCTGCTGGACGAGTGGTTCAACAACGGTCCGATGCAACTCGGCGACGTTCTGCCCTTTGGCTGGCCCGAGCGCGTGCAGCGCATCTTCGAAGGACAGGTCCTCGTGCTCAGTACGTTGGGCAGGCCCGACTTCCTCAAGAGCAAGCTGTTCGCGCTCTGTGATCGCGGCACCGACCTCCCCGACGTCATCGCGCTCGCGCCGACCGCGGAGGAACTTGCCGAATGCCTACCGTGGCTCGAGGTGCAGGACGGCAACGAGCTGTGGCCTGCGCACGTGCGTGCGACGGTCGCCGACCTCGCGCGGAGGCTCGGTCATGGGCTTTAGCCGCACGACCTCCCCGGAGCCGAAGCCCGCGCCCGACGAGCTGACGGCGCGCATGGTGGGCATCGGGATGAACTTTGCCGCGAAGGCAGACACTGCCGCGGACATCGAGAGCACGCTGCTTCATGCCTCCGTCATCGGCATGGACGAGGGAGATCTCCGCGTGCTGGGCGTGCTGAGCACCTGGCTCGGCGTGCATCACGCGCACGTGAACGCCGACCGGCTCGTGCGGCTCGTGGGCGCCCATCCGTCCGAACGCGTCCGCGCGTACTGGGCGTCCGTCGCGACGTGGCTCAAGAAGGATCGTCGTCTCACCCGGCTCGAAGGAGCGTACGAGGGCGCGCCGATCGACCTATTGCCGACGGGGACCGAGTTCCAGATCAAACGACGCGGCGAGGATGAGCGCTTCATCGGCTCGAAGCTACGCGTGCCGAAGGGCACGCTCCGAGCTCGCGATGAAGACGTGCTCTCGGCGAAGGTTCTGGTTCGACGTCACGCGGGCTACCGAAACCGCGTGCTGATGGGCCCGTCGTTTCGCGCCGACGTGTGGACTGCGCTCGAGCAAGCGCCCGACCTTTCCATCGCCGACATCGCGCGTAGGGCCTCCTGCTCGTTCGCGACCGCGTGGCAGGTGGCGCAGGACTACCGCCTCTTGCGCGACGCCGGCGTGGACGCCGCGCACCAGTGACCCTGTCGTGGCGAAGTATCGATCTGCTGTGAAAGCCGCATCGGCAAACGATGGACGCGTCCGCGTGGTGAGCTAAGAGCGAAAGCTGAAAGGGCCCGTCGGCTCGCTCGCGGGGGGGCTCACGGCAGCCGAACGCAAGCTCCTGAGTGAGCTCGAGCGCCGAGGTGTGCGCTACCTCGTCATCGGGATGAGCGCGGCCCTGCTCCAAGGGGTGCCTGGCGCGACAGAAGACATCGACTTGTGGTTCGAGGACGTGAACGATTCGCGCCTGGCAGATGCTGTCCGAACGGCTGGGGGCATTTGGATATCGGGCGCATTCGGGCTCGGACCGCCTCGGATCGGCGGCGACGCACTCGGCGCGCCTCGATGTGGTCACCCGGGTCGACGGGCTCGACGCGTTCGATGTGGCACCGCGCTTCTCCCGCTCGTGGTCTCGAAGAGGAGCGGGATCTCCGCGCCGCCGCTGACGTCGAAGGCCTTGAGCTCGAGCCAACGTCACCTCAAAGCCGCTGTTGGCGTCTCGTGCGCGGGCCCACCGGCGCGCGCCCGCACGGTCACGCGGTACTTCACGCGAAGCTCCTGAAGCCACGACTGCATCATGCGCTGCACGTTTGCGTCGATGAACGCGCGCCGAAAGTACTCGCGCATGGATTCATAGGTGGGGAGCTCGCCGCCCACCGACTGAGCGATCGCGAAGCCATGAGCTGTCCAGAACGGTGCCGTCACACGCCCGTGCCCCGCCTGCTCGGTCTCCCTACGCACTTCGGGGTCGACACTCTGCTCGGGTATGGGGCAGGGCATCCCGAATATCCCGTTGCACGGAGGCTCTGCTCGCGCGATCCACAATATTCTCAATTGTGCGAGCTGCCACGGACAGTCACTCGCCTCTTGCTCCGTCCTGCTGGCTTCCGGCTCGCACCACTGTACTCGGACGGCGCGGCCGCTCGGCCAATCGCGCGCGAGCGCCTCGTAGAACTCTGCTACGTCTCTCTCGAAGAGCGTGAACCTCGACGACAAAGCTTCTGTCGCGACGCGTTGTTGGAGTGCTCGTGGATGCAGGTTAGGAGTGATCCCCAAGCGCTCAGCCTCGAGGACCACGAGACGTTCGTCCACGGCGCGCTCGAGGACGAGCTGGGCGACGTACTCCTCGAACTCGCCTGCGCTCGCCGCGCAGATCGCCATTGGCCTGGTGGCAGCGTGCCTGCACCGGTTGCGGAGCCGTTCGCCCGTCAACTGGCGCCGCGTCTCGAGTGAATCCCAGAGCAATGGCCTTCCGTCGATCGTCGCGGCGACTGCGCCCGCTTCGAGCGGCCGCGCTGGGCCCGCCGGACGGCAAGCCACCAGTCCTAGAACCAGCGCGACGATGGACCTCCGCGCTGTTCTCGGGCTGGTCATGTGCGAGTGCGGTAGCGGAGAGTGGGGCCGACGGGCCCGTTCGGGGCCTCAGGGTTCGGACGGTCGAATGCGCCCCACGGGCGTCGGCTTGCGGTCACCCCCCGTACCGCCCAGGGGCCAGCCGGACCGGAGTCGTCGTCCGGGTTTGGAAGGGCGACAGATGTTGAGCGTCAGTAAAACTGACCC
>JAGQJA010000443.1:0-4162 GCA_020430845.1 Myxococcales bacterium
CCGCTCGCGCTTCGGTCGGCACGTGGCTCGCAATGGGGTCCGAGCCCCGCCCCTCGGACCGACACCGTGAAGCTCTTCGAGACCGACAACCTCACCTCCTCACGCCACTTTCCCTCCTGGCTCCTGCTCACCTTCGGGGCGGGCTCCGTCAACGCCGCGTCGTTCTTCGCGTGCCGCCGGTTCGTGTCGCACGTCACGGGCACGGCGACGCACCTCGGCGGCGCGTCGTCGGCGCGGCTCATGCTCGACTACGGGCTCGTGCTCCTCTCGTTCTTGGCGGGCGCCGCGTTCTCCGTGGTGCTGCTCGAGGCGCGTCGTCGGCGCGGGCAGCGGCCGATCACGTGGGCGCCGCTCGCGGTGGTCTCGGCCCTCCTCGTGGTCGTGAGCGCGGCGGGTCACGTCGGCGCCTTCGGTCCCTTTGGTGAGACGGTGGAGACGGCGAACGACTTCGTCCTGCTCGCCGCGCTCAGCTTCGCCATGGGGCTGCAGAACGCGGCCGTCGCCACCACCACGGCGAACGCGGTCCGCAGCACGCACATGACCGGCCCCGCGACCGACCTCGCGCTCGCGTGTGCGTCGCTGCTCTACGCGCGCGGCGAGGAGCGCGCACGCGCGGTCGACGCGGCGGTGCTGCGCGGCGGCAAGCTGGTCGCGTTCGTGCTCGGCGCGGCGATGATGGTGCCGGCGGTCCGCTCGCTCGAGTACTTGGCCTTCTTGGTGCCGGCCGTGGCGATCACGATCGCCAACCTGCGCAGCTACGTGAAGGTCGAGCTCCCGGCGCCCGCCGCCGCGGCAGCCCGCTGACCGCCTCCCCGCGTCACGTCGGGGCCACGCCGCCCCGCGCGGGCCCGGCCTCCTCCAAGAACGACGGTTGCTCGCCCCAACCCAGATCGGGCTCGCGCGCCCAACGCGAGAGCTGCTCGCGGGTCGGGCCTTCGGGCCAGTCGAGCTGCAGCGCGTGGAGCACCATGCGGTGCAACCTCGCCTCGACGTAGTCGCTGCGCTGCTTGGCCCCGAGCAGCCCCGCGACGCCGCGGAGCTGTCCGCGCAGCACACGGCGACGCACGTCGGCGATCAACGACGCGGCGCCGAGCCACCCCTTGTCGTCGAGCGCGTCGCAGCGCTCCAGCTCGAGGCGCGCGGCGGTACGCTCGAGCGCCCACAGCGCGTGCTCGGTGGCGCCCACGCGCAGCGCCACCACGAAGACCGCGATCGCGTCGCCCGCGCTCGGCCACGCGGCCCGCACGTCGTCGGCCACCGCGCCGAGCAGCGGCCCGATCGCCATACCGCTCTCGAGGTAGGACACCGCCGCGCCCAGCCGATCGGCCGCGCGTGATGTCCGCCGGAGCGGCAGCCGGCCCCACGCGTCGTGTCGCCGCTCCGCGCCCGCGCCCGTGTCCGTCGCCGGCGAGAAGACGAGCCCGCCGTCGCCGTCGTGGGGAACGTCGTGCAGCACGAGGGCTCGCGCGATCTCGGGCGGGATGCCCGCGCGGAACGCGTCGCAGCGGTCGGGGCCGAGCCACGACCACTCGAAGTGTCGGCACGTCAGACAGGGCGCGGGAGACCTCGTCATCGCGCGCACGTGCCCGGCCTCCGCCGCGCGTCCTCGCTCCTCGAGCCAGTCGGCGTACACGCTCCGGGCGTCGCGATCCCCGGGGGCCTCGGCGAGCGCGCGGAGGATCTCTGCCTCCGAGACGTCTGCGCTCCGGTGCTCCCCGCTCGCCATCGGCCGCAGCGTACGCCACAATGGGCGCCCGTCCGAGGCCCCGCGATGCGTCACCAAGACCTGCTCCGCCACTACCACGCGGCACGCCCCGCGCTCCAGGAGCGCGCCGAGCACCTCCGGGAGAGCCTCGCCGCGTGGCTCGCCGACGACGCGTCGATCAAGGTCCACTCCGTCACGGCCCGGCTCAAGGCGCCCGAGAGCCTCGCGCTCAAGCTCGAGCGCCCCGACAAGAGCTACGACGACCTCTGGGACATCACCGACCTCGTCGGCCTGCGCGTCATCACGTACTTCGAGGACGCCGTCGATCGCGTGGGACAGGTGCTCGAGGCGCGCCTGCCGATCGACTTCCAAGAGAGCACCGACAAGCGACGGCGCCGCGACGAGAGCGCGTTCGGGTATCGATCGCTCCACTACGTCTTTCGGCTGGGCGGCGAGCTGCCCGCGCGGGCTCGCGCAGAGGTCCAGGTGCGCACCGTGCTCGAGCACGCGTGGGCCGAGATCGAGCACGACCTCGGCTACAAGGCGCGAGAGGCCATGCCGGCGTCGGCGCGCAGGCGACTGAGCCGCGTGGCCGGTCTGCTCGAGCTCGCCGATCAGGAGTTCGTCGCCATCCGGCGCGAGCTCGAGGCGTACGCGAGCGTGCTCCCGGCGCGGGTGGCGAACGACGACGACGCGCTGCCGCTCGACCGCCTGAGCCTGACGACGCTGCTCGCGTGTGACGACGTGCGCGATCTCGACGTGCGCATCGCCGGCGCGCTCGGCAAGCCCCTCGGAGACAAGCCGTTCTTCGTCGAGTACCTGCTCAAGATGCTCGCGGCCGGCGGCGTACGCACGGTCGCCGAAGCACGCTCGGGGCTCCGCGAGCACGGCGCGCGCATCGAGGCCATGGTGGGCCCGTACTTCGCCTTCGCGTCGCGCACGTGGAGCTTGTCGGCCGAGCAGATGGAGACCGTCTATCGCGGCTACTCGCTCTTCTTCCTCGCGCACGTCACGGCGCTGCGCGCCTCGTCGCTCGGCATCGACAAGGTCGAGCGCCTCGCCCACCTCTACCGAGAGATGGACTACCCCGACGACGCGCGCGCGGCGCAGCGCGTGGCGAGCCTGCTCGTCGAGGCCTTCGGCGACGTCGCCTGACCTCGCGGCTTCCGTTCGCGCGCCGACGCGTGCGAGACTCGTCTGCGATGAAGCTCTATCACACCGAGACCTCGCCGTTCGTCCGCAAGGTCATGATCGCCGCGCACGAGCTCGGGCTCGCGTCGCGCATCGAGACCGTGCACCTGCGCCCGTCTCCCATGGCGCCGAGCGCTGAGCTGAGCCAGAAGAACCCGCTCTCGCAGATCCCCGCCCTGGTGCTCGACGACGGTGATGTCCTCTACGACTCGCGCGTCATCTGCGAGTACCTCGACACGCTCGCGCCCCAGACGAGCCTCGTTCCGGCAGAGGGGGCGGCGCGCTTTCGCGTGCTGCGCCTGCAGGCGCTCGCCGACGGCGTGCTCGACGCGGGCATCCTCGCCTTCTACGAGAAGAACAGCCGCCCCGCCGAGCTGCACTGGGCGCCGTGGATCGACGGGCAGCTCACCAAGGTGCGGCAAGGGCTCGACGCGCTCGATCGTGAGGCCGGATCGTTCGGCCCCGAGGTCGACGTCGCGCAGATCGCGACGGCCGCGGCCGTGGGCTGGCTCGAGTTCCGCGGTGTGGCGGGCGACGTGCGCGAAGGGCGCGCGGCCCTGTTCCGCTGGTACGACGCGTTCCGCGCGCGACCCTCGATGAAGGCGACGGAGCCCAAGGCGTGAGGTCGACCGGCGCGATCGCGGTCGCCGCGCTGTCCACGTCGCTCGTCGTGGTCGCGTGCGGCGCGAGCTCCGGCGAAGGCTCGGGGCCCATCAACCCGAGCCCCGGCAACCCCGCGCCGCTCGGCGCCGTCAAGCGCGGCAAGGCCACGTTCTACGACGCGACGGGGGAGGGCAACTGCAGCTTCGACGCGTCGCCCAAGGACCTCATGGTCGTCGCGCCGAACAAGCAGCGGCACTACGCCGGCTCGGCGCTCTGCGGGGCGTGCCTGCGCGTCACGGGCGCCAAGGGCGCGGTCGTCGTGCGCGTCGTCGACAGCTGCCCCGTCGACACGCCCGACAACGACTGCGGCGACACGGGCGCCGACCTCGACCTCTCTGCGCAGGCCTTCGCCAAGATCGACGATCCCGACAAGGGCATCGTCGACGTGACGTTCGAGGTGGTCGCGTGCGAGGTCGCCGGGCCGATGAGCTACAAGTTCAAGGACGGGAGCTCCGAGTTCTACACCGCGATCCAAGTGCGGAACCACCGCCTGCCGATCGCCAAGGTCGAGTTCGAGCGGGACGGGGCGTTCGTCGACATGCCGCGCGAGGACGACAACTTCTTCGTCGCGCAGAAGGGCGTGGGCAAGGTGCCCGCCGGCCT
>JAGQJA010000443.1:4374-5689 GCA_020430845.1 Myxococcales bacterium
GGAGCATCGATCTGGCTCGGGTGCTCCCCTTTCAGCTCGGCGCCTCCGGCCCCGGACGCCGGCGGAGCCCAGCCCGACGGAGGCGGCGGCGCCGACGGCGCTGTGCCGTCGACCGAGGGCGGGGCTGCGTGCGGAGGCCTTCTTTGTGAAGACTTCGAGGCCGAGGGGTGGAAGACCCGGTGGGACGTCACCCAGGCGCTCGGGCTCGATCGAGCGACCGCGATCGGTGCGCCGTCGGGCTCGTACGCGCTGTCCCTCGATGTCCGCGCTGCGAGCGGCGGCTCCTTTCCGCCCGCCCGCTGGATCGCCTATCCGTTGCCCAAGAGCCTCCGACGGGTGACCGTTCGGGCCTACATCCGCGTGTTCACCCGCGGCCAAGGGGAGCTCGACCTGTTCGGCATCGCGACGCCCGAGCAAGGCACGGCGGGCCTCTCGAACGCCGTCACGTTCGTGCACGGGAGCTCGACGAACATGTTTCGCTTCGAGGCGCCGCGCGACGGCACCGACTTCTTGCGGCAGGACGTGGGGGCGACCCTCGAGGACTGGACGCTGGTGACGATCTCGCTCGACCGCGACCTCCCGCAGGCGACGTTCCGCATCGCGCAGGACATCATCCAATCGGGACGGATGCCCGCGGCGTGGAAGGACGCCGACCTCAGTCTCGTCGTCGGCGCGGCGTGGTCCCAGCCGACCTCGGACTGGCGGATCATGTTCGACGACGTCACGGTCAGCGCCGACGAGTGACGCTGCGCGTGTCGGGCTGCGATCGGGAGTGTGCCCCGGAGACCCAGCGCGGCGAGCGGATTTACCTGGCACTTCGTCAGGAAAGTGTTATTTGACGTTTTGTCAGGTCGGCGCCGTTCGCCGCCCGCTGCGAAAGGCTCCCTGTGGCTCCCTCCCGCTCCTCCGGCACCGCGGCGCGCATCGGCGTGCTCGAGACCTTCGGCCTGCGTCCGCTCCCTGTGCGCGCGCGCGAGGCGTGGCTCGCCCTGCGAGGCGACGGCACGGTGCCGCCGACCAAGTTCGGCGTGTCGAGCCTCGGCATCTTCCACCCGCGGCTCTCGGTCTCGACGTGGCTGGGCGCGCGCCGCAGCGACGGCCGCATCCCGATCTCGAACCTCTTCAACCGCACGCAGACGCCCATCGAGGCCGGCTGGTCGGTGAAGAAGACGCAGGTGCGCGACTTCCGCGGCAAGACGCTCACGTACGACAGCCACAACGGGACGGACTTCGCGGTGCCGGTCGGGACCGTGGTCACGTCGCCCGCGCCTGGGCGCGTCTTGCGGGTCTCGAGCGAGTTCAACCGCGGCGGCCT
>JAGQJA010000444.1 GCA_020430845.1 Myxococcales bacterium
TTCGGCGGCGCGGGCGTCGGCAAGACGGTCGTGCTCACGGAGTTCATCCACAACGCCATCGCCGACCTGCAGGGCGTCGCCGTCTTCGCCGGGATCGGAGAGCGCTCGCGCGAAGGCCTCGAGCTTTGGACCGAGATGAAGCGGCGCGGCGTGCTCGCACGGACGGCGCTCGTCTTCGGCCAGATGAAGGAGACGCCAGGGGCGCGCTTCATGGTCGGCGAGGCCGCGCTCACGATCGCCGAGCACTTCCGCGACGACCTGGGGCAGGACGTGATGTTCGTGGTCGACAACCTGTACCGTCACATCCAGGCGGGCATGGAGGTGAGCGGTCTGCTCGGTCGACTCCCCTCCCGCGTCGGCTATCAGCCCACCCTCGCGGCAGACCTCGCCGCGATCGAGGAGCGGATCACCGCCACACGACGCGGCGGAATGATCGCCGTTCAGGCGTTCTACGTACCGGCCGACGACTTCGGCGATCCGGCCGTGACGCACGCGTTCTGGCACATCGACAGCGCGCTCGTCTTGTCTCGCGACGTCGCCGCGGAGGGCTACTACCCGGCCGTCGATCCGCTCGCGTCGTCGTCCAAGGCGCTCGACCCCGCGATCGTAGGCGCACAACACTACGAGGTCGCCGAAGAGGCCCGTCGCCTGCTCGGCCGCTTCGAAGCGCTCCGCGACATCATCTCGATGTTGGGCATCGACGAGCTCTCGGCCGAAGACCGCACGCTCGTCGGGCGCGCGCGCAGGCTCAAGAACTTCCTGACGCAACCGTTCTACGTCACGGAGAGCTTCACGGGGCTCCCCGGGCAGCGCGTCCCCATCACGCAGACCGTCGCCGGCGTCGCGGCGATCGTCGAGGGCCGATGCGACGACATCCCCGAGCACGCCATGTTCATGGTCGGCGCCCTCCCGGGGCATGATGCCTGAGTCGCTGCACGTCGTCGTCAAGACGCCGCACGACGTGGTGCTCGACGCGCGCGTCCGCTCCGCCCGTGTCCCCACCGAGACCGGGCAGGTGGGCCTCCGACCCCGCGGGGAGACGCGCGTGCTCGTCGTCGAGCCGGGCCTGATCGTCCTGACGGGCGAGCGCGTACGTCTTGCGGCGACCGCCGGCGGTCTGCTCGAGCAGGACCCGGAGCGCGTCGTGCTCTACACGCCGTTCGCGGTGGTCGGCGACGCCGAGAGCGAGGTGCTGTCTGCGCTCGACAGCGCGATCGCGACGCCCGGGGGCGAGCTCGAGACGCGACGGCGCCTCGCCGAGCTCGAGCAGAACATCCTCCATGAGCTCGGGCACCGCGCTGCCGCGGGGCGTGGTGGGGGTGACCGTGGCTAGGTCTGCGGCCGACTTCAGGCGCGGCGACACACGGGCCCGGACGCAGAGGGACATCGAGCGGCGCAAGCGGAGGGCTCCCGACGGACACTTCTCACGCTCGCTCGCCCTCGTCGGCAGCGTCGGCTGGCCTATCGTCGTCCTTGCCACGGGCGGTGCGCTGATGGGCCGGTACCTCGACGAGAGATGGGGTACGGGCGTCCGCTTCACGCTCGTGCTCCTCAGCGCCGGCGCCGCGCTCGGTACGTTTGCCGCATTCCGAGCGGTGAGGGAGAGCGACCGATGAGCGCGTGGCCGTACGCCATCGGCGGCGCGGCGCTCGGCGCGACACACGCGGCGCTCATCGCGCGCGCGGCTCGCCGGCAGGCGCACGCGTTGTCCGGCGTCGCGCGTCTGGCGCTCGTGGGAGCCGCGCTCTGGCTCGCGGCACGCTCGGGTCACCTCGTCGCCGCGGCCATCGCGTGGGCGATCGCGTACGCCGCGGCGATCGCGCTCGTACGTCGAGGCATGAGATGAAGCCCGAGATCTTCGCGCAGAACGTCCTCTTCTGGTTGGGCCCCGTCCCCATCACCGAGACGATGGCGACGAGCCTCGCGACGAGCATCGTGGTCCTGACCGTAGCGCGGCTCCTCGCGCGAGCCGCCATCCGCAGACCGACGAGTCGACTGGCCGCGGCGGCACGGCTCACATTCGGGTTCTTGGACGACCTCGTCGTCCAGTCTGCGGGGGGCGCGTCGCCCAATCTCGAGATCTTCGCGGGGAGTCTCTTCTTCTTCATCGCCGGCGCCGCGTTGCTCGGTCAACTGCCGGGCGTGAGCGCACCCACGTCGAACCTCGCCGCGACCGCGGCGCTCGCGGCGCTCGTGTTCTTCGCGGTGCCCGTAGCCGGAATCTACGAGCGCGGCGCGGTGAAGTACTTCGCCCGGTACTTTCGGCCCAACCCGATCCTCTTCCCGCTGCACGTCATCAGCGAGGTCTCGCGCACCCTGGCGCTCGCGCTGCGATTGTTCGGCAACATGATGAGCGGACACCTGGTCGTCGCGATCATCGTCGCGCTCGTCGGAGTGCTCGTCCCGGTGCCGCTCATGGCCCTCGATCTGCTGATCGGTCTTCTCCAAGCGTACATCTTCACGATCCTGGCGAGCGTCTACATAGGCGCGGCCGTCCGGGTCGGACAGGAAGGTTGAACATGAGCGAGCACGCGATTCTTGCACTCGGATCGATCATCATGGCGGGCTTGACGATGGCCTTGGGGGCCATCGGGGCGGCTTACGGCGAGAGCCGCGTCGGCGCGGCGAGCATGGACGCGCTCGCCCGGCAGCCCGACGAGGCGGGCTCCATCACGCGAAACCAGTTCGTCGCGCTGGCGATGGTCGAGTCGACCGCGATCTTCTGTCTGGTCATCGCGCTCGTGCTGCTGTTCG
>JAGQJA010000445.1:0-3612 GCA_020430845.1 Myxococcales bacterium
GTCGGTCGCGTCGGCCGTCGGCGCGAGGAGCGCCTGCAGGTCGGCGACGCGGTAGCCTGCCTTCTCTGCGAGCAGGGACAGCTCGGTCGCTCGCTCCGGCGACGCCGCGCGACCTGCGACGAGCGCGCACAGCTCGTCCCAGCGCTCCTTGACGAGCCAGTCGACGCCGTTGTGCGTGTTCACGCCGAGGAGCGCGCGGCCCCGCTTGGCGTCGAGCGCGAAGAGCAACGCGCCCTCGACGTCGCTCGGCATGTCGGTGAGGAGCAACACCAGCTCGGCCTCGGCCTCGATGGCGTCGGCGGGGATCTCGGCCTCGCCGAGCACGGCGCGGAGGGCGAGGGCGAGCGCCCAGTCACGAGGCGCGCGCGCGGCGGCGTCGAGGATCGACGTGCACAGACCGAGCAGGGTGGCGAGGCGCACGGGCAGCTCGGTGGTCTCTTCGCCGAGGGCGCGCGCGTCGTCCGACGCCAAGAACGTGGCGAGCGGCGCGGCGACGTCGAACGCGTCTTCTTCGCGGGCGGGGGCACCCTCGCGTTGCTCGACCGTGGCGACGCCGGCCGCGAGCGCCTGGACGAGCGGCGTGAGCTTGGCCTCGGTACACGCCGCGGCGCGCGTCTCGGCGTCTCCGCGGGCGCCGAGCATCAAGACGGCCCGCGCCGCTTCGTGCACGGAGCGCAGGTGAAGCGCGGTGAGCGCCGCGTCGAGCGACGGCACGCCGGCGTTGCCCAGCTCGCGCGAGAGCGCGGCCCACGGCGCGGTCGGGCTGTCGTGCACGACGCGGAAGTCGGTGAGCACGTAGTACTGGAACGCGCGCAGCTCGCAGTAGAGCCCTCGTCCCGACAGCTCGTCGGCCCAGCGCAGGTATTCGAGCCCGCCGCTCACGTCGCGCATCGCGACGAGGGCGTGAGACGCCGCGGGCAGCCCGAGCGCCTCGTGGAGGCTCACCCGACTGCGCGATCCGTCGGCCCGCACCTTGGGCACGCTCTGGCGCACGATGCCGCGTATCTCGCTGAATTTGTTGTGGTAAACGACGAGCGCGCGCGCCTCGCCGCGTCCGTTCACGAACGCGAAGACGTCCTCGCCCACGCCGTGCTCGGTGTCGAAGTCGAACAGCTCGAAGTCGTCGACGCCCGCGAAGAGGTGCCGCCGATGCATGAGCGGGCTGATCTCGCGCTCGTGTCGCGCGATGACCCACTCGTTGGGCTGCTCGTCGCTCTTCGCGCGGGCGTACTCCATGCCGTACTTCTCGCGCAGCCCCTCGACCTGACCGTGTCCGAACATGGGCAGACCCGGCATCGTGCACATGAGCACGCACACGCCGAAGTACTTGTCGTCGGTGCCGAACTGGTCGACCGCCGTCTCCTCGTCGGGGTTGCTCATGAAGTTCACGAAGCGCCGGAGGATCTGCGGGTCGTACTCAAGGACGTTCTTGATCGTCTCGCGGTACTTCGCGTTCTCCTCACGCTTGAGCATGTTCATGAACGCGGAGTTGTAGACGCGGTGCATGCCGAGGGTGCGCACGAAGAAGCCTTCCATGAGCCAGAAGGCCTCGGCGAGCAGCAGCGTGTCGGGCGCCTCGCGCGCCACCGTGTCGACGACCTCGCGCCAGAACTCCTCGGGCATCGCCGCGTCGAACGCGCTCTGCGACATGGCGTAGTTGGCGCGCGACGGGATGTCGGCGCCCGACCCGGGCAGCGGGAACCACAGGCGCTGGAAGTGTTTCTTGGCCAGCGTCATCGCCGCGTCGAAGCGGATGATGGGGAACATGCGCGCGACGTGGAGGATGGTGTCGATGACGGCCTTGCGCACTTCGGGCTTGGTGTAGTCGAGCTGCGCGGTGTCGTTCCACGGCATGCTCGTGCCGTCGTTGCCGTGGTAGATGAACCGCTCCTCGCCGGACCAGCGGTCGAACCGCTTGAAGACGACGGCCGCGTCGGTCTGCGACCAGTAGCCGTCCTCGAGCTGGATGCCCACGCGCGGGTCGCTGCTCAGGTCGGCGCCGGTGAAGCGATAGTTGGCGAACGGGGGCGCGGACGACTGCACGAACCAGTCGGGGTGCTGCACGACCCAGTCGGCGTCGATGCCCACGTGGTTGGGCACCATGTCGGCCGCGAGACGCAGACCGAAGCGCCACGCGCGATCGCGCACGTTCTTCCACGCGGCCTCGCCGCCGAGCTCGTGCGCGATGGTGTAGCGCTGGAGCGAGTAGGCCGAAGCGAGCGCCTCGTGATCGCCGCGCATCTGCTTGATGCGCCGCGATGCCGCGCTGCGCTCGAAGAGCCCGATGAACCAGATGGCGCTGAAGCCGCGACGCGCGATGAGCTCGAGCTCTTCGTCGGGGATCTGGTCGAGGCGCGTGATCGCGCGCTTGTACTTCTTGGAGAGCTGATCGAGCCACACGTACACCGACTTGGCCAGGAGCACGACGCGCGGCATCCAGTCGGTGTCGGGGCTGTAGCGCTCGATGTCGGGCCCGCTCGCGTAGCTCGGCCCGAAGCGCATCGCCTCGAGCTTGGGCGCGCCGGGGCCGGGGCCCTTGGCGTGCCACTCGAGCAGCTGCTCGTAGAGCACACGCGCCGCACGCAAGCGGTCGAGCAGTCCGAGGCCCTTGAGCCCGTAGAGCTGACCCCACTCGCGCTCCATGAACTCGAGCTGCGCGAAGATGTCGTGGGGCGCGCGCCGCGCGGGCTCGAGCAAGAGGTCGACGAGGCTCTCTCCGCCCGGGCCGAAGGGGCCGTCTTGGTCGAGGTACGCGCGGCAGCCCGCGATGACGGCGCCGTACTCCGGCGGCAGGTCCGCGTCGGAGATGATGTCCTTCGCCGGCGTGTAGGCGGGGTTCTGGTTGGTCACCCAGAGGAGGAGCAGCTCTTCGGTCACCCAGCGCTCGGCCTCGGAGCCTTCGCGCTCGAGGCGCTGCCACGGCTCTTCTTCGCCCGCGTAGATCGCCGGCGTCGGGAAGCCCGCCAGAAAGGCGCGGACCGCGGCGCTCACCGGGGCGCCTTGCCGATCGCGGAGAGCCCCCAGCAGCGCGGCGAAGCGGTCAGATGCGCCCGAGGTGCGATACGAGCCCACCACGGCGTGGAGCACCTCGTGGGCGAGCGCCATGGCCATGGTCTGCGCCGCCTCGAGGGCGCTCATGCTGCCGGGGCGCTGCACGTTGTACGCGTCGGTGAAGCGCGCCGCGTCGAACGGGTCGGTGAAGTGTACGTCGCCGTGGTCGGTGAAGACGCGCCCGTCCCACATGTAGGCGTCGCGGGCTGCTTTCCTCGCGTGCATGAGTGCCGGTAACCTATACTTTCATGGGCTCCATGTGCAGTCTGCTGTGCGGGGGCCCGACCGAGGCTGCGGCCAGAACGAACCGATGAGCGCCTCCCCCATGCCCAAGCTCGGCGACGTCATCGCCGGAAAATACCGCCTCGACAAGGTCGCGGGCGAGGGCGGCATGGGGCTCGTTTACGCGGCGCATCACCTGGTCCTCGACCAGCGCGTCGCGGTGAAGATCCTGCTGCCCGACGCGGCGAGCGCCGACGGTGTGCTCGAGCGCTTCGCGCGGGAGGCCCAGGCCGCGGCCCGCATCCAGAGCGAGCACGTGGCGCGCGTGATGGACGCAGG
>JAGQJA010000445.1:3684-9933 GCA_020430845.1 Myxococcales bacterium
GGTCGCCTCAAGGTCGACGAGGTCGCCGACTACCTGCTCCAGGCGCTCGAGGCGGTCGCGCACGCGCACGCCGTGGGCATCGTGCATCGCGACCTCAAGCCCGCGAACCTCTTCCTCGCGTGCCGGCCCGACGGCGGCAATGCGATCAAGATCCTCGACTTCGGCATCTCGAAGACCAAGAAGGCGACGCCCGACGAGAAGGTGCTGACGGGCCACGCGGTGCTGGGCTCGCCGGTGTACATGTCGCCCGAGCAGCTGCGCAACGCCAAGGAGATCGACGGTCGCGCCGATCTCTGGTCGCTCGGCATCGTCGCGTACGAGATGCTCACGGGCACCGTGCCGTTCGACGGCGATGGAGTGGGCGAGATCTTCGCCGCGATCCTCGAGCAAGACCCCGTGCCTCCCCACGAGCGCAACCCGCTCATCCCGGTGGGCCTGTCCGAGGTGATCCTGCGCTGTCTTCGCCGCAACCCCGACGAGCGCTACCCCGACGCGGCCGCGCTCTCGGCGGCGCTCGCGCCGTATGGCTCGGGCGCGTGGGCGCCCCTGACGGATCGCACCGAGTCGGTGCTGACGCGCGCCAAGATGCTGAGCGTGATGAGCACGCCCATCGAGGCGCGTCGCGTGGTCGATCTCATCGAGCTCGCGGCCGAGCGGGCGAAGACCACGTTCGGCAGCGGAGACGTCCCGCCGCCTCCTCCGTCGTCGCGGCACGGCTTTGCTCGGGAGGACGACGCCGCGCGCGATCGCGATCGCGAGGACCGCGTCGCGAAGGTGAAGGCGGGCGGACGAAGTCTGCCGCGGTGGACGCCCATCGCCGCCGCCGTGGCGCTCGCGGCGGCCGTCGTCGGGGTCATCGCGCTCGTCGTCGTACCCCGTTCGTCGTCCGTCGCGTCGACCGGTCGCGTCGACACGCCCCCTCCGCCTGAGCAAGCGCTCACCGCCGCGCCCACGGCGTCCGACGAGGCGCCCGTGGTGATGGACCTGCCCGACGACACTCCCGCAAAGCGCCAGATGCGCCGCGCCGCACCCGCCACCAAGCCCTCGCAGAGGCCCAAGTTCCTCAACTCCCGCGAGTGATGCTCGAGGCGCTCGCGCGATCGCCGAGGAGCCGTCGGATCCGTCGCGCCGCACGGGTCGCGTTCGTGCTCTCGGTCACGAGCGCCTCGCCCGCGGTCGCTGCGCCCCCTGTCGCCGCGCCGCCCGCGACGACGGCGCCGCCCGCGCTAGGTGAGCACCCCGAGCCCGCCGTGCGCGAGATGACCAACGAGATGCGCGCCGAGAGCCTCTTTCGTTCGGGGGAGAAGAAGTTCGACGCCGGCGACTTTCGCGGTGCGTGCGCCGACTTCCAAGAGAGCCTGCGCCTCGGCCCCAAGCTCGGCACGCTGCTCAACGTCGCCTTGTGCCACGAGAACGTGGGCCGGCTCGCGACGGCGTGGACGGAGTACAACCACGGCGCCGCGTGGGCCTCGCAGAACGGTCAGCGCGATCGGTACGACTTCGCCGTCACGCGCGCGCAGGCGATTGCGCCACAGATACCGCGCGTCACGCTTCACCTGCCGACGACGCGCACGCTGAGCGCGGTCGAGATCGACGGCGAGCCGTTGCCCGAGCCGCGCTGGTACCTGCCCATCTACGTCGACCCGGGCGACCACGTCGTCGCCGTGAGCGCCCCCGGCAAGAAGCGCGCGAGCGCGGCGTTCAGCGCGAAGCTCGGACAGGAGCAGCTCGTCGAGATCCCGGCGCTCGTCGACGACGATGGGCCTCCTGCGCCGCCGCCGCCGCCGGTCGACGCGACACGCGGCACGAGGCGGGTGCTCGGCATCGGTCTCGTCGGTCTCGGCGTCGTGGGCCTCGGCGTCGGTACGTTCTTCAGCGTCCGGGCGATCGGCGCGTCGTCCGACGTCTCGGACGCGTGCGCCGCAGGCTGCGGCCCCGAGGCAGGGGCTCAGAGCGGCGACGCGAAGTCGTACGCGACGGTGGGTGCGGTGGGCCTCCTGTCGGGGGCGGTGCTCACGGCCGCGGGCGTGTGGCTCTTCGTCTCGTCGGCGCCCGACGCGCCCGTAAAGGCGGTGCGCGCCACGGCTGCCCCAGGCGGCGGCGGGCTCGCGATCAGCGGCACTTTCTAGAGCCGGAGCGGAACATTCTGCCGGGGCCGCTGTCGGCGAGGGTATGGGCGGGCGGCTGCACGTTCTCGGCGGCGAAGCGCCTCCGGGGGCGGGCGATCGAGTCGACTTTGCCAGTCCGCCGTCTTCTTTGGCACCATGGCTCGACGTGGCGCTCCCCGACGAAGTCGAAGAGAAGCTGATCGAGCGCCTCATGGCGCGCGACGAGCGCGCGTTCAACGAGCTCGTGCAGACGTACGGGCGACGCGTCTCGGCGCTGGTGTTCCGCATGCTCGGCAACCGCGCCGAGGCCGAGGACCTCACGCAGGAGGTCTTCGTCCAGGTCTTCAAGGCCATCGGGACCTTCCGCGGCGACTCGAAGCTCTCGACGTGGATCTACCGCATCGCGGTCAACCTCTGTAAGAACCGCACCAAGTACCTGCGCGTGCGGCACTCGAACGAGCAAGACGAGCTCGAGGCGATCGCCGAGCGCGTGCCCCTGGGCGAGGCGCGGCGCGCCAACGTGGCCGTGATCGAACGCCCCGACGAGGCGCTCGCGGGCAAGCAGGTCGAGCGCATCGTGCAGGACGCGATCGCGAGCATCGACCCCACGTTCCGCGAGTGCCTCGTGCTGCGCGACGTCGAGGAGCTCAGCTACGAAGAAATCGGCGAGATCACGGGCCTGCCGCCCGGTACAGTCAAGAGCAGGATCTTTCGCGCGCGCGCGCAGCTGAAGGAGATCGTCGAGCGCGAGCTCGGCGAGAAGGTCCGATGAGCGACGACCCCGAGGACGAGACCGACAAGAAGGCGCCCGAGAGCGCCCAGAAGGCCGGCGAGCCCGAGGGAGATCTGCCCGAAGAGGGAGACCTGCCCGAAGAGGGAGACCTGCCCGAGCTCGACGACGACGACGGCGCGGCGATCCGCGCGCTGCTCAAGCGCTCGCTCGCGCCGCCCGCCAGCGAAGACACGCGCGACCCCGAGCCCGAGCTGCTCGCCGCGGTCCAGCGCAAGATCCGCCAGCGATCGCGCGGGAAGTTCTACGCCGACGGGTGGAGCACGACGCAGTCACGTCTGAACTACGTGCTCGTCGCCGCCGTGATGCTCCTCACGGTGGTGGTCGTCTACATCGCGCTCGGGCCGATGGGCATCTCGCCCTGAGCACGCACGTCACGTCGGCGCCGCGTCGCGCGCGTCGTGTGCCTCGAGCGAGAACGTGAACGAGACCGAGCGCACGTAGAAGCACACGGGCTCGGCGTCGCCGACGATGGCCTCCGCGGCGCGCGACGACACGCTGCCCGAGAGTGGCTCGCACGCCTCGAGCGGGATGCCGAGGTCGATCTCCTGGCGCGACACGCGGCGTCGCAGCGGCTGGCTCGCCATCGCCCGATCTTGCGGCACGCAGTACGCGACGAAGCTCTTGAAGTCGGGCCAGCACGCGGCCCACGCGCCGCGCAGCTCGGGCGTGTCCGACGGCGCGAGCTCCAGGCGCGCGTCGGGACCGGAGCCCTCACCCGGGTCGAGCGTGACGACGACGCGGCCGGCCTCGGGCTCGGAGATCTCGCCGCGGCGCAGCAGGTGCATCGGCATGCCCTCGCTCATGAGCCGCGCGCCCATCGCCTGCACGAGGTTCGTGATCGCGTTGGTCACGAAGGTGATGCCCTCGTGGCCGGTCACGGGATCTCGCACGTGGATGCGCCAGTTGGTCTGCACGGGCGACGGCATCACGCGGCGGAGCGGGCCGAGCACGGCGAAGCCGAAGTGACCGTGCTGGTAGGTGAGGAACGTGAAGAGCGCGAGGTCTTTCTCTGGACCGAGCCGCTGGAGCTCGAGGCCCGGCGGCACCAGGTGCTCGACGCGCGACGCCGGGACGACGTAGCTCACGTACACGACGCGCGAGATGTCGCTCTTCATCGTGGGCTCGGGCAGGGGCTCGAGCACCGTGCCCACGAGGCGGCTGTTCGCCACGGCGTCGACCAGCGCTCCCCACGCGCCCCGCCGCGGGTGCCTCCACGGCGCCCAACGGCCCGACGCCTCGTAGGGCCTCGCGCGCCGCAGCACCTGCTCGGTGACGAGCGCGAGCCACACCTGGAGCTGCAAGAACCCGAGGCCGTTCGCGGTCGAGACGAAGACGGGGCTCGGCCGCACGCCCTCGGGCAGCAGCGGAGATACCACCGCGACGCCCATGCTGGCCCACGTGGTCACGCTGAGCCACGTGAGCGCGCGCGACCACGTGCCCGCCCTTGCGAAGCACCACGTCCACGCGAGCGCCGAGAGCGTGTACGCGAGCGCGGCCCAGCCGGCCGTGAGCGGGAAGATCTCGCGCTCGAGCGCCAGGTAGGCCGCGGGATCACGCTGCGCCAGCTCGACGCCGCGCGTGACCCACACCGCCTGCGCGTACTGGTCCGGGCACACGGCGATCGCCGTCAGGGCGAGCACGAGCCACGCGCCGCCTCGCGGCAGCCATCGCGCCCGCACCATCGCGATCGCCATCCACAGATCACCGAGCGCGCACGCTTGCCACGGGAGCCAGCCGACCCTGAAGCGCCACGGATGGAGCGCGATGGTCTGCACGCGCTCCGCGTCGGACGCGGCCGAGCCCCCCGGCAGCGCGGGGATGAGCAGCGCGGCCATCGAGAGCAGCGCGAGCCCGTGCACCGCAAAGTTGAAGAGCAGCGCCCACTCGAGGTTTCGATCCCGGTACGTGTACCCGGGGGCGATCTCGTCTGGCGCGGTCGGGCCGACGCTCAGGTCTCTTCTACCCAGCGGGAGAGGATGACGGTGATGTTGTCGGGGCCGCCGTTCTCGTTGGCGCGCTCGATGAGCTTGGACGCGGCCTGCTTGAGGTCGGCGGTCTCGGTGATGATCGAGAGCAGCTCGGGGTCCTCGACCGGTCCGCTCAGGCCGTCGCTGCAGAGCAGGTACACGTCGTTGGCGCGCGGCGTCTCGAAGCGCGTGTCGACCTTGACGGTGTCCTTCATGCCGAGCGCGCGCACGATCACGTTCTTGTGCGGGAAGTTCGCGATCTCCTCGGGCGTGAGGCGCTTCATCTTGATGTAGTCGTTGAGCAGCGAGTGGTCCTCGGTCAGCTGCTCGATGTGCCCGTCACGGACGCGGTACGTGCGCGAGTCGCCCACGTGCGCCACGTAGACGCCGTCCTCGACCGCGAACATGACGACGAGCGTCGTGCCCATGCCGCGCTGCCGGGCGTCGCGCTGGGCGCTCTCGTAGATGCGCAGGTTCGCGAGCTTGATGCCCGTGATGAGGCGGTTCTCTTCGTAGCCCTTGGAGCGGTCCATCTTGTAGGGCCACGTCCGCTCGGGATCTTGCTGGGTCGCGTCGAAGAACTCGCGCAGCGAGTCGACCGCCATCTTGCTGGCGACCTCGCCAGACGCGTGCCCGCCCATGCCGTCGGCCACGATGTAGAGGCCGCTCTCCTCGATGATCGAGAAGTTGTCCTCGTTGTGCGTCCGCTTCATGCCGACGTTGGTCTCGCCGGCCACCTCGATGCGAAGTCCCACGGGTCGATATTCTCGGGTCCCGACCGACTGTGTCAACAACTCGCGGCGGTCTTCACGGCGCGGCGCGCAGCGTGACCGGCACTTCGCGGAAACGACCGTCGCCGAAGACGAGGAGCTTGACTGTCTGGCCCACGCTGAATTTGGCGATGGCCTTGGCGAGCTGGTCGGGGTTCTCGACCGGCTGACCGTCGACCGCGACGATGACGTCCGGCTTGTCTCCGCCTGCCTTGAGGCCGCCCTTCTCGGCGGGGCTGCCCGGCGCGAGGCCCATGACCTTGACGCCCTTGACCGGGCCCTGCGCCGGGGCCCCTCCCAGACCCAGCCACGGCGCGGGCAGGGCGGCCTTGGGCGGCGTCTTGATGAGGAACGCGCGCAACGCGTACACCGGGGCGGCGACGGTCGTAGGGGTGCACTTGGGGGCCTTCTTGGGCGCGTCGCCCTCAGGAGACTTACATGCACGCACAAACACCCCGGTCACCTTGCCGTTGGGGTCGAGCACCGGAGCGCCGGGGACGGTGGGGAGGCCCTTGGCGTCGAGGTCGAGCGCGCTCTTGAGCGCGGTGCCGTCTTTTGCGACGGCGTCGACGCGCCCCTTGTACGTGAGCGGGCTCAGCTCGAGGCGGCCG
>JAGQJA010000446.1:0-1533 GCA_020430845.1 Myxococcales bacterium
CCCACCTCGCGAGGCAGATCGAGCTGCGCTGGCACCGGCCCTTCTTTGCAGGAGACGCCGCGCGCGTGAGGCTCTGCGCGTTTCGCGCCGGAGAGGTCGTCGGTGTGAGCGGCGGCTTCTACCCAGAGGGCGCCGACCGCGTGAGCGCCGGCGTGCGGATGCTCTTCGAGCCCTGACTCAGCGACCCTCGCACTCCCGGAGGGCGAACGCCCACGCCGCGCACGCGGCGCCGCAGCCCGATTGGGCCGCCAGCTCGGCCGCCGTCTCCGCGGGACGCGCGGCGAGGAGCGCGATCTCGCCGAGCGAGACGTTTCTGTGCGTGAGCCAGTCTCCGGCGAGCACGTATCGCTCCGTGCGCGTTCGTCTGAGCTCACCCATCTCTTCGCTGCGGAGCGCGTCGCGCGTGCGGTTGAGGGCGACGTAGAGCGCGTTGCGGTGCCGTAGCGGGTGGTAGCTCGCGCCCTCGTGCAGGCAAGCGTGGAGCGACTCGAGATCGAGGCCCGTCGCTCCGGCGTCCGCGAGCGCCTCGACGATCGTGAGGCGCTGCGCAGGCATCGTCACCGTCCGCCGACCGAGGCGCACGTGGCCGGCGCGGACGTCGACGACCATCGCTCTGGGCATCGGCGGCGCCGCACCTTCGGGAAGGAGCCACGTCCTGTCCCCGGCGCGGAACACCTGCGTGATGGGCCGATCGAGGCCGAGGCGCGTCACGAGCCCGGCGAATGGCGAGCCGCTCGGCGCCGACCGCAGCGCGGTCTCCCCGTCACGTCGACCGACGCGGAGCCCGAGCTCACGCGCGGCGCCTTCGACGGAGGTGTCGTCGACCACACGCGAGGCCTCGCGCGCCGCCTGCGCGACGAGCTGGACGAAGGCCAGATCGCCCGCGTCGCGCGCGAGGCGGGCCCGCAGCAGGAGCGCCGCGACCGCCATCGCCGCGTAGCCATGCTCGCGACAGAGCGACTCGGCCTCTGCCAGTCGCTCGACCGCCTCGTCGACGCGACCGAGCGCGACGCACGCCTCGCTCGCGAGCAGGCACGCCTCGGCGCGCAGGTGCTGGACGCCCGACTTCGTGTACGCCTCGCGCGCCGCGTTGGCCGCGACGCGCGCGTGCTTGGGCTGATCGACCTCGAGCCACCGGCGCGCGTCGGTCAGCGCCTCGAGCGACGCGTACGCGCCGCGCACACGGGCACGCGGAGGCGCACCCGGCGCGCCTGTCTTGGCCTCGACGGCCACGCGCGGAGACGGCACGCGCGCGGCGATCTCTCGCAGCACCGCGCGTCCCTTCTCCACGTCGCCCAGCGCGATGTCCTGCCGCGCGCGCTCGACGCGCGCGATGTCGGCGAGGCGCTCGAGCCCGGGCCTCGCGGTGAGCGCCTCCATCTGCGAGACGAAGCCCTCGGCGGCCACGAAGTCGCCGGCCGCGAGCGCGGCCTCGTGCACGCACCGCAAGAAGAAGATGCGATAGACGACGTTGGACTCGGGCTCGAAGGCCGCGAGCACCGCGGCGGCGCGCGGGAGCACGTCGCGCGCGTG
>JAGQJA010000446.1:1593-4912 GCA_020430845.1 Myxococcales bacterium
CGCGCGAGCGCGGCCTCGGCGTCGGCGATACGATCGAGGTCCATCAGCGCGACCATGCGCGCGAGCGTGACGATCGCGTGCGCAGAGTCGCCCAAGACCGGCTCGAGCGCGGCGAGCACCTCCTCGGAGAGGTCGTCGAACAGGTACGTGGACGCGATGGCGACCGCGAGCCGGCGCGCGCCGCGCGGCACCGACGCGTCCTTGGCGCGCTTCTTCGGCTCCGCGTCCCGTCGCTTCACGTCTTGGGAGAGCAGCGCGCGCGCCCGGACCGTCTCGCCCTTCATCGCGAGGATGATCGCCATGGCCGGCCGGACCTCACGCGTGTTCTCGAGCCCCTCGAGCTCGCGCTCGGCCTCCGACGGGCGCCCGCGACGCAGGTACGCGTCGGCGCGCACGAGCCGCATCGCGACGGACCGATCGTTGGCGAAGCGCTCGAGCGTCGCGTCGAGCTCCTCGTAGTTGCCCGAGCGGAGCTGCTCGCGCGCGAGCAGTGCGAGGAGCGCGTGGCCCACGGCCTCGTCGACACCGAGCGCGTCCATCGCGAGCTGCGCGAGGCGCGTCTGCGGAAGGCGCGCCGCGGCGCGACCGTGCTCCCGCAGGAGCGTGAGGGCGACCTCCGGCTTGCCCCCTCGCGTCGCGGCGAGCACCGCGACGGCGAGCGCGTCCGCGCTGCCCGACGCGTCGAGCCACGCGCGCGCGACCGCGAGCACACGCAGCGCCACCTCGGGGGCCTCGACGAGCGAAGGGTCGAGCGTCCTGGCCATCGCGCGACCGGCGAGGGGCACGAGCTCTACCCTGCCCTGGTGCCGTCGCACGAGCCCCCGCAGCGAGAGCTCGGAGAGGCTCCTCCTCGCGTCGCGACCGAGCTCGGCGACGAGCGCGGCCTCGTCGAGCGCGACCTCTGCGGCCGCGAGCAGCCCGAGCACGGGCGCGTGACCGGCGCTCGTCGCCTCGCGCGCGGCCACCTCGACCGCGGCGCCCGCCGCGGGCAGCGCGAGGGCCTCGGCGCGCAGCGTGAGCTCGAGCAGACCCGGATTCCCCGCACACGCCTTCACGAGCTTGCCGACGAGATCGCCGTGCACCCGCTCGAGCTCTTGCACCAGCGCGCGCGCGCTCGCGTCGTCGAGCGGCCCGACGCGCATCGCGGGGATGCGCACACCCGCCTCCCCGGCAGAGAGGGGCACGCGACACACGATGACGACGCGCGCCCTTCCCGCGCTCTCGATGAAGCTCCGCAGCGTCGGTCCGGCCTCGCGCACGTCGGCGTCGTCGGCGTCGTCGAGCACGAAGGTGCGCGGGCGACCGTCGACGAGCTGGAGGAGCGCGCCATCGACGGCCTCTCCGCGGGAGTACGGGCGCGCGCTGCCGACCGCGAACGCGAGCCGCTCGAGCACGTCGCGCAGGCCCACGGCCCCGCGCACGCTCACGAAGAGGGCCTCGGGCAGCTCGCTGTTGGCCAGCGCGTGCTCGACGAGCGCGGTCTTTCCCACGCCCGCGTCGCCACAGACGAGCACGGCGCGGTGATCGGTCAGCAGCTCACGGAGCTGCTGCGCCTCACGCTCTCGGCCCACGAACGTGGCCCCGGCGCCTTGCGAACGAGCGAGCACCACCCGTTCATAGCGAGCCGGGCCCGTCGACGGAAGCTCCTTCAAGAAACGCGCGCGCGCCGCGCACGACGCCACGAGCACGCATCCCTACGTGGGGACGCCGGCCCTCAGCGGCGCGGGGTGTGAGGGACCGCCGGCTTCGGCGTCTCTTCTTCTTCGGACTCGGACGAGGACTTCGACTTGGACTTCTTGGAGCCGCCCGGGAGGCCCCATTTGTAGACGAGCCCGAGCGTCATCGGCAGGCGTAGCGCGAGCGCCACGCTGAAGCCCGAGAGCGTGATCTCGTCGATCTGCGCGTAGTGTCCGAGCGCGCTCACGCCGATCCCTCCCTCGCCGTACGCGACGCCCACGGCGCCGCCGCTTCGGTCCGACGAGCCGAACGGCCCGAAGGTGAACGTCGACAGCTCGGCGAACCCTCCAGCCGCGACGCCGCGCCCGAGCCGCCGCGTGTCCTCCTCGCCGATCATGCGCAGCTCGACGCGCAGCCCCACGCGCGCGATCGCGCTCCCGCCGACAGGGAACATCCCGAGCACGCCGTCGCCGTGGAGGTACGCGCCGTGAACGCGCGCCAGCGAGCCCCCTTGGTACACGTAGCCGACGACGACGTCGGCGCGCCGGTCCAAAAGCGCCTCGGCGAAGCCCAAGGGCGCGATCCCGGCGTGGACCTCCACGGGTGTGTCCGACGTGCCACGCGGCTCCTGTGGCGCGACGGCGCGAGGCGCGAACGGCACGCCGGGGAGCGGGCTCGTGGGCGGCGGGGCGGGCGCGGGCGCCGGATCCTCGGGCGCGTCGACGGCCCGCGGACCCACGCCGATCTCCACTTGAGCCGGCGGGGTCGCGAACGGAAACGCCACGCAGCCCGCGAGCGTCGCGGCGCCGAAGACCAGCGTCGACGCGCGCACAAAGGCGGGCGGCCCGAGCGGCCGCCGTGGCGCTCGCAGCACGGTGTTGACGTGGTCCAAAACTTCGCCTATCAAGCCGGACGTTTCCCGCGCCGTGCGGGGAGCGCGGGAGTAACTCAGTGGTAGAGTGCCACCTTGCCAAGGTGGACGTCGAGGGTTCGAATCCCTTCTCCCGCTCTACGAGAGCCCGGCCGACCCGCCGGGCTTTTTTCGTTCCGGTCGCACGAAGGCGCGTGTGACGAGGCGCTTCGACGGGGCTCGGTGTCAGCGCGCGCCACCGAGGTGCCGGCCCTGGGTCACCTTCGCGTCGACGACCACGCGGTACGTCTCGTCGACGGGCTCGTCGACGTCCGCGCTCGCGAGGTCTCCTCCCACGCCGACGAGCGCCACCGTCGCGTTGTCTGGTCCCCCCGCGTCGAGGGCGGCATGGATGAGCGCTCCGCACGCGGCCTCGAGCGTCGCGGACGTGAGGAGCAGTCGCTCCAGCGCGCGGTCGTCGAGCGGACCGTGAACGCCGTCCGAGCAGAGCATGATGCAGTCTCGGGCGCGGAGGTCGAGCCGCCCGACCACGGCGCGCAGCTTGGGTTGGTGACCCATGGCCTGGAGGATCGCGTGTCGGAACGGCGCGTCGTCGACCTCGTCGGGTCCGATCAACCCCTCGTCGAGCAGGAGCTGGACGTAGCTCTGGTCCTTGGTGAGCTGCGTGAGCTCGCCGCGCCGGAGCAAGTACGCCCGCGAGTCGCCCACCTCGGCCACGTACGCGTGACCACCCCGCACGAAGAGCCCCGTGAGCGTCGCCCCCATCTTGAT
>JAGQJA010000447.1:0-8100 GCA_020430845.1 Myxococcales bacterium
CGAGCCCAACGTCGCGAGCGTCCACGCCGTCTCGGTACGTCCTACGGCGAGGGTCTGGAGCACAGCGAGCGGTACGATCGCGGCGAAGAACGCGCCGTGTCGCAGCACGACCTCGCGCCGCGTTCCGCGACACAATGCCAGTCGCGTCATGAGCAGCTCGCGCAGCGGTCGCCAGTCTGTCGCCGACGAAGGAGCCTCGAGCTCCAGGATCGCGCCGCGACAAAGCTCGAGCCGCGCCCGCAGCGACTCACCCCGCCGCTCGAACCGGACGGCGAGAATCTGGTCGCAGTGCACGGTCAGTCCCACGCTCGTGGAGAGGCTCTCGGAATCGACCGTGATGACGGTCGGCCGCCACGACGAAGGGCGGGCAGAGTCAAGGGCGACCAAGGCGAGCGCCAACGCGAGCAACGCGGCTAGGCGGATCGATGCGCTTGGGTCGGCGACCAGCAGGGCGAGCCAGAACAAGCTCGCGAGCGTCAGGCCCGGGATCCACCTCGCGGCACGTCCCACGTACCGAACGCGCGCTGGTGACAGCGATCCGTCGTCGCGACGATCACTCACGACATCGAACATCCCACCCGCGAGGATCATTCCGCTCCCGCCGGGCCCCCCGGAGCTGGGTCGTCGGGTGCCGGCTTCCCGTAGCGACCGAGTCGGGCCCACGGACCGGCTGGCCCGCTGTCGTCTGCCACGGGCCAACCGCTCCAGCGTCGGGGCGCTCGCAGGCCGCACGCGCGTTGCTTCGAGGACCGGGGGGCCGTAGCCTTGAAGGGCGCATGGCTTCATCCTTGACCCCCGATGAGCTCGAATGGGTGGCGGCGGACCAACGGCTCCGTCAGCGAGCAGCGAAGCTCGCGGCGCGCTTCGATCGCGACCCTGAGGACATGTATCGGACGCTCAAGAACCTCGCTCGGACTCCTGCCGAGCGGCTTCGCCTGGGGCTAGCACATGGCCGACTCCGTTCTCACGGCAGCCGAACGCAAGCTCCTGAGTGAGCTCGAGCGCCGAGGTGTGCGCTTCCTCGTCATCGGGATGAGCGCGGCCCTGCTCCAAGGGGCGCGTGGCGCGACAGAAGACATCGACTTGTGGTTCGAGGACGTAGACGATTCGCGCCTGGCAGATGCTGTCCGAACGGCCGGCGGCATTTGGATATCGGGCGCATTCGGGCTCGGACCGCCTCGGATCGGCGGCGACGCACTCGGTGAGCGCCTCGATGTGGTCACCCGGGTCGACGGGCTCGACGCGTTCGATGTGGAGTATCAGCGCGCGCATCGAGAGGAAGTCGACGGGCTCATGCTCTCGCTCCTGCCGCTCGAACGTATCCTTGCGAGCAAGCGCGCGTCGGGGCGGCCGAAGGACCTGCTGGCGGCACACCTGATCGAGGACGCGATCATCGCGAAGCGGGATGACGACTCGGATGTGAACGGCGACGGGTGAGCCGCGGCGGGCGATTCGCGCGTCGATGTTCGCGCCTCTGTCGCGCGGCGTGGCTGGCTCCTACCCCGCGGCCGCGGCGCGCTCGCGGCTCGGGGGCACGCCGAACTTCCGCGCGTACTCACGGCTGAACTGGCTGGGGCGCTCGTCGCCGACGCCGAACGCCGCGCTCGTGACCGACTCGGCCCCGCTCTGGAGCAGCCTCCGCGCCTCCATCAGGCGGAGCTCCTTCTGGTACTGGAGCGGAGTCGTCGAAGTGATGCTCCTGAAGTGCTTGTGCAACGACGACGCGCTCATCCCGACGCGACGCGCGAGCTCGGGGACGGCGATCGCCTTGCGGAGGTCGGCGCGGATGTGCTCGATCGCCCGCGCGACGGCGCTCGCCGAGCTGTCGTGGAAGAGGAGGCTCCGGAGCATCCCGCCGAACGGCGCCGTCAGCAGCCGGTAGTGGATCTCCCTCGCGACGAGCGGCGCGAGCACCTTCGCGTCGCGGGGGGTGTCTGCGAGATCGACGTAGCGGCGGAGCGCGTCGAGGAGCTCGGCGTCTGCGCGGTGGACCTCGGCGGCGCGCGCGCCGTCGCTCTCGCGGGCGATCTCAAGCAGCTCGTCGTACAGCGTGCGGACGGCCGCGACGTCCACCTCGAAGACGAGCGCGGTGTACGGGGCCACCGTGATGCGCGAGCGAACAGGGAGCTCGTGGCTCACCAGGAGGCACTCGCCCGGGCCGAACGAGAGGGTCTCGTCCCCCAGCGTCACCTGTTTCCGGCCGCAGAGGATTAGGCACATCACCGGTTGGTATACCGTCGCGTCGAACGCGCTCGGGCGATCCCGCCTCAGGATGACGAGCCCGTCGACGGTCCGCGCGAGAGACTCGGGTGACGCGCGGCGTCCGGCTGGGAACAGGCGTGACACGCGCTCGGCGAGGAGCGAGAGCGTCGAGCTCGACATCGAGCTCCAGCATAGCCCCGAGCGCTCCGATCCTCTTCACGTGAAGAGGATCGTGCAAGAAGCTCGCAGGAACGGGCAGGCGCGCCCACTCGGTGGGCGGCTAGGCTCTCGGTCACGGCCGCGACGCCGCTCCCACCACACCGTCCCAAGGGGTCCGTCACATGACGAAGAAGCGCAACACCCTCGGCAAGAGCACCCTCGAGGTCGGGCGGATCGGCCTGGGCTGCATGGGCATGTCCGACTTCTACGCCGGCAGCCGCGACGAGGCGGCCCACATCAAGACGCTCCACGCAGCCGTCGAGCGCGGCGTCGATCACTTCGACACGGCCGACATGTACGGCACGGGTCACAACGAGGAGCTCTTGCGCCAGGCCTTCGCCGACCGCTGGGACAAGGTCACCGTGGCCACCAAGTTCGGCGTGCGGCGCGGCGAGAAGGGCGAGTGGCTCGGGATCAGCGGCCGCCCCGAGTACGTGAAGGAGGCGTGCGACAAGAGCTTGAAGCGCCTCGGCCGAGACACGATCGACCTCTACTACCAGCACCGCCCCGACCCGAACGTGCCCGTGGAGGAGAGCGTGGGCGCGATGAAGGAGCTCGTGCTCGCGGGGAAGGTCCGCTTCATCGGCGTCAGCGAGTTCTCGGCGGCGCAGATCCGCGCGGCGCACGCGGTGCACCCGATCACGGCGCTCCAGACGGAGTACTCGCTCTGGACGCGAAACGTCGAGGAGGACGGCGTCCTCGAGGCGTGCCGTGAGCTCGGGATCGGGTTCGTCGCCTACTCGCCCCTCGGCCGAGGCTTCCTCACGGGGGCCATCCCGAACCGCGAGGCCCTCGACGAGAGCGACTGGCGCCGCAACAACCCCCGCTTCACCGAGGAGGCGCTCGCCGAGAACGCCCGCTTCCTCGAGCTCCTCCGCGATCTCGCCGCGAAGAAGAAGGCGACGCCTGCCCAGATCGCGCTGGCGTGGGTGCTCGCCCAGGGGGACGACGTCTTCGTGATCCCGGGCACGCGCAAGATCGAGCGCCTCGACGAGAACCTCGGGGCCTGGGGCGTCGCGTTCACCGCCGAGGAGCTCGCGGAGATCCGCGCGCGCCTGCCGAAGGACACCGCGGGCGCCCGCTACTGACGGCGGCGCTTTCGAGCGACAGCCGACGTCTTCTTCCGGATCGCGGCGTGCCGATGGTGAATGGCGCACCTACGCCTCGAGCACGTACCGGCCGATCGGCTTGCCGTAGAAGTCGATGTCCTTGTCGTATCGCATCCCCAGCTTCTCGCTCACGCGCACCGACGCCGTGTTCGCGCCCGCGATCAGCGCGACCGCGCGTGTCTGGCTGTACGCGCGCAACCCATAGGCGATCGCCGCGGTCGCCGCCTCGGTCGCGAAGCCCTTGCCCCAGAAGCGTCGGTACACGGTCCACCCGATCTCGAGATCGGGGGCACCCTCCCGAAAGAACGCCCCCACCGTGCCCACGAGCTTGCCGGTCGCGCGGAGCTCGATGCCCCACCACCCCGCGCCTTGCAGCATCCATGAGCCGCACGCCGCCGCGAACGAGTGCCACGCCGCGCGACGCTCGACCGGGCCCGCGAGGTGCTCGCTCGCGAGCGGGTCGGCGAGGTTGGCGGCGTAGTCGTCGAAGTCGACCATGCGCGGCTCTCTCAGGAGCAGCCGCTCGGTCGCGATGCGCGGGACAGACACTGGGGGCGACGCGTCGTGCATGCGCCGAGCGTACACCGCGCCCGCGTCAGTCGACGCGCGCCGACTGGTAGTGCTCGCGCACCGCGATGCCGCGGCCGGGCAGGTTCATCCCCGTCACGTCTGCCATGTAGTCGCGAAAGCGGTATTCCACGACCGCGGTCCGATACGCGCCTCCGCTCAGGTATTGCGCGTCGCGCTGGCCCGTCGCCTTCCCTTCGCCGAGCTCCTTCTCCAGGCTCGAGACCTTGTGATCGAGCGTGGCCACCGCGCCGCCGGGGGCGCGCGCGTAGCGCAGCGTCGAGATGCCGGTGAGCACGTGCGTGCCCGGCGTGAAGCCGAACGACACGTCATCGACCTTCGCGGCCTCGTCCGCGGTCGGACCGTCGATGGCGCGCGAAGGGACGTCTGCACACTGCAAGAGCGTCCCCTCGCGCTTCTCGACACACCGCGCTCCATGGTGAGACGCCCACGCCTTCACGTCGGCGAGGGTCGTCTCGTCGAGACGAAAGCCCAGCGCGGGCCGCGCCGGAGCGGCGATCGCGCCGCGCGTCTGGAGCACCGCACGCACGCGTCCCTCCTCGACGCGAGCCGGGGGCGCGTTGCCCACTGGGCATCCCCCCACACGCGCGAGCAGCGGCCTTCCGGCCGGCGTGTGCAGGAACCCGATCGCGGCGACCACCAGGGTGACTCCCCCGGCCATCGCCCCCATCCAACGCTTCGTCGACGTCTTCACCATGGAGCGCCTCGCCTCAGCCCTGCGGAGGGATGAAGGGTCCCGTCTGCCGCTTGGTGTCCTGCGCGACGTCGGCCTTGGTCCCCACGAGCACGTTCGCGATCGTGGTGATGTCGGCCTCGGCCACGCCGGCCGACTTGAGCACGCCGCCCGCGATCATGATGAACTTGTCGAACACGCCCGGCGGGATGCTGAGCCGCTTGTGCGCGTCGATCATGCTGCGGCACATGAAGCCGCCGCTCACCATGGTGGGGTACTTGACCTCGGCCTCGGGGCCGCCCGCGGCAGAGCCCAGCTGGTTGACGAGGCACTCCTCGATCTGCGCCGGCGTGGGGCCCTCTTGCTTGACGATCTGGAAGTAGAAGTAGCTCTTGATCTCCTCGTCCTTGAGCTCCTCGGCCACGATCGCGCTCACGGCCTTGGCGATGCCCTCCTTCTTGCCCAGGCGCTCGTAGAGCGTCCCCGTGGCGCCGCTCGACCCGCTCGACGACGAAGCGCCGCTCGACCCGCTCGACCCACTCGACCCGCTCGACGACGCGCCGCTCGACCCGCTCGAGCTCGTGCCGCCCGGCGCCGGATCGTCGGACCCGCTGCACCCGACGGCCGCCATCGCCGCGCACGCGACTGCCGCCGCGAGCATTCCCTTCATGCTGCTCTTCATCTCGGTCGTTCCTCCTTCGTGCCTCCCGTGCGTGCTGCGCGGTCGACGTCCGACACGTGCTACGAGCGTGTCTCCGGCACGGATCGTGTAGGTGTTTGGCGCACTTCGACTCCTGCCGTTGACGGCGCGCGCGACCTCGCGGTAACCGGGGAGCAGAGGGGCCGCCGCGATGCACGTCGACCGACACACGTTTCTCGCGCTCGCGTTCGGCATGGCCGGCGCCGGGTGCAACCAAGGTCCGCCCGCGCAGGGCGCCGCGACCGTCGTAGAGATCCCGCGCCAGCCAGCGGCACCGGCAGACGCTGGTGTCGCGGCCGTGGTGGCGCCGCCGCCCAAGCCCGTGGCGATGCCCACCGACGAGGACGACGACGAGATCGGCATGCCGACGAACGAGGACGGCGCGTACGGCGCCGTGAGCGACGACGGCTGCGGCTTCGTCGACGCGGCGTCGGTCAAACGCCCGACGGGGGCGTGCAACGACAGCACGGGCAGCGCGCCCGCTTGCACGATGATGTCGGCGTGCGGCGGCTTCGCGTTCCCCAAGCAGCGCTGCGAGGAGTACCGCACCATGTTCAAGCCGGGCACGGCGCGTCGCGCGCTCGCGTGCCTCGCCGGCCTGAGCGCCAAGAAGAGGTGCGACGCGTGCAGCGCCTACCGGTGCGGTGATCTCGCGCTCAAGACGTCGTGCCCCGATCCGTCGGCCGCGCCGCTGTGCACCAAGCTGCGCGGGAGCTGCAAGTCGCTCTCGCAAGCGAGCTGCGAGCTCTACATGTCAGGCCTGAATGCGACGGGGCGCGCCAAGCTCGCGTCGTGCCTCACGTCGACGAGCGGGTGCCGGTTCGGCATCTACTCCTGCGCCGAGAGCCTCTGATCATGAGCGCGATCGACGGGGGCACGGTCGTCGTCACGGGCGCGTCGTCGGGCATCGGCCGCGAGATCGCGCGTCAGCTCGCGCCGCGCGCCGGCAAGCTCGTGCTCGTGGCGCGTCGCGTCGAGCGCCTCGAGGCGCTGTCGACCGAGCTCCGCGCGATGCGCGACGGCCTCGAGGTGGTGCTCCTCCCGTGCGATCTCGGCGATCGCGCCGCCACGCTCGCCCTCGTCGAGACGCTTCGAGCGCGTGAGATCGAGGTCGACGTCCTGATCAACAACGCCGGCGTGGGCGACATGGGCGTGTTCGACCGCGCGTCGCTCGACAAGACCCTCGCGATGATCGAGCTCAACGTCGTGAGCCTCACCATCCTCACGCACGCGGTGCTCCCGGGCATGGTCGCGCGCGGCAAGGGCGGCGTGCTCAACGTCAGCAGCGGCTTCGGCATGTCGATCATGCCGGGCTTCGCCGCGTACATCGCCACCAAGCACTACGTGAGCGGCCTGTCCGAGGCGCTCGTGGCCGATCTGGCAGGCACGGGCGTGACCATGACGCAGGTGTGCCCCGGCCCGGTCGCCACAGAGTTCGAGGAGAATCTCGGCAACTTCACGGGGCAGAAGGCGCCCGGCCTCGTCGAGATCACGGCCGAGCGCTGCGCGCGATCGGCCATCCGCGGCTTCGATCGCGGGCGGGCGCTCGTGGTGCCGGGCATCATCATGAGCCTCGTCTTGTGGATCAACCACTGGTCGCCGCGCTTCTCGCGTCGCCTGTTCTCGCGCCTGCTCGGCCGCGTGCTGCGCAAGAAGCAGCTCGCGGTCGGCGCCTGAGCGCGAGCGGCGAATGCGGCAAGTCGGCCCCGAGGGTTGGCGCGACCGGTTCGAGTGTTATGCTCTGATGTAAGACATGAGCTTCCCCAAACGTCCATCGAAGCCGCCCGGCCCTGTCGTCGCCGGCGGTTCGCGGCCGCCGCGCTCGCTGAGCGACGCCGCCGCCGAGGCCCACGCCATCGCGGGGGGCATCGTGCGCCCGTCCACGGTGCCCAGCTCGATGAACGTGCGCAAGACGGTGCTCCTCGTCGACGACGACGCGGCCGCCCGCACCCGCCTCAAGACGCTGCTCGAGCCGCATTACACCGTGGTCGAGGCCAAAGACGGCATGGAGGCGGTCGAGCTGCTCGGCACGATCTCTCCGCCGAACATGGTGGTCACCGACGTGGTGATGCCACGGCTCGACGGCTTCTCGTTGGCCAAGGTCCTCCGGGGTAACCCGCTGCTCCGCCGCATCCCCGTGCTCTTCGTGTCCTCGCGCAACAGCCCCACCGACGTCACCCAGGCGATCTCCCTGGGGGCGGTGCAGTACATCACGAAGACCACGCCGGTCAGCGAAATCGTGAGCAAGATCAGAAAGATCCTGCTCTAGGGGCGTCACCCCATGATGGCCTTTCGCATCGGCAACATCCCGGTCCGCGTCCACGGGTCGTTCTTCTTGATCACGCTGCTGCTCGCGGCCGGCGGCGACTTCAACTTCGCGCGCATGGCCATCTGGGTGGTCGTGGTGTTCGCGTCGGTGCTCTGGCACGAGCTCGGGCACGCGGTGTGCGGGCGCGTCTTCGGCCTCGCCCCGCAGATCGATCTGCACGGCATGGGCGGCACCACGTCGTGGGAGTCGGGGCGTGACGTCTCGACGGGCCGCGGCATCCTCATCAGCCTCGCGGGGCCGATCGCCGGCATCCTCGTCGGCACCCTCGCGCTCGTCGCCC
>JAGQJA010000447.1:8242-10175 GCA_020430845.1 Myxococcales bacterium
ACGGGCGGCAAGGGCGAGAAGCCCGCGCGCTACGCGTCGATCGTCATCGCGGCGCTCGCGCTCGTGGGCTCGCTCATGATCCAGTGGACGTGGACGGCGATGCTGTCGGGCCTCTTCGCGTTCCGCAACATCCAGGCGCTGCGCCAGGGCTCACGCGTCCGCGTCGACGCGCCGCTCGCCCTCGCGATCGACCAGGCCTACCAGGCGCTCGACAAGCAAGACGGCGCGCGCGCCATCGAGGTGCTGCGTCCCGCGCTCTCCCCCGAGGCGGCGCCCGAGCTGCGTCAGCTCGCCGTGCGGCTCTACGCGTACGCGCTCCTGCTCGAGGGGCAGTGGGCCGAGCTGCTCGGGCTGCTCGAGTCGGCGCGCGAGCAGATCGGCCTCGAAGAGATGGCGCGGTTCGAGACGACCGCGCGCGAGCTCGGTCACGTCGACGAGGCCGACAAGATCCGCGCGCTCGCGTCGCCGCCGCGCTTCCTCACCGACTTCCGCGCCTGAGCCGTCACCAGCCGGCCTGCGCGGAGGCCCTCACTTGCAGCAGCGGAAGCCGACCTGCTTGCCGGTGTACGACTCGTCGTGACCCATGGTCGCGGCGCGGCACCGGTTGCGCCCAGGGAGCCACCAGCCGCCGCGGAGGATCGATCGGTTGGGCGCGGCCACGCCCTCGCGCTCGGTCCACTCGTCGACGTTGCCGGTCATGTTGTGCACGCCGAAGGGCGAGGTGCAGCCTGCGAACGCGCCGAGCGGCGCGCGGTGGTCCTTGAGCTTGTCGTTCGGTCCGCCCAGGTCGGTGAGGTCGAAGTTGCAGACCTTGGTGTCTCGCTTGAACCCGTGCGGGTAGGGGCGCATCTCTTCGCCTTCGCACGCGAACTCCCACTCGGCCTCTTTGCAGAGCCGGGCGCCTCGCGCCTCGCACATGGCCTTGGCGTCGAGCCAGCTCTTGCTCACCACGGGCAGCTTGCTCGCGGCGTCGACCGTGCCCTCCTCGGCGTACTCCTCGCGGTCGATGCAGAACGACATGTGCACGCGCGGAACCTTGCACTTCGCAGGCTTCTTGTACTCGGCGCAGCGCAGGTACTGGTAGGGCGGCGGGTCGAGCCACTTGAGGCACACGTGCTCGACGTCGGGGCAGTACTCGCCCGTCACCTCGACCATGCCCGCGCCGCACTTGCCGCCGCCTCCGCTCTTGGCAGGGGGCGCGGCCCGCGCTGGAGCGGTCGACTTGGGGCTCGCGTCGACGGCCTTGGGCTGCTCACCCTCGGCTTTTCGCGACGTCGTGATGAGGGGGGCGGCGATACAAGCGAGGATCACCCACCCCGAAACACTCCTGAAAAGCGACCGCTGGGGGCCCATACTTCACCCTCCACTTCAAGTCTGGGACGGGGGCTCTCCCAACGCCAACTTTTCAGGGGAGATTGGTAGGTGCGACACGTACCAAAGCCCGTGACGCCGCCGCCCGCTCCCAAGTTCCGCGCCCTGCTGCTCGCTCCCCCGCAAGGTGAAGAGGCGATGCCCCCCACCCGCCGTGAGGAGCGTGCGCCCCGCCGCGACGATCCGCGCGCCGGCGACTCGCACATCCGCCTCCGCGCCGCGCCGCGTCATACCGAGACGGGCAACGCGAACGCGCAGGACTTCCTCGACCAGGTCGGCGACGAGCAGCTCAACCTCACCGTCGAGCTGCTGTGCCTGCGCCGCGCCATCGACGAGCTGGCGCGCCACCCGCGCGGACAGACCCTGGCCCGGGCCCTCACGGTCCGCGAGGCGATGCTCACGCGCCTGCGCGACGCGCTCGAGTGCCTCTACGTGCGCACGGCCACGCGCCGCTTGCACCCGCTCTTTCTCGACGACGGCCCGCTCGCCGACTACCTGCGCGGCCTCTACGCTTGGCTCCACGCGGCCATCCGCGCCTTCGACCAGCTCGTCGACTCGATCC
>JAGQJA010000447.1:10262-10678 GCA_020430845.1 Myxococcales bacterium
TCGATCCGCGGTGACGTGAAGGCCCTCGCCGTGGTGACCGCGGACGTGGGCGCGGCCGAGGACGCTTCGGCGGCGCTCGAGCCCCTGTTCGCCGCCGCCCGCGAGCTCGAGGCGGCCCTCGACGCCCCCCTCGCCTGAGGCGCGTCCGCTCCCGTCCGCCGGGGGCGCTCCTGGTCTTTCCTCGGCCTCCGGTTCGGGATACACCCGCTGGATGGCAACGCTCGTCCACGAAGTCCTCGAAGAGACGGTCCGAAAGCACGGCGACGGCCCCGCCCTCCGCGTCAAGCGCGACGGCGTGTGGCGCACGATGACGTGGAGGGCCTACGGCGCCGCGATCCGTCGCGCCGCGCGCGCGCTCATCCACTTCGGCATGCAGCCCGGGACCGGCGTCTCGATCATCGGCGCCAACAGCCCCG
>JAGQJA010000448.1:0-7826 GCA_020430845.1 Myxococcales bacterium
CCGTGCTTCACCGCGCGCTCGCGGGATTGCTCCCTCGCCCGTCGGCCGTCACCGTGGGCGTGGGCGCGTCGGCCGTCATGCGCATCCGCACGAGGTAGGTCGTGAGGCCCGCGACGAGCGACAGCGCGACGATCGCGACGACCGCGAGCCACGTCTGGACCTCGCGCGGCTTGGACGCGTTCTTCTCGACGAGCGCCACCGTGTCGTTGCGCGGCGGGGCGGAGGTGCGCGGCTCCTCGCGCGTGGACTGTGAGACGCGCCCCGAGTGCAGCGTGTCGCCCGACGCGCCCTTGCCCGTGTCGTCCGGAGACGCGTCCACGGAGTCGCGCCTCGTGTCGCTCTTTCGGTCGGTGCGTCGCTCGCTCACACGCTCGGTCCGCGGGGCCGTCTCGACCGCCGACCGGAACGGGGAGAGGCGCTCGACCACCTCGTCGGCGTCCGCCGGGCGGTCCTCCGGGGCCTTCTCGAGCATCTGGAAGAGCAGATCTTCGACGCCTCGCGGAAGCCCGCGCCGCACCTCGGTGGGGAGCGGCGGCGCCGGTTGCGTGCACTGCATGTTGAGGAGCTCGCGCGGCGACGCGGACTGGAACGGCGGGTCGCCGCTGATGAGCTCGTAGAACATGAGCCCCAACGAGTAGAGATCGCTGCGGCCGTCGATGCCGCGCGCGTCGATCTGCTCCGGGCTCATGTACTGCAGCGTCCCGATGCTCTGCGTCGTCCCGTGCATCCCCTCGAGCACCTTGGCGATGCCGAAGTCCATGACCTTGGCCCCTGCCACCGGGCCCGTGTCCTCGGGGCTGCCCTCGGGCACGGTGAGCATCACGTTCTCGGGCTTGAGGTCGCGGTGCACGATGGGGGGCTCTTGCCCGTGCGCCACGACGAGCGCCTCGGCGATCCGCGCGACGTGCTCGAGCGCCTCGGCCCAGGGCAGCGGGCCACGCTGGGTGAGCTGGGCGCGGAGCGTCCTGCCGCGCAGGTACTCGAGCACCAGCACGAGCTGCCCGTCGACCTCCATCGAGGCCAGGCTCCGCACGAGGCTCGGATGCTCGAGGTGCGCGAGGATCTGCATCTCGTTGAGGAACATGCGACGGCCGTCCTCGTTGCGCGTGAGCTCGGGGCGCAGCACCTTGAGGGCGACGCGGCGCCCGGACAGGCGCTCCTCGGCCTCGTAGACCTTGCCCATCCCGCCTTCGCCGACGAGCCGCTTGATGAGGTATTCGCCGATTCGATCCATCGGAAGCTCCGCTTGTACGTACGTCAGACTACGGGGATCTGACCGACCGCGCGCATCGTCGGAGGTCCCACGTTCGCCCACATCTGCCCCCGCAGACCGGATCGCGGCCCAGCGGCCCGACGGGCGCGTGAGGCGAGGGTCGGTGGCCAGGGCGTGGTCGGCGCGCGGGTGGGGACCGGTCATCACGACGACAACGCGCCGCCAGCCCGCGTCTTACGCGTGATCAGGGGGAGAGCTTGAGATCCAAGATGAACGTGCCGGTCTCCAGCGCGCCGACGCGCCCGCGCGCCTTGGGCAGACGCCAACGCGCGATCACCCGCTCGACGCACGGGCACACCACGGTCTCGGCGCCCGAGTCCCCTTCTTCGGTCAACGAGCACATGGTGCTCTCGACGTCGCCCGCGAGGCGCGCGTGGACGATGACGGACACCGAGCCCGAGGCGCCCTTGAAGGCGCGGTGCGTGGCGTCGGCGCACTGGTTGAACGCGGCCGCCGACGGCGCAGCCGTCTCGAGCACGTCGCCTTTGGTCCACGTGGGCGGCGCGCCGAGCACGCCGGCCAGTCGGAGCGTGCCTCCGCCCGGTCCGGCAGGCCTCGCGGGAGGCGTCGGAGGAGCGATCGGCAGCTCACCCGTCGCCGCGCCGGAGGTCCCGCCCGCGCCTGGAGGGAGATCATCGGCCGCGGGGGCCGCCGTGGGCTTGGGCTGCGTCGCGGCCGGAGTCGAAGCGCTCGCCTCGGCCGCGGGCTCGGGCCGCAGCAGGAAGACGACGAGCGCCACGAGGCTGACCGCCGCGATGAGGACCGACAGCCCCGCGAGGCCGAGCGCGATGATCGTGGCGGGCGAGCGGCCGGCAGGCGCGGGCGGCATCGATCGGAGCGCGTGGGGCGTGGTGGTCGTGCTCACCCCGAGAGGGGGCGCGCTCGACATCATGTGGGGCGCCGGCGGAGGCGGGGGCAGCGCCGACGGCCCGACCGCGTTGGCCGCGGGGGTGAGCGCCGCGTGGAACGCCGCCGCGAGCTCTCGGCCCGAGGCGAAGCGCTCGCGCGGGTTGACCCGCAGCGCGCGGTCGACGAGGTCCGACAGCCCCGGGGGCAGGTCGGGGCGGGCGACGCGGAGGGCCGGGCGTCGACGTTCGTCGAGGGCGGCGGCGAAGAGCTGCAGCATCCCGCCCTGGGGGTCGACCGGCGGCGCGAGAAGGCACGCCTCGGCGAGCGTCATCGCGATCGCGAACACATCGGTGTACGGGGCCGTGGGGCCGAGCGTGCGATCCCACTGCTCGGGCGCCGCGTAGCGCGGCGTGAAGCCCGAGTGTTGCGACGGCTGCGCGAACGCGCCGTCGCGCGCCGTACCGAAGTCGAGCAGCTTGGGCTCCGAGGCGCCGCCTTGCCCGAACGAGAGCATGATGTTCGCGGGCTTGATGTCTCGATGGATGACGCCGCGCTCGTGCGCGAACGCGAGCCCGTCGAGGATGGGCGCAAACGTATCGAGCAGCTCGCGCGCGCTGAAATGTCGGCCTCCGGCGCGCCGCTCCGCGATCTCGTGCTCGAGCGTGCGGCCCGACAGGAGCTCGAGCACCGCGTACGGTACGTTCGAGCCCGGGAGCATCCCCACGTCATAGAGACGCACGATCGCCGCGTGCTGGAGCGTGAACAGGATGCGCGCCTCGCGGAGGAACGCCTCCGCGGCGTGGGCCTGCTCGTCGAGCGTGGCGCCGAACGGCTTGAGGCATTTGATGGCGACGGGGATGTCGAGCAACAGGTGGCGGCCGGCGTACACGACGCCGAAGCCTCCCTCGCCGAGCACCCGCTCGACGCGAAACTTCTCTGCGATGAGCGTGCCGGTGAGCCGGAACAGGTCATTCGCCATCGGGCGACATGATACGCCGACGGCGCCGCGGCGCCATGCGGGTCGTCACTCGACGACTGTGTCGCCGCGACGGGCCGCGTCGAGCATGTCTTGCATGCCCATCGCGAGCTCGGCGGGCAGGTCGTCGACGGCGAACAGCCGCGCCTCGAGGATCTCGAGCGGGTTGCACGGCGCCTTCACAGGCGGCGAGATCTCGCACTCGACCAGCACAGTCACCGCATGGAAGCGGGGATCGCGGTCGGGCCGCGAGTACACCCCGACGAGGCGCACGATCTTCGAGTCGACGACCCCGGCCTCCTCTTCGAGCTCGCGCCGCATGCCGTCGGTGAGCACCTCGCCCCACTCGAGCGTCCCGCCCGGAAGCGCCCACGTGCCGGTGTCGGCGCGGCGGATGAGCAGCCACTCCCCGCCAGCCGTGCGTCCCGCGATCGCGACGCCGACGACCGGTCGTCGGAGCAGGTGCCGCGCGGCCTCTTTGAGGATCACGAGGGCGCCCTTGGGCAGCGCGGAGAGGATCACGAGGCGTCCTCGCGCGCGGGCGCGTGCGCGCGCAAGTGCGAGAGCACCTGTCGCACGGCCCACCCGCCGAGCCAGCTCTGCGCGTCGAGCCCCGACAACCACCCGACGTGACCGCCGTGACGCGAGAGGCGAACGTCGACGGCCGGCGACGCCGCGGAGAGCCAAGGGGTGAGCGTGCGCATGGGCACCATCGGATCATCCTCCGCGTGGACGAGCAGCGAGGGGACACGAACGCGTGGCAGCCACGGCCCGGAGCTCGCCTGAGCGCGGTAGTCTTCGACGCTCGCGAAGCCGTGCATGGGCACGATGACCGTGTCGTCGTACTGCCGCAGACTGCCGAGACGCTTGACCTCGTGCGCCTTGTAGCGCGCGCGGCTCGGGTGCCGCTCGGCGAACTTCTTGGCGCCGTCGGCGAGGCCTCCGAGCACGTGGAGGCGATACGGCAGTCGCCCCCGCCCCTCCATCCACGGCGCGACGAGCGTGTAGTCGAGCGGCGCCGACACGCTCGCGACGCACCGCACGTGGGGAGGCGCGGCCTCGCCCCACTCTCCCGCGAGCTTGAGCGCCATGCTGCCCCCGCCGCTGAACCCGACGAGGCACACGCCGTCGACCCGCGGCCGCGACGCGAGCCAGGTCAGCGCCGCGTCGAGATCTGCGGTGAGCCCAGCGTGGTACAGCGACGGGACGTCCTCGAGGCTCTCGCCCGCGCCGCGCATGTCGAAGCACAGCACGTGGTAGCCGGCGCGAAAGAGCGCCGACGCGCCGCGCACGATCGAAGGCGACGCGCCCGACCCGCCGATGCCGTGAGCGACGACGACGCCCGGCGCGCGACGCGCGTGCATCCACAGCGCGCCGTGGAGCGAGCCCCCGGCGATCGGCACCGCGCAGCGCTGCGCCGGCGGGACCTCGGGCACGCGCGTGAACAGCGGCGCGGCGGCCCCGAGCGTCTGCAGGTGTCCGCTCTTGAGCCAGCGGAGCGGCACGAAAGAGTCAGACGACGCCACGGCGCGGGACACTACCACGCGAGCCGACGACGTCGAGCCCGCGGCGCGCGCCGTCAGTTGCACGCCGCGTCGAAGACGTGCACCGACGCCGCGGTGGGGCTCTCGGCGGCGAGCACGTACGCGAGCCCCGAGCTCGCGCTCGCGCCGAGCTGCGTCACAGGCTGCGTGAGCGTCACCTTCTGCGGTGTGAGACCCGTCGCACGCTTGTGGATCTTGATGTCTGTCGTGGTCAGCGCCGTGGGCACCGCGGCCGAGACGAGCGCCGTGTCCTTGTCGATGAGCGCGACGGGGCCGATGACCTGATTGGCGGCGGGGATGTTCGGGTAGACGGCGATGTCGATGCCGCCCGCGGGCACGAACGTCGCGGCAGCGTCGGCCACGAGGAAGTGTCCTCGCGCCGCCCTGAGCGTGTTGGCCGGCGGTGGCGCCGTCAGCTGGGCCACGCTCCAGTAGACCGCGCCGCCCTGCGTCGTCGCGAAGGTACGCTGTCCAGTCACGCTGCCCGCAGCCGTCAACGCCGTCTCTTGATCCTTGGCGGCCTGCGCGGTGCCGGCCATCGTGATGAAGCTCATGGTCGAGATGGCCTGGACGCTGAAGGCCTCTACGATGATCCGGCTTCCGCTGGAGGCGACCGGCGTCGCGCCCGGGACGGGCGGGAACGGGCTCGATTTGATGTCGAGCGGCTCGCCGATCGGCTCGCGGACGATGCCCGTGGGGAAGTTCGCCGGCGCGGAGAGCTGGAGCAAGAACGCACCGCTGCCCTCTCGCTCGAGGAGCACGTCGCCGCTCGGGCGGTCGAACGACGAGAGGATGGTGGACGCGACGAGCTCTCGACGGAACGGGTCCGTCGGCACGTCGACGACGGCGATCTGGACGCGCGAGACGGCGCCGACGGTGGTCGAGCCGCCGAGGAGAAAGACGCGGTTGCCCGACGCGACGATGCTGGTCGGGAGGAAGCCGACGCCCTTGACGGCGACGGCCTGCGGGCTGGCGCTCGACGGGTCCGACGACGAGAACGCGACGACGCCGTTGGTGGTGCCGACGAAGACGTACGGATAGACCGCGGCGATGCAGCGCTGCGGCGTACCGAGCGCGCCGCCGCAGCCGACGCCGGCGCCGATCGGGAATGTGGCCGCGCGGAACGTACGGGGCTTGGGGGCGCCGCACACGCGCGTCGCCTCGTCGCAGGTGCCTGCGTTGCACGTGGCGGTGAGGCAGACGTCGAAGACACACGCCTTGCGCTCGAGATCGCAGCGTCCCTTCAAACATGCGTCCTTCGTCGCGCACTCGTCGTCGCGCGTGCACGCCGTGGGCAGGCCGCCCGCCTCTGTGCCGCCGTCGGTGACGGGCGGTCGGAACGTGTCGGGAGTGTCGCCGTCGGGCAGCGTCCCCGCGTCGGGCGCCGCGCCGATCTTGGATTCGTCGAGGCCGAGCGAGCATCCGTAGACGCTGACGGCGCAGAGCGTGGCGAGTGAGACCGCGAGCCCGAGCTTGTTCACAGCTTTCCTCCGAGGACGAAGCCGCCAGGGCCGAGCCCGAGCGTCATCCGGCCTTCTGCGCGGTCGTTGTCGGGCCACACGACGAGCGCCACGCCGCCGGCGACGAGCACGCCTCCCGCGATGAGCATCACGTTCGTCCACGTCTGCATCGCCGACGCGTGGTCGAACGAAGCGCGCGTCGGACCGGCGTCGTACGCGTCCCGCGCGCTCAGCGCCTGCACGCCGAAGATCGCCCCCGCCCCGGCGGCAGCCACACCGAGACCCGCGACGCCCACGCCGATCGACTTGCGCAGCGTCCAGAAGCCCTTGGGCGCAACGGGAGGAGGCGGAGGAGGTGGCGGCGGCGGCGGCTCGTCGGGCTTGACGACCGGCTCGGCCGACTCGACCTTCTCTTTGAGCTCGAGCTCCGTGACCTTGCCCACCTCGAGCGACACGTCCTGCTTCTCGATCCCTTTGCCAGGGATCTTGTAGGTGAGCGAGTGCACGCCGGCGGCCGCGTGCAGGCGCGCCGGAACGCCCGTCTCCGTGTTCGAGTCGATCTGCACCTTCCAGCCCGCGGGCGCCGTCACCGCGAGCGTGCCGAGCATCTTCTCGAGCTTCTCGATGCGCTCCTTCGCGAGGACGGCCTGCTTCGGGTCGAGCCCCTCGAGCGACAAGCACCGCGCGTACGCGTCTGCGGCTCTCTCCGGCTTCGCGGCGAAGTCCCACGCCAGACCCGCGGTGTACAGAGGTGCCGGGTGCGGCCGGAGGGCGGCGGCCGCCTCGAAGTGGAGCGCCGCCTCGACGTAGCGCTTCGCCTTGTAGGCCTGCTGACCTTGGTTGTATTGCGTCCGCGCGGTCGCGGCCGCGTCCTCGTCGGCGCGCGCTCCCGTCGTCGTCGAGAGGGCGAGCGCGAGCACGAGCAAGGTGGCCGTGGCGCGAGAGCGGAGTCCGAGCATCGGCGTCATTTTGCCACCTCGGGGCCCCACAAGAGAAGCGCCGCGTCGCGCTTCAATAAGGGTTGTCCGGGAGCGCGGGCTCGGTCGACTTGGGCTTGGGGCGGGGCTTGGCGGTGTCGTCGTCGCTCGCGGTGGCGCCCGCGTCGTCGCCCAGCTCGAGCGTCGGCGCCGCGTCGCGCAGCACGATCTCGACGGGGCTCGGCGTCTGCGCGTCGATGCGCACGACCTCGTCCTCGAAGCCGACCGCCTGCACGCGCACCGTCAGCGGCGAGCCCTCCTTGGGTCTGGGGATCGAGCGCACGCCCACGCCGAGCGGCTTGCCGTCGACGACGAGGACAGCCTGCGCGGGCGAAACGTTGAACGCGAGGCTGTCGCCCTCCACGGTGGGCGCGGGTCCGCCGGTCGCGACGGGCGGCGCGGTGGACGAGGGCGCGACCGCGGCGGCCACCGCGGTCGAGGCGTGGGGCGCGGACGCCGTGTCGTGCGCGCGGCGCGAGCGGTAGGCGAAGAACCCGCCGCCGCCGATGAGGACCGCGAGGCCGACACCTACGCCGATCGCGATGGCGTACTGGCCGGTCGAAGCGGCGGAGCGCTGGGGTGCGCCGCCGTCGTCGGGCGCGGCGAGGGGCACCGGCGCAGACTCGACGCCGTCGTGCGAACCGGTCGCGACGTAGCCGCGCGCGTGCGTCTGCGGAGCCGCGTACTGCTGCTGCGGCGCGTGTTGCTGCGGCGCGTGTTGCTGCGGCGCGTGCTGCTGCGGCGCGT
>JAGQJA010000448.1:7902-14908 GCA_020430845.1 Myxococcales bacterium
AGCGCGAGCGTCGTGCTGAGGCGCTGCACGGGCGGCGGAGGCCCAGCGGCAGAGGCAGGCGCGGGCGGCTGCGGCGCGGGCGCCTGCGGAGCGCTCAACAGGGTCGCCATCGGCGGCGCCGCGGCGGGCTGCTGCGCGAACGGCCCGGTCTGCATGGGCGCGGGGTAGCCCGGCGACGAGTGCGGCGAAGGCTCGCTGAACGCTGGCGCGCCGCCCGGCATGAGCACTTGTGGAGGCGGAGGCTCGGGCGCAGCGCCGGCGGGCGGCGGCTGCTGCATCTGCATCGTCGAGTAGAGCGGGCGCCCCGCGGCCGGCACGCTCTGCTTGACCCCGCTGGCCGACGTCGCGCGCGCGCCCGAGGGCGTCATGTGCGCGGCGTCCTGCCACGCGTCGCGGTCGCCCGCCTGGCTCGCGAGTCGGATCCGCTCCTTGCGGCGATCCATCAACGGACCGATGCGCGCGCGCACCGTCTGGGCGACGTTCGCCTGGGTGACGAGCTGCCCGCTCCGCGCCAAGAACTCCTCGAGCGCGTAGCGCATCTGCTCGGCCGTGGGGAAGCGCAGCAGCGCCTGCGGCGACAGCGCGCGCAGCACGATGCGTTCGAGCGCCTGCGGATACGATCGGATGATCTGCGACGGCGGCGTGACGTCACCCTGCAAGAGCGCGTGCATCACCTGGTGGTCTCCGTCGCCCTTGAACGGCTTCTGGCCGGTCGTCGACTCGTAGAGCACGCAGCCGAGAGAGAACACGTCGCTCCGACGATCGACCTCGGCGCCCGTGACCTGCTCGGGCGCCATGTACGAGATCTTGCCCTTGAGCTGCCCGGCGCTCGTCGCCTCGTGCAGCTGTCCGAGCGCCTTCGCGACGCCGAAGTCGGCGACCTTCGCCACGCCGTCGCCCGTGATGAGGATGTTGTGGGGCGACAGGTCGCGGTGAACGACGCCCATGTGGCGGTTGTTCTCGTCGACGAGCTCGTGGGCCGCGTGCAAGCCGGCGCACGCGTCGGCGATCACGCGCGCCGCCACGCGCGGCTCGACGGGCTCGGTCTTGCCGCTCGTGCGGAGCACCCGCGAGAACGAGTCGCCGCTGACCCACTCCATGGCCATGTAGAGCGTGCCGCGCTCGTCGCCGAGCTCGTAGATCTCGCACACGTTGGGGTGGTGGACGCCCGAGGCGATGCGCGCCTCGTCGAGGAACATCCGCTCGAACTCCTCTTCGCGCGCGAGGTGCGGGAGGATGGTCTTCACAGCGACCAGCTTGGTGAAGCCGCGCTGGCCGTGCTGGCGAGCGGCCCAGACGCGCGCCATCCCGCCGCGGGCGACGGGGATGAGCAGCTCGTAGCGGCCGAGCTTCGACCCGGGACGCAGCGCGCCGAAGTCGGAAGGCTCCTCGACGAGCTCGTCCATCGGCAGCACTTCCGCCATGAGGACAAAGAGTATCAGGTCGCCAGCGCACGCACAGGTTTGCCGTGCGCGCCTTGACGCAGGCGGGGTGAAGCTGCCACATCGTCACCGAATGTGGTCCCCGCGCCCCACACCGGACGCCGAGCCCCGCCCGCTCGGCTGGCGCGTGGCCGTCGCTGCCACGCTCGGGATGAGCGTGAGCTACGTGGACCGCCAGACGCTCGCCGCGATCGCCCCGGCGGTGCGCCAGGCCCTCGGCATCGACCACACTCAGTACGGATGGATCACGGGGGCCTTCTCGATCGCGTACCTCGTCGGCGCCCCCCTCGCGGGCATGCTCCTCGACCGGGTCGGCGCACGGCGGGGCCTCGCCATCGCGGTCGTCGCGTGGTCGGTCGTCGCAGGCGCGCACGCGTTCGCGGTCTCGTTCGCGACGCTCTTCGCGCTCCGCGTGTTGCTCGGCGCGGCGGAGTCCCCGTCGTTTCCGGCCGCGGCCCAGGCCATCCGCGCAGCGCTGCCGCACAAGGCGCGCACCGCGGCGTACGGGCTGCTCTTCACCGGCAGCTCGCTCGGCGCGATGGTGGCCGCGCCGCTTGCGGTCGCCCTCAACGCGCGCTACGGCTTCCGCTTCGCGTTCGTCGGCTCCGCCGTGGTCGGCACCGCCTGGGTGCCGTTCTGGCTCTGGGCCACGCGCGGCATGCGTCCGGCCAAGGACGCGGAGGCCACGCCGGAAGCAGCGCGCGGCGCGGGCTCCCTGCTCGACGCCGCGCGAGACCCCGCCGTCTTGCGTGCGCTCGTCGCGGTCGTCGGCTCGGCGCCGCTGCTCATGTTCGTCTTCAACTGGACGAGCCAGCTCCTGGTCGAGGCCCGCCACGTGCCGCAAGACGCGCTCGGGCCCTACCTCGTCGTGCCGCCGGTGCTCTTCGATCTGGGCGCGGTGACGTTCGGCTTCGTGGCGAGCCGGAGGCGAGGCGCGCTCGAGCGCCGCGCAGGGCCGGGCGCCCCCTCCCCCACCGACCGCGGGCTCCTGCTCTTCGCCACGGCGCTCGCCACCACGCTCGCCGTCGTGCCCCTCGCGTCGGGCCCCTGGCTCACGATGGTCCTGCTCGGCGTCTCGGCGGCCGGGGGCGGCGGCGTCTACGTGATCGTCACGGGGGACATGCTGAGCCGCGTGCCCGCCGGGCGGGTCTCGACGTCGGGAGGGCTCACGGCGGCCGCGCAGTCGCTCTCACACATCGTCGTAAACCCGCTCATGGGCAAGGTGATCGACCGCACGCACTCGTACGCGGGCGTGCTCGTGACCCTGGGGCTCGTGGTGGTGCCGACGTCGCTCGTCTTCGCGCTGTGGCCGATGCGGGCACGCGACCCGGGGATGAGATAACGTCGACTCGGACTCGGACGGAGGACGTATGGGACAGATCGCGCAGACCCGCGGCGACGCAAGCAACGGCGCGGGCGCCAAGGCCGTACGGAGCTGGGCGCCGGCGACCGGAGAGCTCTTGGGAGAGGTGCCCGTGGCCTCGCGCGAGGAGGTCGCGCGCACGGTGGAGCGCGCGCGCCGAGCGCAGGCAGCGTGGTCGGTGCTGTCGGTCGAAGAGCGTGCGCGGCGCGTGCTCCGGCTGCGCGACGCGGTGCTCGATCACGCCGAGGAGATCGCCGACGTCGTGTCGCGAGAGTGCGGCAAGCCCAAGGTCGAGGCCCTGCTCCACGACGTCGCGGTGTTCCTCGGCACGGCCACCCACGCGTGCAAGGCCGCACCGTCGGCGCTCGCGTCGCGCGACGTCACGACGTCGATGCAGCCGCACCGGCGCGCCGAGCTCCACTACGTGCCGCGCGGCGTCGTGGGCATCATCTCTCCGTGGAACTTCCCGTTCTCGATCCCCATGGGCGACGTCGTCGCGGCGCTCGTCACGGGCAGCGCCGTCGTCGTCAAACCGAGCGACGTGGCGCCGCTGACGATGGAGAAGGCCAAGCAGGTCTTCGACGGCTGCGGCCTACCCGAAGACCTCTTCCAGCTCGTGCACGGCGGCGCCGAGGTCGGTCAGGCGCTCATCGAGTCGGGCATCCAGAAGCTCGTGTTCACGGGCGGCGTGTCGTCGGGACGCAAGGTCGCGGCGGCTTGCGGCGCGGCGCTCGTACCGTGCGTCATGGAGCTCGGCGGCAAGGCGCCGCTCGTGGCGTGCGCCGACTGTGACCTCGAACGCACCGCCCGCGCGATCGCCTGGGGCGGCTTCGTCAACTCAGGCCAGGCGTGCGTGGCGGTCGAACGCGTGTATGCACATGCAGCCATCCACGACGCGCTGCTCGCCAAGGTCGTCGACCTGGTCACCGAGCTCCGCCAGGGCGATCCGGCGCGGCCCGACACCGACGTCGGCGCGCTCACCTACCCGAGGCAGGTCGACATCGCCGAGGCGCACATCGCCGACGCCACCGCCAAGGGGGCGACGATCGCGTGCGGCGGCAAGCGCGGCGCGGGCCCCGGGCAGTTCTTCGAGCCCACCGTGCTCGCGGGCTGCACGCACGACATGACCGTGATGACCGACGAGATCTTCGGCCCGATCGTCCCGTTCATGAAGGTCGCCTCCGACGACGAGGCCATCGCGCTCGCGAACGACAGCCCGCTCGGGCTCAACGCCTATGTCTTCACGCGCGACCGCGACAAGGGCGCGCGGCTCGCTCGGCGGGTCGCGGCCGGCTCCGTCGTGGTCAACGACGTGATGTCGAACTACGCCGCCGCCGAGCTCCCCTTCGGAGGCATCGGTCAGAGCGGCTTCGGTCGCGTGCACGGCGACGATGCCCTCCGCGACATGGCGCAGCTGCGCGTCGTGACCGTCGACCGCGTCTCCCCGCCCAAGCGCGATCCGTACTGGTACCCGTACAGCGCGACCACCTACAAGTGGATGCTCCGCGGGCTCCGGGCGGTGTACACGCCCGGCGGCGTGCTCAAGCGTCTCGGCGCTCTCTTCTGACGAGATCGCGCAGCCGCCGCGCCTCGACGGCGAACGCGTAGGCCTCGAGCGCGTCGCGCACCGTGACCGGCTCGCGGTGCCGGGCGGCGCGCACGCTCGCACGGAACGCGAGGTAGCGCCGACCGTCGAGGCCGATCAGCGTCGCGACCAACGCCGGATCGCGCGGCGCGTCGAGCGTACCGACGGCCGCGGCGGCCGACGCGAGCACGCGCGTGACGATGACGTCGCACGCGAGCACAGCGTTGACGGCGTCGCGCATGGCGATCATCGACTCGGCCTGTTTGATGCGCTCGCGGTCGGACTCGGGCCAGAGCTCGGCCATCGAGAACGGGGCGCTCATCGACCCCGGCAGCGCCGACGTGACGGCCTGCGGAGGCGCGCTCGCGGCCTCTCTCGCGGGCGCGCTCGCGCCAGGGCTCGCCGCCTCTCTCGCGGGTGCGCTCGCGCCGGGCCTCGGCGCGACGTCCTTGGGCGGCTCGGCCACGGCGTCCACGCCCTCCTTGGGTGTCTCGAGCAGCGCGTCTCCCTTGGCCGCGGGCTCGGCGGCGCGCGCGGCGACGGGGCTCGGGCTCATGAGCGTGGGGTCGTAGGGGAGCGACGACTCAGGATCCCGGCGGCCGAGGCCCATCGCCTCTTCGCTCGGGAGCGTCGCGGAGATCTTCGTCGGCGCCTCCATCGCGCGCAGCACCTCGGCCACGGCCTGCTCGGTCGGCTTTCCCGACGTCGCGGGCGGCAGCGGAGAGCGCGGCGCGTCCGACGTGGGGTCCATCTGCACCTCGGACTCGTAGCGCTTGAGCACGAGCCGCGTGATCCGCTCGAGTCCCTCGAACACGCCCTCGCCGCGCGTGGCGACCGTGGCGATGGAGGGCGCGCCGAGCTTGTTGAACCGACTCTCGAGCTCTTCGATCTCGAGCAAGTCGCTCAGGTCGCGCTTGTTCCAGTGGAACGTGTGCGGCACCTCGTCGAGCGTGCGGCTGTGCTCCGCGAGGTTCGCGTGCAGATCGTCGAGCGACTCCTGGTTCATGTCGGCGCGGCCCGCCTGCGAGTCGGCGACGAACACGATGGCGTCGGCGCCCGAGAGCACCAGCTTGCGCGTCGCCGCGTAGTACACCTGGCCCGGAACCGTGAAGAGCTGGAGCCGCACCGACATGCCCCGCACGCGGGCCAGACGCAGCGGCAGGTAGTCGAAGTAGAGCGTCCGGTCCGTGGGCGTCGCCAGGCTCACGAGCTTGCCGCGGTTCTCGGGCTTGGTCGCGGCGTGGATGTACTGCAGCGTCGTGGTCTTGCCGCCGAGCCCAGGCCCGTAGAACACGAGCTTGAAGACCAGCTCCCTCGTGTGCGGATTGACGGAGGCCATCCCGCGGCGAGCATACATGACGGCGACGGGCTTTGGGTGTATCGAAAGGCCGTGAGGGGCTTCGTCGATCTCCACTGCCACTGGATCGCCGGAATCGACGACGGGGCGCGCTCGCCCGAAGAGGGCATACGCATGCTCCAGGGCCTGCGCGCGGTGGGCTTCGACCACGTGATGGCCACGCCGCACATGCGCCCGGGCATGTTCGACAACGACAAGTCCGACCTCGAGGCGGCGTTCGCGGCGATGTCCCCGCACCTCGCGGCGCGCGACGATCTGCCGTCCGTCTCGCTGGCCAGCGAGCACTTCTTCGACGACGTCGTCTTCTCGCGGCTCGTGGCCGGCGCCGGGCTCCCCTACCCCCTCGAGGCGGCGGCGCGCGGGAAGAAGCGCGGCGTGCTCGTCGAGCTACACCCGCAGACCTTCCCGGCGCGCCTGCAGAACCGCCTGTTCGACCTCGCCCGCGCGGGCCTACGCGTCGTGGTCGCCCACCCCGAGCGCTACCAGCCGGTGTGGAAGGACGACGCGGTGCTCGACGCGATGTTCGACGCCGGCGCGCTGCTCTTGCTCGACGTGTGCGCGCTCGTGGGCAAGTACGGCCGCACCGCGGAGAAGACGGCGCGAAAGCTCCTCGACGAGGGCGCGTACGAGGCCGCGTGCTCCGACGCGCACCGACCCGAGGACGCCGACCGCACGGGCCTGGCGATCGAGGCGCTCGAGCGCGCCGTGGGCAAGGGCGAGGTCGAGCGGCTCCTGGGCTCGGCCCCGCGGGCTCTCCTCGGGCGTTGACCGCCTCGGGCGCCGCCGTGCTACACCCGGCGCATGACGGAGCGGATCGCGGTCCTCGGGCTTGGCTACGTGGGGTTGCCGGTGGCGCTGGCGTTCGCGCGCAAGTTCGCCGGCACGGTCGGCTTCGACGTCGACGCGACCAAGGTCGCCGAGCTCGCGCGCGGGCACGACCGCAACGGCGAGGTCTCGGCCGACGAGCTCACCAAGAGCGCGCTCGAGGTCACGAGCGACCTGGCGCGCCTCGCCGACGCGACGTTCTACGTCGTCGCTGTGCCCACCCCGGTCGACGAGAACCACGTACCCGACCTCGGCCCGGTCGTGCGCGCGTCGGAGACCGTGGGCAAGGTGCTCCGCAAGGGTGACGTCGTGGTCTACGAGTCCACGGTGTACCCCGGCGTGACCGAGGACGTGTGCGCGCCCATCCTCGCGCGCGTCTCGGGCCTCGCGCGCGAGGACTTCAAGCTGGGCTACTCGCCCGAGCGCATCAACCC
>JAGQJA010000449.1 GCA_020430845.1 Myxococcales bacterium
CGGGTGCTACGCTTGATCATGGTCAGCAGTCGGGACCGTGCTTTCGTCTTGTCGTCGCTCACGCTCCTCGTCATCGCGCTCCTCACCGATCCCGCCGAGACGCCCGAGGCCCACGCGTGGAGCGCGGGGCTGCCGCCGCTGGATCCCGACGAGTCGAGCGTCACGCTCGAACAGGGCGAGATGATCCACGTGCTCGACACGAGCTCGCTCGCGGGCGGTCCCTACTACGTGAACGACCACACAATCGTGCAGGGTGACGACGGGACGTGGCACCTGTTCGGCATCTTCCACGACGAGCCCAAGGGGAGCGGCGCCGAGGTCGACCTCGTCCACGCGGTGAGCGACGAGCGCGAGCCGGCGCGTTGGCGGCGCGGATCGTTCGAGGTCGCGCCGGCGCCTCATCGCTTCGCGCTGCACGCGCGCCGTGAGCTCGGGGAGACACACCTCTGGGCGCCGCACGTCGCTCGCGTGGGCGATCGCTGGGTGATGATCTACCAAGCGGGCGGCGCAGACGACTACCACGCGTCGATCCGCCTCGCGGAGTCGCACGATCTCTACGCGTGGACGCGGACCGGGGCACTCCCCCTCTTCGAGGACTTCTGCGAGGCCCGGGATCCGATGCTCACCCGCCGCGGCGACGAGTGGGTCGTGTACTACACGCGCTGCGAGTCGATCACGCACAAGGCGAGCGGCGTTGTGTTCCGGACCTCGCCCGATCTCGCGCGTTGGAGCGAGCCGCACATCGCCCTCTCCGTGCACTCGTCGCCCGAGACGAGCAACTCGGCGTACACCGAGTCGCCGTTCGTCTTCGAGCGCGGCGGCACGTTCTGGCTCTCGATCACGGCGTACCCGACCGACTGGGCCGCGACGCTGCTCTACCGTTCGCGCGCGCCCTTCGCGTTCCCCGACGTGCCCGCGGCGCGCCTGCGCGCCCACGCGGCCGAGTGGGTGTTCGGCCGCGACGGGACCGCGTTCATGACGCACGCGGGGCCGGGGCAGACCGGCGTCTGGATCTCGCGCATCGACGGCCTGCCGCGCTGAAGGGCGCGCGAGGGTTCGCGGCGCCCTCGTGTAGGATCTCGCACGACGTGCGCATGAAGGAACGAGAGGGCGTAGGACTGCTCGCTGTGGCCGCGTTCGCGTTGGCCGCGTCGTGCGCGAGCCCTCCTGCGCGCAGCGCGGTCCCCGAGTCGGGCCCTGGCCCCGCGGCCACCGCGGCGGCCTCGGCGCTCGCGACGCCCACGGCCACCGCGTGCGACGCGGGCCACGTCGACCCCTCGATCCGCGACGCGATGAGGGCCCTCGAGGCGCGCGACTTCGCGCGGGCCGACACGCTGCTGCTCGATCGCGTGGCCGCGGCCCCGACGGATCTCGCGGCCGACGTGGCCCTCGACGCCACGCGCGCGTTGGTCGAGGAGCTCCGCCAGGCCGAGTCGGAGCTCGCGGCGCGGACGCCCCCGGTGACGCTCGTCGCGGGGAGCGCGAGCCCACGCGTGCCTTCGTCCCTCCCTCGCCCGACGTGGGTGGAGGAGCAGGCCCCGCCCCGCGACGGCGCGAACGGGCCGTTCTCGTTCACGCGGACTCCGGTCGAGGAGTGGAGGCGCTTCGCGCCGAATCCACCGCACGTCGCCACGCCCCCGCCGCGCGTCTGGTCGATGCAGAGGACCGCAGAAGACCAGGCCGCGATCGGCACCGTCGCAGGCGCGTCTGTGCGGCTCGTGCTGAGCGCGAAGGACAAGAAGCCGCGCGTCTTCCTGGCTCGAGCCCAGCCCATCGCGGACGCGCAGCTCATCGGGGACGTCCTGCTCGTCGTCGTCCGCACGTCTGCGCTAGACCAGGTGCGAGGTGCCCCACGCACGCCGCCCGAGGTCTCGGCGTACGACGTCGCGTCGGGCGCGCTCCTCTGGACGCGCGCCGCGTCCCACGCGGTGCGGGCGGGTGCGTACGTGATGATCGACTCGCCGGCCGGCCTCGACGTCGTCGATGTCGGCACGGGCGCGACCACCGCAGCCATCGCTCTCCCGGAGCAGCCGCGGGCCCTCGTCCGAAAGGGCGACATGCTCTACGCGCTCGGGACCAAGCACGACTTCGCCTACCGCATGACGCCCCACGCGGAGCCCCCGGCGGCGTTCGAGGCCCGCGACGTCTCGCCCACGTTCCTCTCGAAGGACGGCGCGTGCCTCTTCGCGACCGCGTTCGACGCGTTGGGCCGTCGCGATCTCGCCGCGGTCGACGTCGCGCTTGGCTCGCTCAGGACACACGAGCCCCCCGGCGCGCTCCTCGATCAGGTCGCACGCGCGCGCGATCGCGTCGCCGCGTGGACCGAGAAGCGACCGACCGATCGCGTCGACCTCACACGCGTCGCACCGACCGTCCTCCCGCCTCCTCCTTGGGTGCGCACGCCGCCCACCACGAGACCCACGGCACCTCGAAGGCGCGTGGCCGTCACGCAACGTTCGTCGATCGCGTTCCGCGCGTGGGACCAACCGGAACGAAAGTCCGTGCGCCCGGACGAGATCGTGAGACTGGCGCCGAGCGAGACACCGCCGCCGGGTGCGCGCCAGGACCTCCCGCGCTTCTACGGCGTGGCCCCGCTCGGCGTCGCGACGCCGATGGGCCCCGACGCGCTGCTCCTCTACGGCCAGCGGTGGCTCGCGATCGTGCGCGCACAAGCCGTCGAGACCCTGTTCGATCTCGACGCCTACAGCAAGCCGCCGATCACGAAGCCCGCGCACGCCTTCCCCGGCTCGCCGTCGTACGTCGACGAGGCCGTCCTCCGCGACGGCGTCCTCTACTTGTGCAACAGCGGCGGCTCGTACGCCGACATGGCGCGCGGCAAGAAGAGCTTCGTGACGGCGCTCGCCTACCCCTCTGCGCGCCTGCTCTGGCAGAGCGACACGCTCGTCTGCGGCGCGCCGCTCGTCTTCTGGCGCGACTACATCGTCACGGGCTACGGGTTCACGGCGGAGCCCGACTTTCTCTACGTCCTGCGAAAGGACGACGGCAGCGTCGCTGCGAAGGTCCCCGTCGACACGGCACCCGCGGAGGTCCTCCTCGACGGCGATCAGGCGACCGTGCACACGTACGAGCGGAAGTACGTCTTCGCCTTGTCGGAGCGCTGAGGCGCGCGCGACCCGCCGGAGCCTTCACTGCCGGCGCATGCGGTAGTGGAGGCGGAGCATCGTCATCCCGAGAAAGCGGACCGTGTGATCGCAGCGCAGCTCGCCGTCGTCGTCGCGGAACACGGTGAAGTGCTCGCGCAGCGTCGCGAGGTAACGGACCTTGAGCCGACCACCGCCTAGGGACAGGACGCGATAGAAGCCCGCATCGCCGAACGCGGCGCCCGCCGACGTGAGCGTGAAGCGGCCCTCGGCGTCGTGCCCGGGCTTGAGGATGACCGTCGCGTTGCCGCTCGGCAGCGGGAACACGACCTTGACGCACGGTCCGTCGTGCCGCGGGGGCTTCACCGTCGTGTAAAAGCCCGTGTAGATGACGCGACCGCTGTCCTTCACGCGTCGATACCAGCCTGTGTGCTTGGTCTGGCCAGATGCGTCGCGCAGCGGGAGCACCTCGCTCGTCATCCCGTGGCTCAGGTCGAGCCCGAAGACGGGAAAGTTGAGCTGGTTCATCGCGCGGCTCACCGTGTAGACGATGAGCCAGAGGAAGAGCCGGCCCGGAAACGGCGACTCGCTCCACACGTCGAGGTCGTAGCGCGACGTCTCCTCGTAGAAGCGACGCACCTCGCGATCGGTCTTCGACGCTTCGAACGACGCCCCGCCGAGGGCGTCGAAGTCGGGCACGAGGCCCGCGAGCCCGCCGGAACGATCGATGGTGAGCCCCTCGCGCTCGGCGACCATCTCGTACGGGCGCGCGCCGATCTCGATCGACGCGGGACCGATCGGGCCGACGAGCCACGGGACGTCGGCTTCTTCGACCGTACGGCCGACGAGGCGCAGGTAGAGGCGGATCAAGGCCGCACCCACGACACCGAGCGCGTGCTGGACGCCGCGCGCGCGCGCCGGGGTGTCACGGGTGTCGGTCACGCCGGCAGCATACGCGACGCGGGCCGGTGTAACCTCGGGGCATGAGACGTTCGCTCGCGCTCCTCTTGTCCGCGACCCTTTTCGCCTCCACCACCCTCCTCTACGGCTGCAACTCGTGCGGCTCGAGCACGCCCGACCCCGCGTCGTCGTCGGCGACCTCTGCCGCCCTCAGCGATCCCTCGCTCGCGAACGAGCAGGCTCCCGCGAAGTACCGGGCAAAGTTCACCACGACCAAGGGCGTTTTCGTCGTCGAGGTCGAGCGCGCGCTCGCGCCGGCGGGCGCCGATCGCTTCTTCAACCTGGTCAAGTGCGGGTTCTTCGACGGGACCAAGTTCTTCCGCGCGGTCGACGGCTTCATGGTGCAGTGGGGCATCCACGGGACGCCGAGCGTCGCGAGCGCGTGGCGCAAGGCGAGGATCCAAGACGATCCGGTGAAGAGCTCGAACACACGCGGGGCCATCACGTTCGCGATGGCCGGCCCGAACACGCGCACGACACAGGTGTTCATCAGCTTCGGAGACAACTCGCGCCTCGACCCCGACGGGTTCGCGTCGTTCGGCAAGGTCGTCGAGGGGATGGACGTCGTCGACTCGCTCTACAAGGGCTACGGAGAGGGCGCGCCGCGCGGGCGAGGGCCCGACCAGGGGCGGATCCAACAAGAAGGCAACGCGTACCTCGACGCCGAGTTCCCCAAGCTCGACGCGGTCAAGCACGCCGAGATCGTCCCGTGACGCGCCTCGCTAGCCGTCGCGCTCGCGCGCTTCTTGCGCGTCTTGCGCGTCCTTCTGCGATCCGATCGCGTCGCGCTGCGCGCTGAGCCTCTCGCGGACCTCGGGCACGACCTCGAAGATCGACGCGGGGTACGTGCCCGGAGGGCGCTCCGGAGCGATGTGCTCCACGAGGTGGGAGCGCACCACGTCGTCCCCGCGCAGGTAGACCTCCGCCCACGTCTTGTTGATGGGGACCTGCGCGCGCCCGCGCTCGACGAGCATGAACTCGTCGCGGATGCAGCCCGTCCGCAACACCTTGCGCTGGCCGTGACTCCACCACCCCGGCTCGTGCTGGTGCCCCACGAGGTACAGGTCGAAGTGCTCGCTCTGCATCATCCGCCGCTGCAGGGAGTCGCCCATCTCGACGTCGACCTCCCACGAGACCAAGCGACGCACGAGCTCCTTCACCATCGTCCAGCTCACCGACTTGAGCGGATCGCCCGCCACGAGGTCGCGAAAGTAGCGGCGCGTCCAGTACGTCCAGAACTCGCCGATCAAGAGCTCGCGCACCTCGGGGATCAGCTCGAGCACGAGCTCCTTCGGCTTGAGCCGGTCGTGGTGGTAGAGCAGCGGCTGGAGCGGGATCGCCACCTCGAGCAGCGCGACCGAGGCCCAGCTGAGGCCTAGGATCTTGGCGCCGGCCTTCGACTCGATGAACGGTCGTTCGGGGTCGACGATGAACAGCGGGTCGAGCTGCGAGCCGTGCTCGATGTGCACGCGCCCGAGGTCGACCTCGAGGCCCGGGAACCTCACGTTCTCGGGAGACCCGAGGCGGTCGCGGACGACCGCTTGCACCTCGGGGAAGAGCAGCTCCATGTCGTGGTTGCCCACGACGAAGAACGCGCGCCGCCGCGCCGGGTCGGCCGCGAGGTGCTCGCGCACCGCCTCGAAGAACGCCGGGTGCGCGCTCGCCACCTGCTCCATCTTGTCGATGCCGATGTCGCGCGTGACGTGCGTGGGCCAACCGCCGCGCGACCTCGTCTTCAACAGGTCGAACGTGTCCCCGTTGAAGACGAGGTCGACGGCGAGCCAGCGGTACGGGTCGCGGCCATAGCCGCGGATGATCTCGGCGAGGAAGTCCGAGCGGAGGAAGTCGTCGTAGCGACCGCCCGCGCCCATCTCGATGTCGCTGAACACGACGACGAGTCGATCCGGAGCCCCGCGCCCTCTCAGCTCGGTGGTTCTGAGATGCTCGTTCATCGGCGACGGAATCGTATCACCGCGTACCGGCGCGTGGCGGCGCCGATCGCGGCGGGCGCGTCCTCCTCTGCCCCGTGCGCGCGACGCAGGGCGGACCGCGCGCGCGGACCGTCCGACATCGCGCGCGGCTCACTCCTTCCTCTCGCCGAGCTGCTTGTGACCGGCGCCTGCGCCGATCTCGATGCGACGGGGTTTCGCCTGGGGCTTCTTGGGCACGCGGACCGTGAGGACACCGTCGGCCAGATCGGCGGAGACGTTCTCGGCCTCGATGTGGTCGGGGAGCGCGAAGGACTTCTCGAACGCGCCGTAGCTCCTCGAGAGCCACACCTGATCCTTGTCGCCCCCGTCGTAGCGGCGCTGTCCCTTGATGGTCAGCGTTCCGGCCTCGAGCGTCACTTGCAGGTCCTCTCGCTTGAGGCCCGGGACGTCGCACACGAGCACGATCTCGTCGGCGTTCGCGCGAACGTCGATCGCGGGGCTGTAGGTGAGCCGAGGGCCCACGCCTCCGAACGAGGGGCGCGCGACCCCGCTCATGACGTCGTCGAAGAGACGATCGAGCATCGGAAGGGCAGTCCACGCAGTCAACATGTCGATCCTCCTTTCATCTCAGGCGACCGGCGTGACAACGACGGCCACGCCGGCTCGCACGCGGTGCGCATGCGATGTCGGGTGGGTTTGGTGCGCGCCGAGCTCTCGGGCTCCGCGCGCGAGGCGAAGGCGCTGGCTACGCGGCGTGCGACCAGCGCGGGCTCCCGAGGATCGCCTCGGGGTGCTCGTAGAGCGCGCGCAGGCCGAGATCGTCCTCGTCGTCGAGGTCCTCGCGCGCCAAGTCGATCGGAAGCCCGAGCTCCGAGGATGCGTACGTGGGGATGTCGTCCAGATCGTCTTCGAGCAGCTCGACTTCGGGTCGCTTCATGGTGGGCCTCCTTTCTGGATGAGGTGGGTCTCGTGATCGAAAGACGCGGTCGGGCGGCGAGCCCCTCGTGCGGGTCGCTCGCGCGGCCGGAGCCTCCTTCGGTGCCTTGAAAAAGGGGTTAAGAGCGCGAATCGGGCTCGTCAAGGGGCCGCCGCGACGACGCGCGGAGCCGCCGACCCGCGCCTCAGCTGCGCTCGACGGGGTAGCCCTTGTCGGACCAATCGGTGGAGAAGCGCGTGGGCAGGTCGAGCACGTGCGCGTTGGCGCGCCCCAGCTTGCGCAGCGCGGCGCTCGCGGGCCGGATGTTGGGGCAGCTGCGGACCGGGCAACACCCGCAGTAGAGGACGATGTCCGTCTCGGCGGGGATCGCCGCGAGCTCCTCGGAGAGCGCGCGCCTCCCGCCCTCGGAGTCGACGGCACCCACGTTGCGAGCGCCGGGCACGTGCCCGCGACCGAACAGCGCGTCGGGCCCCACGTAGAGGACGGCGACCTTGCCTCCCTTGATGTCGTCGACGCGCGCGGCGAGGGCGGAGGGGGCGAGCAGCGGTCCGATCGACGCTTCTGTTGCCGTGTCGTCGCCCTTCTTGCATGCCGCGAGCGCAACAGACAGCGCCCCCGCCACGAAGGCACGCCGCGGCACCCGCGGGCTCGAAGACCTCATGTGGGCTTGGAGCCAGTGAGTCGGACGGAGGGTTCGCGCAGACGTGTGCGTCAGAGCACCAGCGCGTGCGGGTTGGCGCCGAACGGGTTCTGCGGGGCCTTGGCGACGGCCGCGAGGTACGACCACATCTCCTTCGAGCCCCCTGTCGACGGCGCGAGCGACACGCTCGCCGACACCTTGCCCGTCGTGCCCACCTTCACGTTCGGCCCGATCACCAGCGCGGAGAGCGCCGGCGCGTGGTCCGAGCCCGGAAGACTGCGCGCGAAGTCGCCGTGGAGGATCACCGAGATGTTCATCGCGGCGAGATCGGGCTCGCTGCGGATGCGCGAGAGGAACGTCTTGAGCGCCGGGATGACCGACGCGCTCATCTTCTGGCGCACTGTGTTACCGGTCCGGTCGCCGTGCGTGTCCCAGCCCGTGTCGGAGAGCGTGATCACGTTGGTGCCCGATCGGATCATCAGCTCGGCCGCGGCGAGCTTGGCCGCCACGGAGTCGAGGCTCGCACCCGACGTCGTGCGGTAGGCCTGCGCCACGCCGGCGACATCGATGGCGATCGGGGGGCGAGTGAGCGAACCGATCGTCGTGTCGTAGGCGTCCCGGGCGAACGACATCGAGCTCGGGTTGTTCTTGAGGCTCTGCTGGCTCATCGCGCGCGACCCGCCGATGGCCTTCGCCGCGACGCCTCGCGCAGGCAGCGCGAGGTCCACGGCGCCGACGCCGAGGGCCGTCTCGACGTCGGACATCGTGCGGAGCAGCTGCAGCGAGACCCCGGCCTCCGTCGTCGACGGCCCGGGCACCGGCAGACCTCCGAGCGCGACCGCCTTGAACGCCGCGTCGCCGCCCATCGCCGCGGCGAGCTGCAACGGGAGGCTGCGGCCCTCGGCGATGAAGTTGTTGCGCTGCGCCGAGACGTGATCCGTCGCGCCGTGACGGTTGCCGATCGCGGCCATGTGCGAGAGCGCCCAGGGGCCGAGCGCGCCGATCGTGCTCGCGTCGACGAAGAGCCCGTTGCCGACGTTCTTGGCGTTCGCAGACGTGACGCCGAAGCTGCCCTTGCCCACGAAGGAGTCCGCGCTCGAGAAGAGCGCGTTGAACCCTCCCTCGAAGAAGATCGAGACGACGCACGCGTTCGGCGACGGCGCGGCCATCGCTTCGCGCTCCCAGGTACGAGCGCCGATGCGCGTCCCCAGAGCAGAGCCGAAGAGAGCGCCGATCGCTTTGAGCGACGCGCGACGGGAGAACGTGGTCATGATGGCTACCTCGGGATCGGGGCTGAGCTAGTAGGTGAGAAAACCGGCCGACGTGAGCACGCTCGCGCACGCGTACGCCCAGCGACGGGGCGGCGTGACCTCCCGCGTCGTCTCGTCGACGTTCGGCCGACCGTACGTCTCGGGTGTCGTGTCGAGCGCGACATCGACGCATGCGGCGACCTCGTCGGGGGTCGCGTCTCGGCTCCAGAAGCGGCGCGCCCACTCGGTGCACTGCACTGTGGCGGTACCCACCGCTGGCGGCGCCGAGTAGCGCGCGTCGCTCGTGACGCTCAGGCACCCCTCGAACGCCACCTTGAACGCGGTGTCGACGAAGACGGCGCTCATGAGCGGCTCGAGGAACCATCGGTCGGGCGCGATGCCGAAGGTGCCGCCGGCCTTGTCGACGAGCGACGGACGGTGCTCGCTGCCGAGCACGCGAGCGTACTCGGTGAGGAGCGCGGCGTAGGGCTTGGCGCGCGCGCGGTCCCCGTTCGGCGGTCCGTCTTGCTTTGCCGCGAGGTCTTCGCCGCCGAGGCCGATGTGCGGCTTGCCGAAGACCGTGCACATCGGTGCCGCGGACGGAGCCTCACTGTCGACCGACGCGTCCACCTCGGACGACGCGCTGTTGCGTCGGTCTCTGCAGAGCCTGTCGCAGTCCTCCGGTGCGCAGCCGCTCTGGAGGGCGACGAGCCCGGGGACGACGAGCGCGCCCGAGAAGAGGAGCGCGTAGAGGGGATGGGCTCGCATGTTCGCTCCCTACTCGCAGAAGCCAGGCTCACGAGCGATCGACGCGAGCGCCGACTGCATCGTCTTCTTGGCCTTGAAGGTGTCTACGCATCGATCGAGCGTCGGGCCGTCGCACCGGTTGTCCTTGCGTCCGTACAGGAACGTGAACGCGAGCCGACACGCGTGGACGTAGTAGTTCTCCGACGCGACGAGCGCGACGACGAGCTCCTTGTCGTTTCGGATCATCTTCCCGCCGAGCATCTCTTGCGGAGGTCCGTCGTACGCGTCGAACGCCTGTCCCTTCTTGGGAAGGATGGACGCGACCTTGTCGAGCGCGTACCAGCCCTCGAAGTGGCAGCCGTTGCACGGCGAGGCCCGGCGGCCCGCCGCGGTCTGATCCGCGTTCGGCGACGTCGTCACGGCCGTGAGCTCGAGCCCGACGACGTTGTTCATGATCCGGTACGCCGTCGAGAGCTTCAGCCCGCTCTCCTCGTTGCCCTCGTAGCGCGCGTACCAGCCGTACGTGCGAAAGTAGCCGAGGCCGTCGTTGTCCTCGAACACCGCCGGAGTGCTCGCGATGGGCGAGATCCGAAACCTGCCGAGGAACATCTCCGACCACGGCAGGCCGTCTCGCAGGACCCGCTTGGCGACGTAGTACGGCGCGTCCTCGACCGCGGTGGAGCCCGGAGCGGCGTTGAACTCGGTGTTGACGAAGCGCGCGAAGCGCTCGCGAAAGTCCTCGGTCGCGAGGTAGTCGTCGATCTCCGCGCGCGGATCGCTCGACCGCATCTGGTCCGCGGCGGCGGCCTTTCCCAGGAACGCGATCGCGAGACGGTTCGCGCACCGTTCGTTGTACGCGGCGGCGGCGTCGCGCGGCTCTTCTGCAGACGCCTTGCGGGCTCCGGCGGCAGCAGCGGCGACGGCCAGCGCCCCCGCGAGCCCGACGATCGCGAGACGCCTCATCGCGCGACCACCTTCTCGACGAGGCCCACCGCGTCGGCGATTGCCTTCGCGTCGACCTCGTCGAGCGTGCCGGAGAGCATCGACGGGATCTGTTGCGTCCCCTCGTCGACGCCGACGAGCGCCTGGCCGACCTTCGAGCTGTCGAGTGGGAGCGAGGTGAGCGCGCCCGCGAGACCGTTCGCGAGCGGGTGCATCTTCGCGTCGATGGCGGCGCAGACGTTGCGCAGGTCTCCGATGGCCTTGGCCAGGAGCTGCAAGATGCCGCTCTTGGGATCGCTCTGCCCCATCAGCACGTCCCTGAACTGCGCCTTGGCGGCCTCGAGCTCCTGGGCGCTCGCCGAGCCTGCGACGTGTGCGCGGAACGCCGCGCACGCCTTGCTGACGGCGTCGAGGATGTCGACGCTCACGCCGAGCTCGTGGAAGCGGTCCTCGATGGCGGACGCCGAGAGCTCGGTCTCGAGCGCGAAGGTGGCCTTCGACGCCGAGAACGCGAGCTTGCTCTTCTGGCTGTTGCCAGCGATCGCGCTGCCGAACGCCGACGAGAACGCCGCGCCGCCGTTGACGACCGCGTTGAAGATCGCCTTGTCGATCGGCGCCGCGACCTTGGCCGAGGCGGCCTCGAGCGAGGCCACGAGGTTCTTGGCGTTGGTCACGAGCGCGCCGCTCGCGTTGGTGATCATGCCGTTGATGCCGCTCACGAGCGCGGCCTGAGCGGCGGTGAGCGCGCTGAGATCGACCTTGATGCCCACGGCGTCGAGGGCCGCCACGATCACGTTGCCGGCCGCGATCACGGCGTCCGAGGTGGCCTTGATGAGCGTGGTGAGATCGGTCGTGAGCACACCGACGAGAGCGATGGAGTTGGCGAGCTGCGCGTCGACGTACGCGTTGATCACGTTCAGGTAGCTCTGGACGCCGGGGACGCCCTTCTTGGCCAGGGTCATCAAGATCTCGGTCTTGAACGAGGTGACCGTGTCGATCGTCGCGTCGATGGCGAACGCCTGGATGAACGCGGGTAGGCCGTTGACGACGCCCGACCCGACGACCGCGCCGAGGAGGTTCTTCACCTGCATCACGAAGATGCCCGTCGCGCTGTTGGCTCCCGCAGGGAGCGCGAGCTCGAACACGCCCCCTGGCTCCACCTTGGTCTGCGTCACGAGGACGAGGTCGCCGCTCTCGCCGAGCGCGTACACGTCGACGGTCTCGGCGACGGTCACCAGATCACGACCGCCCAAGCGCGAAGCGACCGTGCCGTCCCCTTCGGACGAGAGCCGCCCGCGGACGACGACCGCCTCGGCGGTCGACTCGGGCGCGCGCGTCGGCTCCTCGGTCCCCGCGACGGTGCGTCGCGCTCTCAGCGTACCGACCTCGGACGAGCAGCCGAGCGCGCCCACGAGCACCAGCGACGAGCAGAGCCAGAAAGACCGCGAGTTTCTCATGCCCAACCTCCGCGGCGAGGTAGAGCAACCGCCGTGCCGCGCGCCGCGTGGCCGCAAGACGGCGAAATTGCCGTAAAATTACGCTGCAAGACAGGGCGACGAAGGACCCAGCGCTGAATCGCCCAGGTGGTCACTCCCGTGGAGCGCCGCGCGGTCCGGGCGTGTGCCCGACAGGTTAGGTCATGGATCCGGGCCGAGTCGGCGTCGCGAGGGGCCGGTGTGGGATGCTACGTTCGAAGGTGGAGTCTCGGCTCCGAACCTCGAACGGCATGGCGGCGAGCTACACCATCCTCGGACGGATCGCGAAGGGCGGCATGGCGAGCGTGTACCTCGGGCGCATGACCGCGAGCGCCGGGTTCACGCGCATCGTCGCGATCAAGAGGCTCCACCCCGAGCTGGCCAGCGACAACGAGTTCGTCGCCATGCTCGTCGACGAGGCGCGGCTCGCCGGACGCATCCGACACCCCAACGTCATCGACACGCTCGACCTGTTCGCGGACGACGGCGCGTTCAGCTTGGTGCTCGAGTACATCGAGGGTGACGCGCTCTCGGCGCTCACCAAGCGGGCGCGCATGGCGGGCGAGCCGCTCGTGCCACAGCGTGTGGCGCTGTCGATCGTCGTCGGCGCGCTCCGTGGCCTGCACGCGGCGCACGAGGCGCGCGGAGAGGACGGCACGCCGCTCGGCATCGTCCACCGCGACGTGTCTCCGCAGAACATCCTCGTCGGCGTCGACGGCGTGCCGCGGGTCATCGACTTCGGCATCGCCAAGGCCTCGGGGCGCATGATGACGACGCGGCCGGGCGAGGTGCGCGGCAAGTTCTCGTACATGGCGCCCGAGCAGCTCCAGGGCCGACCCGTCACGAGGCAGGCCGACGTGTACGCCGCGGGTGTCGTCCTCTGGGAGCTGCTCACCGGCGCGCGACTGTTCACGGGAGACGACGCGCGCGCCGTGTGCGCAGCCGTGCTGCGCGGCGAGATTGCGATGCCGAGCACGGTCATGCCCTCCGTCTCCCCCGAGCTCGACGCCATCGTCGCGCGAGCCACCGCGCGCGACGTCGCCGATCGATACCTGACCGCGAGCGACATGCTCGCCGACCTCGAGAAGCTCGAGCGGGCGAGCGACGACGAGGTGGGCGCGTGGGCGCGACCGTGGGCCGCGGAGCGCTTGAACGAGCGACAGAAGCTGATCGACTCGGCGCCCTCGTCGCGGAGCTCGCTCGTCGATGTCATGAACGACCTGGCTCGGAGCTCATCGGATCCTGCGCTGCCGCCCGCGCCTCCGTCGTCCTCGGCCGACCTCGCGGCTCCGTCGCCCGAGCCGAGCTCGAGCACGCTGCCTCTGCCGTTCAGCGGCCCCGTGCGCCCCGCGTCGTCCGCGTCGTGGGCCAAGACCCCCGTGCTCCTCGTCGGAGCCGCGGCGGTGCTCGTGCTCGGGGTCATCGGTGTGGTCGCAGGCGCGCGAGCGACGGGACGCGCGCATGTCGCCGAAGGTCCGTCCGCGCCGAGCCAACCCGCCGCCGCGTCGACGCTCGCGGCGCCCCCGTCCGCCCCGAGCGATGCGCCCGCGGCCGACGTCCCCGCCGACACCGCGACGCCCCTCGAGAGCGCCGCGCCGGCCGAGGCCGTATCCACGCCCGCCCCCGCGTCGACCCACCCGCCCACAAAGGTGCGCCGCGCGCCGCCCAAGCGCCGCCCGCGCACGCCGAGCCCCGCTGCCACGATCGACCCACGTGCGTACCCCTGACGCTCGATGGATCGCGGGCGTGGCGTGCATCGCGGTGACACTCGCCGCCGGGCCGGCACGCGCGCAGTCCGACGCCGTCGCCGCGCAGTCGATGTTCAACGAGGCTCGCGCGTTGCTCGAGCAGGGACGCACCGAAGAGGCCTGCGTGCTCTTCGAGAAGAGCGCGGTGCTCGAGCCCAACGTCGGCACGCTCCTCAACCTGGGCGGCTGTCACGAGCAGCGCGGGCAGCTCGCGACGGCGTGGGGCGTCTACAACAGGGCGCTCCGGCTGGCGATCAAACGTGGGGATCCACGCGTCGCGACCGCACGTGAGGAGGCCGCGCGCATCGAGCCACGTCTGGCGCGCGTCACGATCGCGCTCGCTCCGGGCCTCGGCTCGACGCCGGGCCTGACGGTCACGCGCAACGGAGCGCCCGTGAGCGCCGCCGTCTTCGACGTCGCGACCCCCGTGGACGCCGGGGAGCACGTCATCGTCGTCCGCGCGCCCCACCACCGCCCGTGGACCGACAGGCGTCGCGTCGACGACGGCGCGGCGGTCGTCGTCCGCGTGCCCGCGCTCGAACGCGACGCGAGCGACGCGCCGCTGCCCGATACGCGGACGCGCGTGGCCTTCGGCGTCGGCGTCGGCGGCGTGGCGGCCGTCGCCGGTGGCCTCGTGCTCGGCGCCATCGCGATCGGCAAGTGGTCGTCGGTGACCGACGCGTGCCCGGTGACCGACGGCGTCGCCCTGTGCCCGAGCGAGACGGTCCAGGCGCAACGCCGAGACGACGCAGAGAGCGCACAGACGTTCGCGACGGTCAGCACGATCGTGACCGGCGTCGGTCTCGTCGCCCTCGCCGCGGGCATCGTCCTCGGGCTGACGGCCCCCACCCGCACGCATCACGCGATGCGCTCGAGCCCCTTCACGTTCTGAGCTGCAGGTCACCGTCGTGACCGTTCGCGCGCCCCAAGCAGAGGGCCGCCGCCGGCAGAGAACCGCGATGCCGCCGCTGGCCTCGTATTTGCGAAGCCCCGTGCGGAGGCACGCATGTCATCGAACCGCTTTCGCCGCTATCACCTGGGGCGCTCGCTCTTCGTCTGGTCGTACGAGCTCGGGCGCGAGTCCCACCTGCCTCGCTGTCCGTCGTTCGGTCTGGAGATCGGCATCACGATATCCGGCACACGCACGTTCGACTCGGCCGCGTACGGCCCCGAGCGGTTCGAGAGCGGCCGCGTGTCGGTGTTCGGTCTCGACGAGCCCTACGCGCTGCACTACGCGCCCGGGGCCGAGGGACGCGGGCACGAGATCGGGATCGTCGTTCGCGGAGATCGCCTGTCCTCGTGGCTCCCGCACAAGGATCGCGTCCGGTTCGTCCGCCGCGACGAGGCGCGGACCGATCCACGCATGCGGGCCCTGGGATGCCGCCTGGCGTCGTGCATCGCGCGCCGTCAGCACCCCGCCGCGCTGGGCGACGCCGTCGCCGTGGAGCTCGCAGACTTCATCGCACGCTACGCAGAAACGGTGCCCGCAGACCCGTTGGAGCGCGCGCGATTGGAGCTCGTGCGTCACTTCCAGCGCCAGCTCTACATGCGCTCGTTCGCAGAGATCGCGGGCGTGAACGAAGAGACGTTCGCGCGGAAGTTCTCGGCGCGTTACGGCGTCACGCCCACACGCTATCGCGTGCTCTTGCGCCTCAAAGAGGCGGCCGTGCTCCTCGTGACGCGCGCGCATCGCACCGTGCACGAGATCTCGGCGGCGGCGGGCTTCGAAGATCCGGCCTACTTCTATCGCTCGTTCCACGCTCACTTCGGCACGACGCCCCTCGGCTTCGCGAGGCGCTTCGGCGACACGCCGAGCGCCTTCATCGCGGCGTGACGGCTCGCCGGCGGGTGGGGGTCACGTCCGTGACCGGCTCGCGTCCTCGGGGAAGTAGGCCAGGCCGAGGACAACGCCGCGGTTTCTCCGACACCTACCCTGGCACGATATGCGCACAGCCTCCTACCCATGAAACGAATCCCGCTCATGCACGCTGCTTTCATCCTCCTCGCGGTCGGCGCATGCGTCGCGCCGCAAGAGGACGAGACGGCGACCACAGAAGCCCCCCTCACCAACGCCCGTACGTTGCGCGTCGACTACCAAGTGCAGGAGACGTCGTATTGGTGCGGGCCCGCCGCCACGCGCATCGCGCTCTCTGCGCGCCGCGCCGCGCCGAGTCAGCAGACCCTCGCGCGACAGCTCGGGACGACCACCAACGGCACCGATCACATCGGCCTCGTCCGCGACGTCCTCAACCGGCAGCTCGGCCCGGAGTACAAGCAGGTGCTCATGGCCGATGACCCGCCCACCCCGGCGCAGAAGAGCACCCTATGGGCCGACATCACGAACAGCATCGACCACGGCTACGCGGTCGTGACCAACATCGTGGCGCCGCCCCACAATCACCCCCCGGGCTACCCGAACCGGACCATCTATCACTACTTCACGGTCACCGGTTACGACGCCCAGGCTCGCAAGGTGTTCGTCTCCGATCCCGCGAGCTTCAGCGGGCAGCGCCAGTACTGGCTGACGTTCGATCAGCTGGCCTCTCTGGTCCCGCCCAAGGGATACGCCGCGCTCGACGGGACCACCTGCGACGGAGGCAAGGGCGTCGTCATCGGCGCGATCAACCAGAGGTACCTCGCGCTCGGCGGCTGCCGCTCGACGCTCGGCGCTCCCCAGATGAACGAACGAAAGACGCCCGACGGCGTGGGCCATTACAGCGTGTTCGATCGTGGCTCGATCTATTGGACGGAGGCCACCGGCGCGCACGAGGTGCTCGGTCGCATCCGCGACGCGTGGCGCGACACCGGCTGGGAAGCGGGCCCCCTCGGCTACCCCACCTCGGGTGAGCACGACGTGCCCGGCGGGCGCGAGAGCACGTTCGAGCACGGCTCGATCAAGTGGACCCGCGCGACGAACGAGACGAGCGTGACGCTCGCGCGGTGAGCGCGCCCCACGACTCCGGAGATCGACGGCGGCGTCCGCGAGCCGAGGCTCAGGTGCCGCCGTCTGTCTTCGGGGCCAGATCGAGGAGCTTCATGTCGATCGACTCCTTGTAGTTCACCGAGTACGCCGGATAGTTCACGTCGACGTCGCGTTCGAGCCGGACGAGGAGCCCCGTCTTCGTCTCGAGGTACCACTCGGCGAAGTTCGTGCCCGTCTGCTTGCCCGAGACGACCCTCTGGCTGCGGAAGTGAAGGACGGGCACGGTCTTGCCGAACACGGCGATCGTCTCCTCACCCACGAACTGATAGGCGCCCGCGGACCGATAGGCCGTCGCGCCCGAATCGGGCTGGTCGTCGGCGTTGTTCCCGGCGCAGTCGTGCGTCCACGACTCGCCGGCGTCGGGTGCGGGGGTGAAGTACTTGTCGCCCGGCGAGCACGTTTGCACGGTGGTCACGTTGCCGACGAGCGGAAATCGCTGCACGCGCATACCCGCGACGTTCACGACGAAGAGGTCTTGGATGCACATGTCCATGCGCTCGTCGTAGCGGTCCCGGTAGTGGAAGCTCTGCGTGAAGCAGCCGCCGTCCCCCGCGGCGACCGTGACCGTGGCGAACGGGCCGTACGCGTTGGACGAGTTGAGGATGCCGCTGAGCTTGTCGCTGCCGCTCACCGAGTACGTGTAGACGCCAGGCGTCGGCATGGTCGGGACCGCGGGCGGCCCGCTGTCGACCGGTGCCGCATCGGGCGTGGGCGGCGGCGGCGGGGCCGCGGCTTCGTCGTCCGTGGCGGCGTCGGCGCCCGCATCGGCCACGCCGATCGAGCCGATGCCCGCGATGAGCCCGCACGCCGACGTCGCGACGGCCGAGACCGCCACCAAAGCGACCCCCCGGGTCAGGCGAAGGCGTGCTCCGGATCTCAAGCGCGCACCGCCACAAACGGTAGCACATCGCCCCCGCGCCGCCCTCGCGGGCGTCAGTCTCCGCACCTCACCAGACCGGCCGCCGTGGGGTTCTGATCGAGCTCCGCGGAGGTCTCGAGCGCCGACGCCGGCACGAAGCCGCGCGCGCGGTTGTCGTCGCCGAGCGTCCAGTACCACGTCGTGTTTCCGCCCGAGTGCATCTGGCCGGGGAACCAGCACTCGAACCAGCTGTGGGTCGAGCGCAGCGTGTTCACCACGGGGCTGCCCGCGGTCGGCCTCTCGTGCAAGGCCACGTTCGGCTTGTTGCCGCAATAGAGCTTCTTGTCGGCGGCCACCGAGCACGACGAAGCGCCGCCTCCGCCCGAGCGGACGGGCACGTACATCCCCGGCGCGCCGCAGTTCTTCCGGATCGCGCCGCAGTAGTCGCTGCACGCCCGCGACGACGCGTCGTCGACGACGATCTCCACGTGGCCGTAACGGGCGTGGTAGCCGCACTGCCCCGGACGCCACGTGATGATCGTCCCTCGCGGGATCGCGTCGAGGCTCAGCGTCTCCCGCGCAAAGCCGCGACGCGCGAGCTCGCCAGGGTTGGCACGCGCCCAATCGTCGAACGCCACGGCCGAGGGCAACCGTGGAAACGCCGGCGACACGACGCCCGACCGCTCGAGCGTGTCGTTCACGCCGGCGAGGCAGAGGTTGCGCGACGAGCGCCCGGACCACATGGAGAGCGCGCGCTGGGCGATCGCGGCGCCGCGGGGCGCGTCGTACGCGCCGTGGGTCAGGTCCGAGGTCGTCGTGCCCGCGGGCTCGTCATAGGTCGCGGCGGTGCAAGCCACGAGGGAAGCGAGAGACGCGATGGGCGCGATCGCACGCGCGCGGAGTGAGAGCTTCATCTTGGTTCGTCCTTGTCTGGGGCTGCGGTGGTCGGCGGCGGTCTGCGAAGCGTCAGGGATCGGGCGTCGCGTGCACCGCCGTGGTGTTGGTCGCGCGGGTCCACGTGATGGAGCCGTGCTCGAACGTGCTCTCGCGCCCACCGGGCACGTCGTGCTCGCCCGAGATCGGGTAGCCCAGCGGCCCCGCCTCCCAGCCGGTGTCGCGCCACGCGTCGCGGATGCGGCCGAGCACCTCGTGCGCGCCGGTATCGGGCGTCCAGTAGATCGAGCCGCGCTCGAAGACGCTGTAGCGGCCCACGCCGTCCGGTGCGCCGGTCTCGTCCTTGATCGGGACGCCGAGCGACGACCCACACCCGCCGAGCGCGCGATAGGCCGCGTCGATCGCCCCCACTGTCATCGCCGAGCCGCCGGGGCACCACGTGCCGCGACGCTCCCAGAACCGCGTGCCGCCGGTGTCGGCGAGCACTTGCGAGAGGCCGCTCGAGTAGGTCGAGTAGCGCGCCCCGTAGCAGCTCGAGGACTGGCAGCCGTTGTAGTAGCGGATCACCGTCTTGATCCACTGGTCGCGCAGCGTGGCGTTGCCGGGATCGAAGCGGTTGATCCAGTCGCGCGCGAGAGCGTCCGTGTGCGCGTTGGTCGTGTACGTCGACCGCCGGACCATCGCGACGACGTAGTCGACGGCGAGGGCGATCTGACCGTCGATCGTCAGGACGGCGTTGCCGTAGGTGCCGATCGTGTCGCCGAACCTCCCTGCGTCGAACTGGAACATGCCGAGCCCGCCCTGTTGACGAGCGCACGGCCCGTCGGCGGAGCCGGCGATGACGGGGCCCCCACCGCAGTCGGGAGAGGGCGGGCCCTGGCAAGCCCACGTGGCCTCCGACCAGCAATGCGCGAGGTTCGTCTCGTCCATCGCGATGCCGGCGAGCAGGTAGCCGTTCGAGAGCCCACGGGCGGCAGCGACGTCGCGGATGCGCGTGTAGCGCGCCATGCGGGCGGAGCTGGTGAGCGGCGCGTCGGTCGACTCGACGACGTCGGAGTCAGCGGGGGCGCTGCACGCCGACGCGAGGATGATCGCGGCGAGCGCGCCGACGGTAGAGACACGGAGTTGGGTGAGCATGACCACGCTCTCTTGCGCATCGTGTGCCACACGCACCCACGTCCAGATTCTGCGCGGCGCGCACGCGCCGTCGCGCGCGGCGACGGCTTCGAGCGGTCAGGAGCACCGGTCACAGTCATGAGAGGAGACATTCCTGCGCTCGCCCCACTCACTCCGTCACGCACGTAGCGTTCGACGACGGGGTGACCCAGGTGAAGAGCGGGATCCCGAGCAGCGTCTGGTCGGGGATGCGCGGGTAGTAGCCCAAGAAGTCGAAGCACATCTCGTCTGCCGTCCCCTCGCCGAAGCCCACAGTCGCGTCGCTCGGGTTCTTCCACGTGCAGCGCGTGCGCATCACATCGCCCGCGGCCACCTGCTTCTGGATCGGGAAGTTCGCCTGCGCCTCGAAGCTGAAGGCCTTCTGCTCGAAGATCATCTCGGGCGTGCCCGCGCCGTTCACGAGGCGCTCGGTCGACATCGACACGCCGAGCGTGTGCATGTGGGGCGACGCGTTGAAGAGCTTGGTGTTCTTGAACTGCGCTCCCAACCGGTAGTCGCAGCGGATCGTCTTGGTCGAGCGCGGGGGGATCGAGAAGTTCACCGAGCCGAAAGCGAGGACGCCGGCGTCGTTCGCGCGCAGCGTCTCGGTGGTGCAGAGCTCGTAGCCGCTGCGGTCCATCTGTCCCGCCGCGTTGCCGGCGCTGTTGTAGTGGACCTGGACGACCCAGTGCGTCGTCCCCGTCTCCTCGGGAAAGCCCGCCTCGGGCGGGAGCTCGAGGTTGTCGCCTCCCGGAGCCCATCCCGCCACGAGCCTCCACGCGGCGGATCCGAAGGCTGGGCACGCAAAGGGCTCCTGCGGTTCGGCCCGGTTGGTCTGGAAGAGCAGGATGTGGTGGACGATCTTCGCGTTGTCGACCTTGGGCGCGAGCGCGGTGACGTGCCGCTTCTTCGCGAGGTTCACGTCGACACCGAAGCAGACGTACTGGTCCGTCGGCGCGTTGGCCTGCATCACGAACGGCTTCGACGGCAGCAGCTTGGTGTCGGGCGCGCACGAGAGCTTCTTGACGCCGTCCTTGGGCGCCTCGTTGGTGCACGTCGCCCCAGACCGCACGGCGCCGCCGTCGATCCACGTGTCGAGCGTCGCGCTCTCGGCCGGCGTGAGACGCGGCTGCGGGCTCGGCGGCATGGGCGCGGCGTCGGCGTGCACGCGCTCTCGCACCAGCTCGAAGACGCGCTTCGACGGGTCCTTGGGCGCCGGCGCGTGCAGGTCGTCCCACGTCACGAGCGCCGCGCTCGCGCCGTACTTGGGCTGCGCGGCGTGGCAGGTCTGACAGCGCTCCTTGAGCACGGCGTCGACGTCACAGGGGAGCCCCGTCGTGGTCGGCGCGCCCCCCGCGCCTCCGTCTGCGCCCGGCGGGATCACTCCGGGCGGCGCGCCGGGCACCGTCGGACTGTCGTTCGACAGGACGTCGGGGTCGGCGCCCGAGCACGCGACGAGCGACGCGGCGAGGACGAGGGGGACGAGGAGGACGAGACCAGAGGACCGCACGAGTTGAGTTCGCATGAAGCCTGCATCAGCACGACGCGTGCCGCGAACGTGTGCGCCGATCGGCGCGGAGAAGACAGCTCTGTTGGGGGGCCGCCACCGGGGCCGGCCGCTGGTCACACTCGTGAGCGATGCACCAGCTGCGACCTACTGCGACCTGCGCTATCGTCGGGCGACGCCATGAGCGAGGCGAGCACCCGGACGATCCTGAGGCCACGCGGTCGCCCTGCCGGCGTGCGCGTGACCGTCGTCGCGGGCCCCTCTGCGGGAGCGAGCGCCGCGGGCCGCAAGATCACGGTCGGCCGCTCGCGCGTGGCCGACGTCAGCATCGCCGACCTCACCGTCTCCGAGTTCCACCTCGAGCTCTCGGGTCACGAGGGCGGCATCGAGGTGCGCGATCTCGACAGCTACAATGGGACGTTCTTCGAGAGCGCCCGCGTCCTGCGCGCCGTCGTCCCGCGAGGCGCCACGCTCTCGATCGGGGAGTCGCTGGTCACGGTCGACACCACCGAAGAGCCCGAGCCCCAGCACCCGGCGCGCGAGTCGTTCCACGCGTTGTTCGGCAAGAGCGAGGTGATGCGCGAGCTGTTCGGCTTGCTCGAACGCCTCGCGCCGACGGAGCTGGCCACCTTCATCGAGGGCCCCACCGGCAGCGGCAAGGAGCTGGTCGCGCGAGCGCTGCACGAGCACAGCCCGCGCGCGGCGGGCCCGCTCGTCGTGCTCGACTGCGCCGCCCTCCCGCTCGCGCTCGCGGAGTCGATCCTCTTCGGGCACGCGGCGGGCGCCTTCACGGGGGCGGTGGAGCATCGCGCCGGCGTCTTCGAGGCCGCCGACGGCGGCACCATCTTCCTCGACGAGGTGGGCGAGCTCCCGCTCGACCTCCAGCCCAAGCTGCTGCGCGTCCTCGAGCAGCGTCAGGTCACCCGCCTCGGCGAGTCCCGCCCGCGCCCCGTCTCCGTTCGCGTCGTCTCGGCCACGCTCCGCGACCTGCGACGCATGGTCAATCAAGGCCAGTTTCGCGACGACCTCTACTACCGCATCGCGCAGACGCGACTCGTCATCCCGTCTCTCGCGGAGCGGCGAGAAGACATCGAAGGCCTCGTCACCGAGTTCCTCCGGCGGCTGCCGCGAAGCGCGCCCGCGGCCCGTTCGATCTCTCGCGAGGCGCTCGGCGAGCTCGCGCAGCGTGACTTTCCGGGAAACGTGCGTGAGCTCAAGAACACCGTCGAGCGCGCGGCGTACATGTGCGACGGCCCGGTCATCCGGCCGCAAGACCTCGCGTTCGAGCGCATGCTCGGACGCGGTCGGGAGAGCGAAGAGAACACGACGGTGCCCGACCGGCCCTCGACGATTCCGAGCGTCCTCCCCCCTGCTCCCGCCGGCGAGGTCCCCGAGTTCAAGGGCGCCAAGCGCACGGCGGTCGACGACTTCGAGCGCGGCTACCTGCAGCGGCTCATGGCCAAGACCCAAGGCAACATCGCCGTCGCCTCGGGGCTCGCGGGCATCGAGCGGCACTACCTGCGCTCACTGCTCAAGAAGCACGGACTGCACTCGTCCTCGTGACCCACGACCGACGTGGTCCCTCTCGAGGGTCACGGCGTGAGGTACTTCTGCAAGAACGCGAGCGTGGTGCAGCTCGTCAGCGGGAGCTGATCGCTCAGCACCGGAAAGGCGTGAGGCGCGTCTTGCAGCGTCACGAGCGTCGCGTCGGCTCCCGCGGCTCGGAGCGCGGTGGTGAAAGTCTCCGACTGCGCGACGGGCACGGTCTCGTCGGCGGTGCCGTGCGCGAGGAAGAACGGCGCCGACGCGCTCGAGACGTGCGTGACGGGCGACGCGAGCGCCGCGAGCGCCGGATCGGCGCCGATCGGTCCGCCGAGCAACCCCATCACGCCCGCGCCCTGGTCCGCGTTGTTCATCCACACGCTCGCGTCACGAAAGTCGGTCGGCGTGTAGAACCCGACGGCCGCACGGACGGCCACCGACTGGGGCGCGAGGGCCGCCGGGCACGTCCCGTCGTCGAGCCCCGCCACGCCGTCGCCGACACCGAGCATCGCCGACAGGTGCGCTCCCGCGGACGTCCCGAGCGACGCGACGCGCGTGGGATCGATGCCATACGTCGCGGCGTTCGCGCGCAGCCATCGCACGGCGCAGCGCACGTCGGACGTCTGCGCGGGGAACGGGTTGGCGCCCGAATCCTGCACCAGGCGATAGTTGAGCAGCGCGACGGTATAGCCCAACGTCGTGAGCGGTCCTCCGATCGGGCGCATCATCGCCTTGTCGCCCTTGGCCCACCCGCCGCCGTGGATGAGCACGACCAGCGGGTGCGGGCCCGGCGTCTTGGGCTGCATGATGTCGAGCGTCTGCGGCGCGCCGCCCGGCGACGCGTACACCAGGTCCTCGATCAGGGTGGCGGGATCGCGTCGGTTGCCGACCGGCAAGGTGCAGCTCTGCACGAGCGCGACCGACTCTCCGCCGACCTTCTTGCTCGCGTCCGTCTGCGCGCCTGCATCGGGCGTCGTCGATGGCGCCGGCGTTTCGCTGACCTGCGGGCCCGTCGCGGGGCCCGCGGCTGGGTCTGGCGTCGCCCCCGAGCAAGCGACGACGAACAACGTGGAGAGCGCGA
>JAGQJA010000034.1 GCA_020430845.1 Myxococcales bacterium
AGGGCTCGACCGTGCGCGTGTGGGCCGACGACGTCACCGCGCGCTTCTGACGTGCACGGCCTACGGGCGCGCGAGCGGGACCTCTGCGACGACGGCGCCCGACGGCAACGAGCGGATGACGACGCCGTTGCCGCGGGGATAGGCGAACGAGCGTTCGTCCTTGGCCAGCGTGGGGTACTGAGCGTCTTGCTCGAGCGTGATCGACGTCGCGCCGTGCACCACGCGAAGGCGCTCGCCGCTCTGGACGAGGCGCACCGCGCCCGACGCCCCGAGCACGGTCACGTAGCTCGCGTCGGCCGCCGCGGTGCACCTCGGGACACGATCGCGCCCCGCCGGGAGCCGGCGCGAGGGTGGCTGGCCGGGCGTCATCGCGACGTCGTAGGGCGCGCCGAGGAGCCCCGAATCGTCACCGCACGTGTACTTGCCGGCGGCGACGTCGAGCTTGGCCTCGCCGTGCAGGAGCATCGTCCGGTCGTCCGCCAAGAACACGCCACCCAAGATGAGGCCGTTGTCGCAGCCCGGCATGATGCGCGGGATGCGGCGCTTTTCTTTGAGCGTCGCGCCGTCGAGCACCACGCCGTCCGCTCCGCAGGTCACGATCACGATGCTCTCGGATGCATTGACCGTGGGGTTGCCGAAGGGCTCGTCCTTGGGACAACGGATCGTCGACGAACGGACCACCTTGCCGGTGCGGAGGTCGATGCGTGAGACGCTGGTGCCGTCGACGACGAGTCCGCTCTGGTTGACGTGACCACCGAGCGGCACCGGCGCGGAGAAGTCCGCCATGGGCACGCCGCGGCCGACGAGCGCGCCCGTGTCGATGTCGTAGAGGAGCGCGTCCGGCACGAGCGCCTGGCTCCCGTCGTCGAAGAACGTGACGTTCACGCGCGTTCCGCCCGCGATCACGCGCACGTCGGTCACGCGCGGGTCGGCGACCTTGGCCGGGAGCTTGACACGCACGACCTTGCCCTTGCCCACCAGGAGCACCGCGTGCTCCTTGCTCACGAAGAGCGCGCTCAGCGTCTCGACGAGGTGCGCGACCTTCTGCCGCTCGAGCACCGTGAGCGAGGGCGTGGACAGCAGCGTCTGCTCGTCACCGCGCTCGACCACGACGCCCTCCAGGCGCTCCGACGTCGACACCCGCGACCCCTCTGCGAGCGCGTAGCGCGTCGCGGCGCCGTTGGCGGCGATCGAGAGGAGGGTTCGCGCGCCGTACACGATCCACGTACCGTCGGCGATCGCGCTCACGGTCGTGGGCTGCTCGGGCGGCGACGGCGGTCCCGCGTCGACGGCGACCGCGACGCTGGCGGGCGGCGCGGGGGGGATGGCGATCGCCACGGGAGCGGGCTCCGCGTGCGTGGGCGGCGCGGCTTGACGCTCGCAGCCTGCGACGACGACGAGGGTGGCGACGGCGAACAGGCGAGGACGAAGGCGCATGAGCCGAGCATAGCCCTCGGTGCCACGACGCACAGGGGGCGCCGCGCGCCCGCCACGTGTCAGGGGGCGTACACGAACGTGAACGTGCCGAGGCACATCTCGTCGAGCGTGGCCTCGCCCAGCACGACGGGCTGCGGCGACGACACGCCGGACTCGCGCAGAGCGCGCCCGAGCTTGGGGTTGCCCATCGTGTTGTCGTAGGTGCACCGCACGTCGAGGCGGTCGCCCGCGTTGACGGTGGGGAGCGCGTCGACGTCGAGCGCGTAGCGATAGCTGCGCTGCCAGTCGAAGTCCCACCGAGGCACGGAGAGCAGGCACTCCTTCGCGGGCTGACCGGGCGCCGCGGCGGCGCGCTCGATCGTGATCGTCTCTTTGACCCCGACGTAGTGCATGTGCGCCCCCGACGCGAGCAAGCGCAGGTTCGTCACGGGCACCCCGTTGAGCTTGGGCGGCATGACCACGCGCATCGTCTCGGTGTGATCCTTGACGTTGGGCGGGACGAGGAACTCCGCCTTGCTCGCGTCGTTCGGGCCCGGCATGAGCCCGCTGTCTCCCAGCGTGCCGCGGAAGTTTCCGAGCAGCTGCGTGTACGCGTGCAGCCGCGGTGGCGACGACGTGAGCTTCACGCGGAGCGCGGTGCGATCGGGCGGCGACGCGGCGCCCCCGGCGGCGTGGTAGTGCACCTGCATCACGAGGAGCGCGCCGGCGTCGAGCGGCGTCCCCACGCCCTCGGGCAGGCGCATCGGCTCGGCGCCGGGCACCCACCCCGCCACGAGCGTCCCCCCCTGCACCCTCGCGCCGCCGAAGCAGTCGTACTGCCCGGTCGCGTCGGCGAGCTTGCGGCTCTCGCCGCTGGGGTCCGAGAACACCAGCACGTGGTGCACCACCCCCTTCTGCTCGGGCACGACCTCGAGCTCGCTCACGTAAGAGGTCGCGGCGAGCTTGGGGTCGAGCACGAAGCAGCGCAGGCGGTCTTCGGTTCCGCTCATGGGGAAGCCCACCTCGGGCTGCACGGTGAAGCTCGGATCTGTCACGCCGGCCGCTCGCGGCGCGGCGGGCGGCGGCGCGTCCTTGGGGTCGCCCTCGGGCGCGCCGTCACGGCTCCACGCCTCGATCGTGCGGAGCTCGTCGTCGGTGAGGCGCATGTCGTCGACGAACGGACGCTCCATCTTGCAGTCGTCGCTGTCGTGCGCGCCCCACGGCGGCATGATCCGCGCTTGCGTCTTCTCGACCATCACCTCGTGCATCGGCTTCGCGTCTGCGTACGTGAGCAGCGAGAACGGCGCGATGCCCCCCGGCGTGTGGCAGGCCTGGCACCGACGCTGGAGGATCGGCTCGACGTCGCGATGGAACGTGACGGCGAGCGCGCTCGCGGCCGTTCCCTCTTTGGGACCGGGGTCGCCGGGGTCGGTGCCCGCGCACGCGGCGAGAGCGAGGGCGAGGGACGCGACGGTGAGCGCGAACCGCGCGCGGAGGTTGTGTGCGGGCATGCGGTCCGGTGTGCACGGGGCGGGCCAGCCGCCTCACGGGCCGAAACGACTACCTTTCGAGCGCCGGAGCGGCGACAGAGGTGGACCTCTCGGGTCGGCGTGGACGCCGGCGCGTCCACTGCGTCGCGCCGACGAGCCTCACCACCCGGCGGGTACGAGCGGCGACGGGGGCAGCGGATCGACGAACGCGCTGCGCGCGAGGTCGGGACAATCGGCGCGCCCGTGCCCGAAGTAGTCGTCGCGCCCCACGTCGAGCAGCTGTGGTCGCCAGGGCTGATCGCCGGCGTACATCAAATCGCGTGGGTCGTCGGACGTGTGACCGGCCCTCGTGTGATGCGGCGCGCACGCGCCGACGAAGCCGAGCGTGTGCAGCGACTCGTGGAGCGCGCTGAAGTCCAGGTACCCGGGCTGCGTGGGCGAGGCGCCCAGCGGGTTCGACGCACACGGAGGCGCGCCGGGCGGCGTCCCCTTGAGGTACATCGCCGCGGTGCGCCCGACGAGCTTGGGCGGCCACGCGCCGCCACCGCAGCTGAGGCGACTACTACCGCCGTAGTACGCCAGATTCAGCTTGCGCGGGTGATCGAAGCCCGCGGCGATGATCCCTGCCTGGATCTGCTCGCGCACGAAGGCCCCGGCGCTCGCGACCTCGGCGTCGCTCTTGGCGAGCCGCACGAACGCGATGTCGAGCACGCCCGCGCACCGGTCGAAGCGGAGCCCCGCGCCGCCCGTCTGACCACGCAGCCAGTGATCGAACGACGAGACCGAGCGCGCGATCGCGCCGTTGACGTCGAGCCCCTCGTCGGCCCCGTCGCGAGGCAAGACGTAGAAGACCTTGATCTGGTGCTCCGCGCGGTCGTCGGGGCGATCGACGGTCACGCGGCCCGCCGCGCAGCGTTGCGCGGGCGCAGGCGCCACGGGCGGCGGCGGCGGGCGAGGGCTCCACGCGGGCGCCGAGGGCTGCCGCGGCGGGTACGCCTGGGGCGGCGGGTACGCCTGGGGCGGGTACGCCTGCGGCCGTGGGTACGGCTGCGGCGGGTACGCCTGGGGCGGGTACCCCTGCCGCGGGTACGCCTGCGGCGGCGGGTACGCCTGGGGCGGCGGGTAGCCGGGCGGCGCCGACTCCTGCTGACACGCGACCGCGAGCCCGACCCACAGCGTGCCGAGGAGACCGCGCATACCCTCGTCGTATCGCATCGGCCCGCAGTGCGCGATCTCGCACGGGCGCGGACGCGCGTTCCCGCGCGCTTTTTTGCGGAAGACTCCGGCGAGCCTCGCCGTACCATCGGGCGTCATGCCCGCCGTCGAGGTCGCACTGCTCGCCGATCGACAAGTCCATCTCGTGCTCGACGACGGCAGCGACGAGCCGCTCACGAGCGCTTACGTAGAAGAGGTGCGCCGGCGCGAGGCGAGCATGGAGCGCAAGACGGCCTGGAAGACCAAGGGCACGGGCGCGCGCTTCATGGGCGCCGCGGCGCTCTGGGGCGACGAAGGCCAGGGCGTCCGCTCGCCGGCGCACTTCACGGCGCTCTCTCGCGGGCGGCGCCGCGGAGAGATCCTCTACGCGATCACGACCGGACCGGTGAGCGGCCTCTTCGCGTTCGATCTCGACAAGCGAGAAGAGACACGACTGGTGCACGGCACCGAGGGCGTCGCGCTCTCCATCGCCACGAGCGACGATCACGGCGTCATCGCCATGGCGCGCGATCACAAGGACGGCTCGCGCAACATCGCCGTCATGCGCGAGGAGGGCGGTGACACCGCGCTCGTCACGGACGGCGACACGATCGACGACGCGCCGGCGTGGGTGCCCGTGGGCCCCGAGGTGACCGAGGGACGGCACCAGCTCGTCTACCAGTCGACGGGCATCGGCCGCGACGCCGCGGGCATGATGGCCGGCTTCGCGCCGACCGAGATAAACCTCCTCGACGCGGAGCGCGGCGACCTGAAGACGATCCTCGAGAGCCCGGACTTCGACTACCTCGGGCCGCGCATGGAACGAGACGGCGCGCTGCTCGTCATGCGCCGCCCCCACCACAAGGGGCCTCAGAGCCCCGACGCGGCGGCGACGCTCAAGGACGGCGCGCTCATGCCGTTCCGCCTCTTGTACGCGGGCTTTCGGTACCTCGACTTCTTCTCGATGCGCTACACCGGCAAGCCGCTGTCGACCGCGGGCAACACCAAGGCGCGCCGCATCGACGCGCGCAAGCTCATCGAGCGCCAGAACATCGGCTCCGACGACGGCGAGCAAGAAGACGAGGAGCTCGGTCGGGCCCCGTCGGACTGGGTGCTCTTGCGCCGCCGCCCCGACGGACAAGAGCAGGTGCTCTCGGAGCGCGTGGTCTCGTACGACGTGACGCCGAGCGGCGAGATCTTCGTGAGCGACGGCCGCGTGGTCGAGCGCATCACGGCCGACGGCGCGCGATCACGCGTCGCCAAGACGCCTCGCGTGATGGCCCTCGCCGCGGCCCGTTGAACGCGCTCTAGGGGAGCCGCACCACACCTCCACGGGGCGGAGCGTCGGACTTTACACGTCCCGGCCCCGGCGATATGCGTAGGCCCCCCTTTTTCAAGAGCACGTATGAGCGCCGACCTCGATTCTCCTGCCTCACCGCCCGACTTCAGCGTCTACCGATGCCCCGTCGACGGCGGGCCCCTGCGCTTCGAGCCCGCGCGGCCTGGGAGCCGCTCTGGTGTGCTGGTGAGCGAGAAGGGGAACAAGTACCCCGTCGACGAGGGCCTCCCCCGCTTCGTCGAGGACGAGGGGTACTCCGCGTCCTTCGGATTCCAGTGGAACACGCACGACCGGACGCAGATCGACAGCGACAACGGGAGCACCATCACGCAAGACCGCTTCTTCCGTGGTACGGGCTGGCCGCGACGCATGGAGGGCGAGCGCATCCTCGAGGTGGGTTGCGGCAGCGGTCGCTTCACCGAGGTGCTCGTATCCACGGGCGCCGACGTGTGCTCGCTCGACTACAGCCGAGCCGCCGACGTCACGCACCGGCATTTCGGAGACCGCGTCCACGTCTGCCAGGCGTCGATCTATGACATGCCCTACGAGAAGGCCTCGTTCGACCGGGTCTTCTGCTTCGGCGTCATCCAGCACTGCCCCGACGTCCACGCGGCGTTCAACAAGCTCACCGAGATGCTCAAACCGGGCGGACACCTCGCGCTCGACGTTTACGACGCTCGCCGCGTTCCGCTCAACGCGCGCTATCGCGTGCGCTGGCTCACGAAGCGTCTCCCCAAGGAGCTGCTCTACCAGACCATCGCGCGCGCCGTTCCGGCGTACATGCGCGTCATGCCACCGCTGCACCCGTACAATCAGCTTGTCTTCCCCATCAAGGACTACCGCGGCGTGCTCCCAGTGAGCGAAGCGAAGGCGGTCGAGCTGAGCGTGCTCGACACGTTCGACTCGCTGTCCCCAGCGCACGACCGCCCGCAGTTCCGCTGGACGATGAAGCGTTGGTGCCGCCAGGCCGGCCTCGTCGACATCGACGCGTCGTACGCCGGCAACGGCATCGAGCTCCGCGCGCGCCGTCCGGGCTGAGCCATCCGGCTCCGCTATCGACGCCCAGAGGCGCCCATGCCATCATGACGCGACTCCATGAGCGGCGATGCTATTCGCTTTTTTGCGGCGACCGACGTCGGCAACGTACGAGAGCACAACGAGGACAACTTCCTCGTCGACAAGAAGCTGTGCCTGTTCATGGTGGCCGACGGCATGGGAGGACACGCCGCGGGCGAGGTCGCGAGCGCCATCGCGGTGCGCGCGATCCACGAGGAGCTCAAGCGCGAGAAGGAGCTCGTCGCCGACTACATCGCCGGGGCCCGCGGCGCCTCGCGTGTGACGAACAAGGACATCCTGGCGCTCATGGAGCACGCGGTGCAGCGCGCCTGCTCGCGCGTGCACGAGGAGGCCCAAGCCGACAGCGCCAAGCGCGGCATGGGCACCACGCTCAGCATGCTGCTCGTCGCCGGCACGCGCGGCTTCATCGCCCACGTGGGTGACAGCCGCATCTACCTGTCGCGCGGCGGCACGGTGCAGCAGGTGACCGAGGACCACACGGTCTTCAACGAGCTCATCAAGCGCGGCAAGCTCACGCCCGAGCAGATCGAGCGCGTGGGCCACAAGAACGCGATCACGCGCGCCGTCGGCGTGTACGAGCGCGTCGACGTCGACACGCTGATGATCGAGGTGCTACCGGGCGACACGTTCGTGCTCGCGAGCGACGGGCTCACGGGCTACCTCGACGACGCCAACCAACTCTCGGCCCACCTCGCCCTCGACGGCGACGCGTCGGCCAAGAGCATGATCGACTTCGCCAAAGAGGCGGGCGGCAAGGACAACATCACGGTCATCGTCGTGCGCCTCGGCGGCACCGAGACCGAGGCCGTCGAGCGCGCCAAGCGCCTCGCCCTCAAGCGCGACGTGCTCGCGCGCATGCCGCTCTTCGCGCGGCTGCGCGAGCGGGAGCTGCTCCGCGTCATGCAGGCCGTCGAGGTGCGCACGTACGAGGACGGCCAGATCGTCATCCGTGAGGGCGACAAGGGCGACGAGCTGTTCATCGTGCTCGCGGGCAAGGTCGCCGTCGCGCGCGGAGGCGAGACCCTCACCCGCCTGGGCGCCGGAGAGCACTTCGGCGAGATGGCGCTCATCCGCGCGGTGCCGCGCTCGGCCACGGTGAGCGCCAACGGGCGCGCAGAGCTCATCGCGATCCGTCGCCAGGACTTCTTCGAGCTCTTGCGCACCGAGCACGAGATCGCGGTCAAGATGCTCTGGCAGTTCCTGGGCGTGCTCGCCGATCGGCTCGACGCGACGTCGAGCGAGCTGCGTCACGCCAAACAGGAGCTCGCCGCCGACGACGTGACGGCCGAGGTCGACGTCGAGATCTTCCCCGGCCTCGACGGCGATCACGCGGGCCCCTTCGGCCGGCGCTGAGGCGCGGACCGTGCGCGCAGCGTCCTTCGTCGCGATCGCGTTGGGCGCCGGTCTCGGCGCGTGCGACGCGTGCTCGAAGCCCGCGCCGCCGCCGAGCCCCGCGGCGACCGCGGCCAGCGACGCCGCGAGCACTGCGACCACGTCGTCGCCGCCCAGCGCCGCGACGAGCGCGACGAGCGCGACCGCGACCGCCCACCACGGCGCCTCCGACGCCGGACCGCCCGCTTGCCGCGTGATGATGGCGGGCGGGGGCGTGCCCGCGACGCTCGATCTCGCCGCGTGGGCGCAGATCCCCGACGGTGGGCGCGCGACGATCAAGAGCTCGACCACCGGTCGCGAGCTGACGCTCGTGAGCGGCGCCGAGACGCGACCGTGCTCGGGCGACGCCGCGCTGCTCACGCAGGGTGGCCTCGACGCCGTGGCGGGTCCGGGAGAGGGGCCGGGCTCCGAGCAGTGGGTGGCCACACCTCACGTGGCGATGCGGTGGACGAGCGGCTCACACAAGGTGCGCGCGTCGGCCGACCTCACGACGATCGACGTGACCCGCCCGGGCATGCGCATCTTCGTCGCCGAGGACGTGACGCGCTCGCCCGGCGCCGCGACGGCCCCGACCGCGCAGACCGACGGCGGCGCGCCCGTGCGCGACGGGTTCGTCGGGGTCGCGCCGGGGAGGGTGGAGCTCGCGTGGAGCAAGACGGCCCCGCGTCACGGTGCGACGACGCGCGGCGTGGTCTCGTGCGAGCAGGCCGCCGCCGCGTCGTCGGCGATCGCGCAAGAGATCGCGAGGGCGGGCGCTCCGCAGGCGCGCCTGGCCGAGATGCACCTGGTGGCGCGGGGCGTGGCGCGGGCGGCGTGCGCGATCGCGCGTGCGCGCTTGGGCCGAGCGGGCGACGCCGCGTATGCCGCGCGCGTCGACAAGGCTGAGGCCCTCTTCCAAGCGGTCGTCGTCAGCCTCGCGCCCGCGGGATCCGCGTCGTCCCGAGCCCCCAAGCTCCCGCCGCGCTGAGCGGCGCCGCCGCGCCTGAATGCGCCCTCGCGGGCCGATACTTCGTCGCGACGCCCGTTACGGGTACCATGCACCGATGCGCCTCTCGCCACGCCTCGCCGTCGTGACGCTCGTCGTCGCGTCGGGCGCGTGCGGCGGCGCGACGCGTGCGCCTACGGCCGCGCCCGTCGAGGCGGCGCCCCAGCGCGGCCCCACCCGAGAGGCCAAGGCCCCACCGCCCCCCGCGGCCGACACGTGCCCCGAGCTGCGTCAGAGCGCGGTAGCCCCGTTCGAGTGCGACACGACGACCCTGGCCTTCCCCGTACCCGACATCGTCGATCCGCGCGGCGCCCTCCGCCCGTTCTACGATCGCCTCGCCGCGCTCGCACGCGGGCTCTCGAGCGACCACGTTCGCATCGGCGTGTGGGGCGACTCCAACATGACGGCCGACATGATCACAGGCCGCCTGCGGCGTCAGCTCCAGGGCCGCCTGGGTGACGGCGGTCACGGCTACGTCGCGCTCGCCAAGCCGTGGCGCTGGTACGATCACCAGGACGTGCACCACGACGGCACGTGGTGGTACTTCAAGCAGATCGCGACCTCGACCGATCCCGTCAAGGACCGCCACTACGGGTTCGCGAACATCGCCGCCGAGACCCGCGAGTTCCGGGCCAAGGCGTGGGTCGAGACCGCGCCCGTCACGTCACCCGTCGGCAGGAGCGTCAGCAGCTTCGACCTCTTCTACCTGAAGCGGCCCGACGGCGGGCAGATCGACGTCCTGCTCGACGGCGAGCAGAGCAAGCGCATCCAGACGCGCGCTCGGCAGATCGAGGCGGGGTTCGAGCGGTTCGAGACCTTCGAAGGCCCACACCGCCTCGAGGTGCACGTGCGCGGCAACGGCATGGTGCGCCTGTTCGGCGTGGCGCTCGAGCGGAGCGCGCCCGGCGTCGTCGTCGACTCCCTCGGAACGGGCGCCCTCAACTTCCAGCAGATGGCCCTCGTCAAGAGCGACACCCGACGGCCCATGCTCGAGCGGCGCAAGTACGACCTCGCGGTCTTCTTGCTCGGCACCACCATGTTCGCGCTCAAGCAGCACAAACGATGGGCCGCCGAGGTGCTGCAAGATCTGCGCGCCGCGCTGCCCGGCGTGGCGATCCTGCTCATGAGCCCCCCCGACGTGATGAAGGCCTACCGCGACGCCCACTCCGACCCGCGCATCGTCGAGGTGCGCGACCAGGTCAAGGAGATCGCCGAGGAGAACGGGGCGGCCTTCTGGGACTTTCGCGAGGCGATGGGCGGCGACGCGGCCATCAAGGCGTTCATCCAGCGCGGGCTGGCCATGGTCGACCGCGTGCACCTCAAGAAGCCCGGATCCGAGCTCATGGCCGACCGCTTCCTCTGCGCCGTGTCCCGCGATTGGACCGGGTACCTCGCCCAGGCGCCCCGCGCAGGCTGCCCCGCCGCCGGCCCGCCCGCCCCGGACGCCACCGCGTCGATCACAAGGTGACGAGGCCGCTACGACGGTGATAGCGTCACGCAGGGATGCGTGCGTCGAGCCGGATGGGATGGGCCCTGGCGATTCCCGCGCTCTTGGCCTCGAGCTGGGCGCGGGCAGATGAGCCTGTGAGCGTCCATGAGCCGCGCCTCATGCGCGAGACCGGCGAGAACACCACGGTCATCGACGCGTTCGACGACGACGACCCGTTCGACCTGAACCTCTCGCTCGGCCTGCGCCAGACGTGGCAGAGCTCGAACATCCGGCGCGAGTCGCAGCTGTTCCAGCCGGGCCTCTCGACGGGCAACTACATCCCGAGCAACGAGAACGTCGCAAAGTACACGCAGTCGCGCACGGTGATGGAGATCGGGGCCGACGTGGGCCTCTACAAGGACCTCGCCCTGTCGTTCCGGCTGCCTTTCATCCTGTCCGACGTGCGCGAGCTGGGTGACCTCGACGGCTCGTCGGCGAATCAGCAGCGCTTTCAAGATCCTACCGGCGACCAGCTCTTCAACGTGCCGTTCAAGAGCCCCACGCGCAGCGGCGTCGACTGGTTCAGCCTGGGCCTCGCCTACGCCATCTACAACCAGCAGCGCGACGCCAGCAAGCCCACGTGGGTCATCGGCGTCGACGGCCAGTTCGCGGTGGGCTCGCGTCTGCACGCGTGCAACGAGAACGCGGCGGTCAAGTGCCCCGACCCGTCGAACCCGGGCGCGAACCGTGACCCGGGCATCAGCCGCGGCATCCACTCGCTCATCCTGCACAGCATCTTCTCGCGCCGCTTCGGCTACCTCGAGCCGTACACGGGGCTGCGCATGCAGGCGCAGTTTCCGCAGTCGAACAGCGACTTCGGCGCCACCAACGATCTCAAGGGCGCGCTGCTCAACAGCCCGCCGCTCATCGGCACCTTCCTCATGGGCGTCGAGATCATCCCCTGGGAGAACCGCGAGTCGTTCCAGCGCGTCGTGGCCGACCTCAAGGTGCGCGGCAGCTACCACTCGCCCGGCCGCGACTACTCCGAGCTGTTCGACGCGCTCGGCTCGTCGCAGGCCCGCTCTCTGCGCGCGCCCAACCCCGGCGCCTACCGCGGCGACGGCGCGGGCGGCAGCGTGGCCGACAGCTCGGTCGCGCCGGTGTTCTTCTCGGGCATCACCGACCAGCACGCGTTCGGCACGATCGGCGGCTCCGTGGGCCTCACGTGGCAGGCCGGCGAGTACGTCAAGTTCACCGCGGGGACCGGGCTCACCTTCGTGCAGAGCCACCTCATCACGGCCGCCGACGCCTGCAACCCCGACTTCAAGGGCGACGCCAACGCGTCCGGCCCGTGCCGCTCGGGCTCCAGCGCGCCGGGCAGCCCGCCGGCGCTCACCGGCATCCCCAACCCGAACCACCGGACCGTGATCGACACGCCGGGCCGCCGCTTCTCGGTCGACGACACGACGATCGTCGATCTCTGGCTGAGCGGCGTCGTCATGTTCTGATGGCGATGCGGCGACGCGCCTTCGTCGGGGCGTTCGCGCTCGCACTCACCGCGTCGGTCACCGCGCGCGCTGCCGAGGAGCGCACCCCCGAGCCGACCACGCCGCCCGCGCCCACCGCGCCCGCGCCGCCCAGCCCCCCGCCGCCCCCG
>JAGQJA010000450.1:0-4713 GCA_020430845.1 Myxococcales bacterium
GCGGCGCCCCTGAGGTATGTGCCCGCGCCGCACGCAGCGCCCACGGCCGCGGGCGCGCGGCAGATGCCGAGGTGGAGCATCTTCCCGGTGCCCTCCTCGACGGTGTAGCCGCGGCACGCGAGCCCTGCCTTGCACTCGTCGGGGTGACCGCACGGCTGTCCCAGATCGACGGTTCCCACGTACGCGTCGCGGCACGCCGCGCTCGCCTGCGCCCACGCGACGACGTCCGCGTGCTCGGGCCGGTACGACCCGCACTCGAGCGCGCGCAGACCCGCGAGCTCCTGCTGACACGCGCTTCGGGCGGCCGCGTCTCCGCGCGCGAGGCGACCGCTGCTGACCCCGAGCGCCATGGTCTGGGCGCAGAACGCCTTCGCGGACGCGAGCTGCGAGAGCGCGCTCGTGCGGCGCACGGTGTCGGCCACCGAGCAGCACGCGCTCACGGCGGCGATCGCGCCGTCGTCGTACAGCCAATCACAGAGGTCGACCTGCGGCGCCGGGGTAGGCGCCCACGCCGTGGGGCTCGGCTCCCCCACGGGGTGACGGTCGGTGGACGTGCCGTCGAGTGCGGTGGGCACCTTCGTCGGCTCAGATCCGTTCACATCTGCGCCACGCGTCGTAGGCTCGCGTAAACCTTCGCCTTCCGCAGGGTCGGCGGTGCCCGTAGCGCACCCCACCAACGCCGCCGCGAGCACTGCCCAGAGGGGCGCTCGTCGAAGCACGGCGGAGAGGTTTGCAATCGGTGTACCGAGAGAGAGACGCTTCTGGGACGAGCTCACGCCTCAGCATGCGTCGACGCACGGCGAGAGCTTCCCTGACACGCGTCGTAGCGTGCGCGTGCGCGGATGTGGGCGTTCAGCTCTCGCCGAGCAGCTTGTTCATCGACGCCTCGTCGGCGGGCGTGAACGGGTGCTGATCGAAGTCGGTGCTGGCGACCCACTTGAAGGCGTGCACCGCGAGTGGCTCGAGCGTCGTCGTCGCGAGCGTGCACTCGTAGAGGAACAGATCGACCGTGTAGTGCTCGTACGGGTGGCTGACGAAGCTGATCAACTTGCCGCACTCGATCTCGACGCCGAGCCGGTGCGTCATCTCGCGCTTGAGCGCCTGCTGATCGGTCTCGCCGGCCTCGACCTTGCCGCCGGGGAACTCCCAGAGCATCGGCAACACCGCCGACGCTCGACGCTGCGTGATGAGGTAGCGACCGTCGCGCTCGACGACGGCCGCGACGACGCGGATGGTCTTGTGTGCGCTCATCGGGCCCCCCCGCGCGCTTTCAGCACGCGACCCGGAAGAGCTGCTGCCCCATCAGCAGCACGTCGCCGTTCTTGACCTCGGTCTCTTCGTGGAGCCGGAGGAACGAGCCGTTGGAGCTGCCGAGATCGGTCAGGAGCAGCTTGCCGCCCTCCCACGAGAGGCGGCAGTGCAGGCCGGACACGTAGCCGTCCTCGGGGAAGAGCACGTCACCGCGCTCGCGGCCGAGGTGCACGCCGGTCTCCGGGATGGGGAACGCGTTGCCCGTCACGTCACGACCGATGACCAGCGCGAGGCGACCCACATAGCCCTTGGACGGGGAGCCGAGTCGCTCCACGCCGTCGGCCGCGGGCGGCTGGGTCGCGAGCGGCTCGAACTTGATGATCTCCTGGCCGATGCGGAACGTGTCGTTCGGCCGGACCTCGAACGGGATGTCGCGCGCGAGCTTCTTGTAGACGCCGTTGAGCGACGCCTCGTCCTTGACCATCACCCGTCCGCCCTGCGCGGTGAACGTGGCGTGCCGCGGCGAGAGGTAGCTGTCTCCGGCGAAGATCGCGCCCGTCTCACGGCCGACCGTCGCGGTCGCCGTCGGCAGCGTGTACGAGCCGGCCTCGCTCCCGTCTGCCCGGAGCGCCGTGAGCACGACCTGGCTGCCTCCACCTGCCGGAGCAGGCGCGGGCACCTCGCTCTTGGCGGCGGCCGCCATCAATCGGTAACCACACGAGCCGCAGAACAAGTTGTTCGGCGCGTTCATGTGTCCGCACTGAGGGCACGGCGCGCCCGCCGAGGGCGCGGGAGCTGGAGCGGCCTGCACGGGCGGCGGCTGCTGCGACGCGGCTTGCGGCGGCGGCTGTTGCGGGGCCGCGTGCGGAGCGGGAGCACCCTGCGCCGGCGCACCCGACGCGCGAACCCCGTGCGGGGGCGTCTGCGGGACGAACGGCTTCGGCGCGCCGTCGCGTGGCAGCTCAGCGCCGCATCCGAGGCAGAACTTGTAGTGATCCTGGTTGTCTTTGGTGCACTTCGGGCACGTAATCATGCCGTCCTCCGCTGAGGTGGGCGACCCGACAGCGCCAATCACGCGAGCGCGCTGCGTCGTAGGCTCCCGAGTATCGGGAGCTTCCGCCCGAGGGTCAAGTGTGCGTAAAGAACCCGCAACCTGGCGCCGGGGCCAGCGAGGTAGGGTACATGCCTACACGGCCGGCGGGCCATTTTCTTCGGGGTCGGGATCCTGCGGCCCCGGCGCGAGGGGGTCGAGCTCGCGCACGTACCGCCGGAGGGCGCGCGTACGCCGGCGCGCCAGGCCCGACAGGGCGGCCTTTCGCGTGTCGACCGGCAGCCGCGACCGGCGGATGACCTCGATCGCCACGTCGATGTCGTGGATCTCGCCGAGGCGCTTCTGGAAGGTCGTCGCGGGCGCGAGGAGCACGCGATCGTCGATGGGCAACGCCTCGGAGAAGATCTCGACGGCGTAGCGCAGCTCCTTGTACGCGATGCGCAGCTCGTGCAGCGCGAGGGGATCGCGCTCGGCCACGTCGCGGAGGCGCTCGACGCGTCGTCGCGCCACGCGCACGACCTTGCGCGCGTACTTGCCGAGCTCGCGATCCTTGGCGGGCGCGACCGGGAACGCGAGCAGGCTCGTGAGCAGGCGGCGCGCGTCGTCGAGCGCGCGCGCCTCGATGAGCGCGTTGACGTCCCGGCGGAGCGTGCGGAGCCTCCGGCCGCGGCGCGTGAGCCAGCCACGCAGCTCGGGCGCGTCGTCGAGGACGTGCGCGAGGGTCTCTTCGAGCACCTCCTCGTCGCGCAGCTCGCCGGTGGCCCGGTGCACGCGCGTGAAGGCCCGACGGACGACGTCGGCGTGGTGCTTTCCGTACACGGGGCGCGCGATGCGCAGGAGCGTGCGCAGGCGGCGGATCGCCACGCGCATGTCGTGGATGGCCTCGCCGTCGGTGTTGCCCAGCACGCGCGGGATGGTGAGCGCCAGCGCGCCGTCGAGCCGCTCGAGGGCGCTCGCGAGAAACGGACCGACCATGCGCGTGCTCAACGGGGCCTCACGAGGGTGATGAGTGTCTGGGGGCGAGCCCCCGTCACCGTAGTGACCGCGCGTCGGGCCGCCAAGCGCGCGGCCTCCTCGAGGCGCGCGTCGTCGCGCGGGGCCGGGACGCCTTCGACCGCGACGCGCACGGCCTCCTCGATACGATCGGCCATCTCCGCCTCCGCGGTCGCCGCGGTCACACCGCGCGTCTTCGCGTGCGCGTCGCAGCCCTCGGCGCCGACGACGACCGTGACCGTCACGACGCCCGCCTCTGCCAGCTTGCCGCGGGCGTCGAGCACGTCGGGCTCGATGACGCGCCCCGCGAACACGTGCACGCGTCCGGACCTGTACGTGGGCCCCTCGCGAACGCCGGCCGCGTCGAGCTCCGCGGAGCGCCCGTTCTCGAGGACGAGCACCTCGCCCACGCCCTCTTCGCGCGCGAGCTCCGCGTGCCGCGTGAGGTGGTGTCGCGTGCCGTGCACCGGGATGAACGCGCGCGGGCGCACGAGGCGGATCATCTCGCGCTGCTCGGGGCGGTGGGCGTGGCCGCTCACGTGCAGACCCCGGTCGGTCAGGCGCGACCGCACCTTGACCCCGCGTCGCGCCAGCGCGTCGACGCGCGCCGCGATGTCGACCTCGTTGCCCGGGATGGCGCGCGCGCTCAGCACGACCGCGTCGCCCTCGCCCAGGTCGAGGCCGCCGATCTCGCCGCGGCTGAGCCTCCCGAGGGCGGCGTTGGGCTCGCCTTGGGCGCCCGTGGCGATGGCGAGCACCTTGCTCTTGGGCAGCTCACCCACGCGCTTGTCGGGCCACACGAGATCGCTGGGCCACGACAGGTGAGAGAGCTCGCGCGCGATGCGCGAGTGAACGCCGACGCCGCGGCCGAGGAGCACGAGCTTGCGGCCCGTCGCCTGCGCGATGTCGCCGATGACCCGCATCCGGTGCGCGTTCGACGCGAAGATGGTGACGACGACGGCCCCCGGGGTCTCGTCGACCACGCGGCGGATCGCCTCGGCGACCGAGCTCTCGCTGCCCGTCGGCCCCTCGACGTCGCTGTTGGTCGAGTCCGACAGCAGGAGGGCCACACCCTCGTCGCCCAGCTCGCGCAGGCGGTCGGCGTCGAAGACCTGCCCGTCGGGCGGATCGGGGTCGATCTTGAAGTCGCCCGTGTGGACGATGGTGCCCGCGTCGGTGCGGATGGCGAGGGCGGTCGCGTCGACCATCGAGTGCGTGACGCGCACCGGCTCGATCTGGAAAGACCCGATCTGAAAGGGTTTTCTGGGGGAGGTCTCGAGCAGGCGCGAGTGCGAGAGGATCTCGTGATCCGCCGCGCGCTCGCCCACCAGCTCGAGCGCGTACGGCGGGCCCCACACGGGCACGTGCTCGCGCGACAAGAGGTAGGCGAGGGCGCCCAGGTGGTCCTCGTGCCCGTG
>JAGQJA010000450.1:4844-13144 GCA_020430845.1 Myxococcales bacterium
GAGAGCGCGAGGCAGTTCATCCCGACCTCTCCGAGGCCGCCGAGGGGGAGGATCCGAACCACGGCCCGCCTCTAACATGGCCGTCGAGGGGTGGACACCGCCGCCGGCCTCTCCTATGTACCGACCGATGCCGAGCGATGGGTCGCAGGGCGAGCTCGCGAGCAAGCGCTTTCTCATCGTCACGGGCAAGGGCGGCGTGGGCAAGACGACCGTGTGCGCGGCCGAGGCCCTCGCGCTCGCCGCCAAGGGCAAGCGCGTGCTCATCGCCATGTGCAACGCCAAGGAGCGCATCAGCCAGATGCTCGGCTGCGACCTCGTCGGCTCCGAGGTCACGCCCGCCGGCCCCAACATCTGGGCCGTGAACATGGACCCCGAGGTGGCGCTCGAAGAGTACGGGATGATGATGCTCAAATCCCGTGCACTCTACAAGCTCCTGTTCGACAACAAGTACGTGCGCACGTTCTTCCGCGCCGTGCCCGGGATGCACGAGTGGGCGATGCTGGGCAAGGCGTGGTGGCACACCACCGAGACGCGTGACGACGGCTCGCCGCGCTTCGACATCGTCATCCTCGACGCGCCCGCCACCGGCCACGGCCTCGACATGCTCCGCGTGCCCAAGGTGATCATCGACGTGGTGCCGCCGGGCCTCTTGAGGCGAGACGCCGAGCGCGCGTGGAAGCTCTTCCAGGACCCGGCGACCACGGCCGTCGTGCTCGTCACGCTGCCCGAAGAGATGCCCGCCACCGAGACCATCGAGCTGGCGGCGGGCCTGCGCGAGCTGCAGCTGCCGATCGGCAAGATCGTCGTCAACCAGGTGCTGCCGCCGCTCTTCTCGCGCGACGAGCGGGTCAAGCTCGAGGCGCTCGGCCCGGTCGAGGTCGACGCCGAGCCCGCCGCCGCCGTGAGCGCGGCGCGTCGGCGCGCCATCCGCGAGCGCGTGCAGGCCGAGAGCTTGTCGCGCCTCGCCGAGGGGCTGCCCGTGCAGCCGGCCTACCTCCCGCAGCTCTTCGACAACGCCGCGACGCCAAAGGCCATCTACGAGCTATCTCGGCGGCTCACTTAGGGATTTCGCCGTCTGCGGCCCGGTGTGTTACGACCGGCGCACGGAGGTGGAGATGAACGTTCGTATCCTGCTCGCGGGCCTCGTCGGCGTCGCGTTCACTTGTGGCGCGACCAGCGCGTGCAGCAGCAGCGACACCCCGGCTGGCACCTCGGACGCCGGCGCCGAAGCCGCGCCGGGCACCGACAGCGGCGGCGGGACGGACTCGGGCGGGGGCACCGACTCGGGCGCCGCCGGCACGTGCAAGCTCTCGTACGCGGGGTGCGTGGCGCAGACGATGGTCGACGTCGGCGCGACCGACACCACCATCAAGTTCGGCGTCAACGGTCTCACCTACGAGCCCAAGTGCCTGCGCATCAAGGCAGGGCAGACCGTGACGTTCGAGGGATCGTTCCCGGGCCACAACCTCAAGCCCGCGACGTGCAACCCGCCGGGAGGCGCCAACGGCGCCGACGACACGATCCCGGTCGTCAAGACCGGCACGACGGCCACGGTGAAGTTCACCAAGCCCGGCGTCTACGCCTACTACTGCGACTTCCACGGGGACCCGGCCGGGAGCGACTCGCTCATGGACGGTCTCGTCGAAGTCGTCCCCTGAGCGGCGTGGCGTTCACGTACGAATATCCGCGGCCGGCCGTCACGTGCGACGTCGTCGCCTTCACGATGCGCGCCGACGACCTCGCGGTGCTGCTCATCCGTCGCAAGCGCGACCCGTTCGCCGGTCACTGGGCGCTGCCGGGGGGCTTCGTCGATCGCGACGAGGCGCTCGGTCGCGCGGCGGCGCGTGAGCTCGCCGAGGAGACGGGCCTCACCGGCGTCAAGATGGACCAGTTGGGCGCGTATGGCGATCCGGGGCGCGACCCGCGGGGGCACACGGTGTCGGTCGCGTACGTGGCGTTCCTCGTGAGCGAGGCGGCGGTCGCGGCGGGCGACGACGCTGCAGACGCGCAGTGGCTCCCGCTCCGCTCGCTCGACGCCGAGGGCGTCAAGCCGTTCCAGAAGTCGCTCAAGGACAAACGCCCCCGGCCGCGCCGCTCCGTCGCGCCTGCGCCCGCGCGCGAGCCGCTCGCGTTCGATCACGCGCGCATCGTCGGCGACGCGTACCGGCGCCTGTGCCGCGCGATGCAGAACCCGCTCTTCGACGCGTCGTTCGACTTCGCGCCGCCACGCTTCACCCTCGCCGAGCTCCGACACGTCTACGAGATCGTGCTCGGACAGGCCATCGAGCCTCGGCTCTTCTATCGCGACTTCGTCACGCGCGGGCTCGTGGTGCCGGCGGCGCGTACGACGAAGAAGCGGGCGGCGGGCCAGCTCTACCGGTGGAACCGACGCTGAGGCGCCTGCTCCACCGGTGAGCGCGCGCCGCGATCAGCCGGCCTTCTTGAGGTTCTCGGAGACGAAGTCCCAGTTCACGAGGCTCGTGAGGAACGTCTCGATGTACTTGGGACGCGCGTTGCGGAAATCGATGTAGTATGCATGCTCCCACACGTCGATGGTGAGCAGCGCGGTCTGACCGTGCTTCATGGGCAGGTCGGCGTTGGCGGTCTTGGTGATGGCGAGCTTGCCCTTGTCGTGGACGAGCCAGGCCCAGCCGGAGCCGAACTGCGTGGCCGCGGCGGTCGAGAACTCCTCCTTGAACTTGGCGACCGAGCCGAAGTCGCGGTTGATCGCCGCGAGCAGGTCGCCCGTGGGCTCTCCGCCGCCGTTGGGCTTCATGCAGCTCCAGTAGAAGGTGTGGTTCCACACCTGGGCGGCGTTGTTGAAGAGCCCGCCGTCCGACGACTTGATGATGTCCTCGAGGCTCTTCTCGGCCTCGGGCTTGCCCTCGACGAGCTTGTTGAGGTTGGTGACGTACGCGTTGTGGTGCTTGCCGTGGTGGTAGTCCAGCGTCTCGGCGGTGATGTGGGGCGCAAGCGCGTCCTTCGCGTAGGGCAGTTTGGGCAGCTCGAAGGCCATGGGACGTTCTCCTCGGGTGAGTGCGATGTCGGGTGTGCGTCGCGCGCGTGGCGCGGCCAAATAGGACCACGGAGGTTAGGCTCGGGCGGCACGAAGGTAAAGGGTGCCGGCCCGCATCCGCGAGCGCGCGGCGTTCACAGCTCTACCGCGCAGGAGCTCAGTCGAGGACGACGACGCGGCGGTCTTCGGGAGCGAGCGTGAGGAGCGTGTTGTCGCCCTCGGACTCGTCCTCCCACACGACGCAGCCGAAGTCGGTCTCGTGGTCGAGCGCGATGAGAGGGTGGTGCCACGTGCCGGGCGCGTACGCGATGCCCTGGCGCGTCGTCGCGAGGAACGCGGCGAGCGTGGAGAGGTCGGGCGCGTCGCCTCCGGTGGCCACGAGCACGACGTAGCGCGTCGCGTTCATGGGGACGAGCAGCTGCGTCGAGTGGTGGTGCTTCTCGAGGATCTCGACGTTCATCGGCCAGTCGAGCCGCGGCGAGCACCGAAAGAGGCACAGGTTGGGGCGCGCACCGGGCCGGAGGCTCAGCAGATCGCCCATCCAATCCATGCGCACTGCGGTCCCCTGGTTCGCGCTCCGGCGCTTGACGTCGGGGCGGTCGCCGCTGAGCACGACGCCGTACGGGGCGAAGCCCTCGGGGGTGAGCGGCTGGGTGCGGATCGGTGCCGTCATCGCGATGCGCCGCCGCGTGAGGGAGCGGAAGCTCGGTCTGGATCGCGCTCGATCATGGTCGTGTCCGACGAGGCGTCGCCCTCACCGGGTGAGGGGCGTCGCCGAGGAGGACTCAGCGGAGAGAGAGGGATTCGAACCCTCGGTACGGTTGCCCGTACACATGATTTCCAGTCATGCACCTTCGGCCACTCGGTCATCTCTCCTGACGAGCGCGAAGGCTTATCATACGTCCGCGCCGCGGTCACCGCGGTCTTGCGGGCGCCCCGATCGGCCTCGTGGGTGAACGATTCAGCGCGTCTTGCGCTCGGGTCGGGCCCGCCCCCACGCGCGAAGGGCGGCGCTCGTGGCCTCGTCGACGGGTGCCGCGTCGGCCTCGGCGGGCTTGCTCTTGGCGAACAGCTCGTCGAACGCGACGCGGTGCAAGACCTGCTCGGCGATCGGGTGCGTCGCGCGCACGTCGCTGACGCACGCGGGCTCGATCGCGAGGCTGCACAGCTTGCCGTCGCGACCCGACACGGAGCTCCACACGAACGGGCCCCAGCGCACCGAGCCCCGCGCGCCGATCGCCGCGAGTCGGGGGCGCGCCGAGGCCGAAGCGAGCGCGAGCAGATCGATCCCGCGCATGCCCGACGGCGGCGCGAGGCCGAGCGCCCCGAGCGACGTCCTCGCGATGTCGACCGACGAGGAGTACGCGTCGAGTCGCGCGGGCTCGCGGCCGAGGGCCTTGGTCGGCCGCACGAGGAGGAGCGTGTCGAGCTCCGGCTCTTCGAGCGTCTCTTGCTCGATGAACGGGAAGGGGGCGCCCGGGTCTACGCCGACGTCTCCGACGACGATCACCGTGGTGTCGTCGTCGCGGCCGGCGGCGCGCAGGCGCGTGAGCAGCTTGCCCAAGGCCTCGTCGTGCGCGGCCACCGCGTGCTCGTGCATCGCGAACGCGAGCTGCCTGTCTACGTCGGTGAAGATGCGGGCGGCCGCCGATCGCTTCGCCTTGGCGAGCGTCTCGGCCGCGTGCCGCGTGTCGAAGCGCCCCGTGTAGCCCTGGGGCGTCATCGCGCGCAGCTCGTCGGCGCCGATGTCCCACGGCGGGTGGCCGCCGCGCGCGTGGACGAGCACGAAGAACCGACCGTCCTTGTGCGCGTCGATGAACGCGGCCGCGTCGTCGAACACACGCGCCGCCGAGCCCTCCTGCGCCGGGGCGTGCGCCGCGAACGTCTCCCACCCACGGGCGAAGCCGAACGCCTCGAACGTCGTCGGGTTGGCGGTGAACATGGCGGTCGAGATGCCGGCCTGGCGCGCGGCGACCGCGGTCGTGACGGCGGCGCGCGGGAGCGTGATCTCGCTGCCGTTCATGCCCAGCTCGTTCGGCGTGACGCCGGTCAGCATGCTCGCCAGCGAGCTCGCCGCCGTGCCCCCAGAGCTCCGGTGGGCGGTGAGGTCGAGCGCCCCCTTGGCGAGCGCGTCGAGCGTGGGCGTGGGGATGCGGCCGCCGCGCGCCGAGATCGATCCTGGCGTCATCGAGCCGAGCACGACCACGAGGAGGTTGCCCGTCGGCGCGAGGGCGCGCGGCGCGGCCGGCGGCGGTGATGCGGGCCCGAGCACGCGTGGCTCGCCGAACACGACCCGCGTGCCCTTGGGGGCGCTGACGGCGCGCAGCTCCACCGACGCGGGCGCGGCGACGTCACCGAGCGGGAAGCTCACGTGCGTCCACGCGTCGGGCGACACGTGCACGCGCCCGACGACGCGCGGCTCGGCACGATCGACGCGGAGCCAGACCTCCGCCTCGCCCTCGCCGCCGACCGACGCGGCCCAGCCCTCGAACGTGCTCCCGCTGGGCACCCAGCCCGAGCACCGCACCTGCCCGGGCGCGCGCGTCGACACGGAGCGTCGCGCCAGCCCTTGGATCGTCACCGACGAGAGCAGGTCTTGGCGGGTCGGCGCGGCGTACGTGGCGTCGCCCTCCTCGGTGCCGAGGCGGATCCAGTCGACGTCCGCGGCTGTCTCTCTCGACTTGGCCGAGACCGTGAAGCGGAGCGAGAGCTCGTTCTTTCCGCGCGCGACGATGCCGGCGTGGGCCCGCAGGCGCGGCACGCTCGTCTCGCCCCGCGCAAAGTGCAGCGCGCCGAGCGATCGGCCGTTGAGGAAGACCGAAGCGCTCTTGGCCGCGCCTCCGCGCACGCGGGCCTGCACGACGATGCCGGCGTCGCTGGTGAGCTCGTCCGTCGAGAAGAACGTGACGTCGAGCGCGCGGCCGGTGACGCTCGTCCAGGTGGCGCCGTCGCGCTCACGGCTCTCGACGGAGCCGCCCGGCGCCGACACACGGTCGCGCGTGCCGCGGTCTCCGAGGTCGACGAGCTCACCTTGATAGCCGGCCGAGCACGCGTCGAAGTGGTCGACCCAGTCGAGCACGGTCGGTCGCGCGTCGGCGGCGGCGGCGGAGGTCCCGGCGCTCGCGGCCGTCGTGACGGGGGCCGCGTCGGGCTTGGGCTTGGAGCACGCGACGGCGAGCGATCCCACGGCGATCGCCAGGTAGGCGATCTGGTTGGGGAATTTGCTCGCGCCGGTCACGCGCGATGCTTAGCACGCGACGCGTTCGCGCTGAACTCCCGCGGCCCTTCGTCTCCGGAGGCGCTTCAGGGAGCGCCGGGAGCGCCGCCGAAGCGAAGGCGCGCCACGCGGCCCGCGCGCACTTCGACCAAGCGGCCTTGCCGCGGCTGACCGGACGTCGCGACGCCCGAGTCGAGACGCACGTCGTGCGAGCCGGCCCAGAGCGGCACGGTGACGGCCCCGCGGCCGCGATCGGTGCCGTCGACGTGGACGTTGACGCCCTCGGGCGCGTCGATCTGGAGGACGCCCTGGCCGCTCGGGACCTCGGCCTCTTGCGTCAGCGTCACGTAGTCGACGCGTCCGTCGTCGCCGTCGAGCTTGGTCTCGACCGCGGGGGGCTCGGCCCGCGGCGCCGTCTGCGGTCGGCCCGAGCTCTGCGACCACTGCAGCGCCGCCCACCCGATCACGACCGTCGCGGTGAGCAGCGCGATCATCGGCCACGCCTTCTTCTTGGGGATCTCGTCGGCCTTCACCGCGCTCGTCGTCGTGATCGTCGCCGGCGGCGTGCCGGTCGGCTCGAGGACGCGGTCGTCGTCGTCCATCTCGTCGTCGTCGGCGCTCGTGCGCTGCGCGAGCTCGAGCACGGCGCTGTCGTCGTCGTCCTCGTCGTCGTCGCGCGCCGCGTCCCACTCGGCGACGGGGGCGTCGTCGAGCACCGTCGGTTCGGCGAGCGCGACGATCTCTTCCATGTGCGGCGTGCCCTCGTACACGTCCACCTGCGCGGGCGGCGGCGACGTGCGCGGCTTGAGCGACGCGGCCTCGACGAGATCGCGCGGACGGCTCGGCTTGGCGTCCTCGGGGGTAGGCGAGCGGTGGCTCAGCTCCTGGACGACCGCGTCCTCGAGCGACGCCGGCGGCTCGGGCACCTCGGCGGCGACCGACTGCGCCGCGTCGGGTGAGGGCGTCGCCGTCCGCGGGGCGAGCGACGCGCGCTGATCGGTGCTCATCATCGCGATCTCGACCGCGGGCCCGAACACGTCGATGCCGCCCGCGCCGTCGATCCCGGAGACGACGCCGCGCGCCGAGAGGTCGGCGAGGAGGTCCTCGAGGAACGACGGCTCGCACGCGCCGTTGACGAGGAGCGCGCTCGGCGGCTCTCCGTCGGCGATGCGGTGCGCGAGCTCACGCGCGCGACGCGGCGTGGCGCGCAGGTACTCGTCGAGGGCCTCTGCGTCGAGGCGCACGCGCTCCACGCGACCCATGCCGGCGCCGGTGAGGAGGTCGAGGGCGGCGCGGGCGCGGGCGATGGGCCGCGCGAGCTGCGCCGAGAGGTTGCCGTCGAGCTCGGGCTCGATGTGACCCTCGCTCGGGGCCACGACGAACCGTCCGGCGCCGACACCGAGCAGCGCGCCGAGCACGCGCGTGCCCCGCGTGAAGCTCCCGTCGCCGGCCGTGCGGGTCGCGCGGACGGGCGCGCCGTAGCGGACCTCGACCTCGTAGAGGAACGACGCGTCGCGGATCGACACGCGCGCCTCGGGGCGCATCGCGCACACCATCTCGAGCAGCGAACGGACGCTGATGCCGTCGAGGCGGCCGCGCACCTCGCCCTCGCCCTCGCCGAGCCGGGCCTCGATGCTGGCGCGGGGACGCAGCGCCTCGCGGACACGCGCGAGCATGGCGCGGGCGTCGCTCTCCTTGCGCAGGTAGCCGGCCGCGTCGGCGCCGAGCTCGCGCACCCGCTGGAGCAGGTCTTCTTTCCACGAGAGGAGGATGACCGGGGTGTCGCGCAGCGCGACGTCGCGCTTGAGCGAACGGCAGAGCGCGAAGCCGTCGAGCTCCGGCATGAGGATGTCGCTGATGACGAGGTCGGGCGACGTGCGGAAGGCGAGGTCGAGCGCCTGCTTGCCGTCGAAGGCCTCTTGCACGGCGCAGCCGGCGGTCTTGAGCAGATCGGTGATGAACCACACCACGCCGGGATCGTCGTCGACGACGAGCACGCGGCGACCCGAGAGCCGCACCTCGCTGCTCGTACCGCGCGGCCTCCCGCGCGACCTGTCGGCCCTCGCG
>JAGQJA010000451.1:0-3048 GCA_020430845.1 Myxococcales bacterium
ACAAGTGCCCCAACGAGCCCGAGGACTAGTACGTGATCAAGGACCAAGACGCCAGCTCCACCCCCGACAACGACAAGGACGGCATCCCCGACATCGTCGACAAGTGCCCGAACGAGCCCGAGACGTTCAACGGCTACCAAGACGAGGACGGCTGCCCCGACGAGGGCGACGTCATCGTCCAGGACAAGGGCATCGTCATCCTCAAGAAGATCAAGTTCAAGACGAACTCGGCCGAGATCCTGCCCGAGTCGAACTCGATCCTCGACGCGGTGGCGACCACGATCAACCACCACCCCGAGTTCACGCTGCTCGAGATCGCCGGTCACGCCGACGAGCGCGCCGACGACGCGTACAACCTGCGCCTCACGCAAGACCGCGTGAACAGCGTCATGGCCGCGCTCGTCAAGCGCAACGTCCCGCGCGACCGCGTCCGCAGCAAGGGCTACGGCGAGTTCTGCCCCGAGGACCCGGGGCACAACGAAGAGGCGTGGGAGAAGAACCGCCGCGTCGAGTTCAAGATCGTCAAGACCAAGGACGGTCCGACCGGCGTCGAGCTGGGGTGCGAGAACGCGCTCAAGCACGGCGTGAAGCCAGACCCCGTCCCCTGAGGCCGGGGCGGGGCGCTCGCCTCGCCTCGGTTCTGCTCGCCTACGACGCTTCGCGCGGCGCTGTGCGGTGCACGCGAAGCAGGCTCTCTTCGGACGGGACGCCGACGCGTAGCGGGAAGCCGTAGTGGCCCGTGCCGCGGTGGACGTACATGCGGTCGCGTCCGCGCGCCCAGAATCCGTGGTCGGGGAAGCCGAAGAGCTGCGGGATGGTCAGGTCGATGCCGAGGCTCACGAGGCCGATCTGGCCGCCGTGCACGTGGCCGGACAGCACGAGGTCGGCCTCGCCCTCGGGCACGTGCTTGAACGCGCCCGGATCGTGCAGCAGCAAGAGGCGCAGCGCCCCCGGCTCCCGCGGGAAGCGCGCGCAGAGGTGACGAAGGCTCTCGGCGCGACCCTGACGCGGGAACTTGTAGTCTGCACCCAAAATCTGCACGCGCCCCTTCGGCGTCTCGAGGGTGACCGCGTCGTCGACGAGGAGCCGCGCGCCGATGCGCCTCATCGCCTCGTCGATCACCTCGGGGTACTCGTGGTCGTGGTTGCCGCGGCAAGCGACGACGCGCCCCTCGGGCATGTCGCGCAGCGGGGCCAGGGCTTCGGCGAGGTGGGTGGGGTCCATCGACGATTCCATCGTCAAGAAGTCGCCCGTCAGGATCACGAGGTCGGGCTTGCGCTCCACGGCGCGCTGCGCGATGCGGCGCAGGCGCGCGACGCTCATGAACGGGCCGATGTGCGTGTCGGTGAGCTGCACGATCGTCAGCGGTGTGTCCTCGCGCGCCGCGCCGCCGCGGATGCGCGCGGGGACGTCTCCGAGCTGGGCGCCGTCGAGCGCCACGTCGACGGTCTGCTCGCGTCCGCGGATCGACTGCCAGAAGCCCACGGCAGCGACGAGGTACGGCGCCCAGGGCCAGGGAAGCGGGTGGCGCGCGGCGATCGCGATCGCCCACACGAGGCCGAGCACGGTGCCCGCCAGGATGTAGCTCGCGGGGAGGCTCACGAGGACGCGGTAGGCTCCGTCGCGCATCTTGGGCCGCGCGAGCAGGGCGTAGTGCAGGTAGACGGCGCCGTGCGCGTAGTACGCGGCGTACCGCATCGGCGCCGGGAGCTCGGGAAAGAGCGCGATCGCGCAGAGTGTGTAGGTCGCGAGCAGGATGCCGACGAACATGGCGTACGTGCGCCCGCGCACGCGGAGCGCCACCAGCGCGACGAGCGCCCACGCACATCCCGAGGCGAGCATCAGCGACACGGCCGGAGTATATAGGCGGTCGTGACAGGACACGGCGCGAAGGTCGCGGTGTTGGCGGTGGGCCTCGCGGGCCTCTCCGCAGCGTGCCGATGCGATCGCCCCGGGCCGGGCTCGGGCACGCGGGACACGCCGGAGACGTTCGACGCGGGAGCGCAGCCGCTCATGCCGCGCGGGATGCTCACCCCGCAGGTCGACGCCGCGCCTCCCTCGCGCGGTCTGCGTGATCGCCTCGAGGGGTTTCGGCTCTCGAGCGCTCCGGTGGGGGCGGCGGTGCAGATCGGTCTGCTCGAAGGCGACGCGGCGTCGCCCGCGGCAGGAGAGCCCGGGGCGCGGTACTTCGCGCTCGAAGCGCTCTCGCTGCTGCACGATCCTTTTGCGCGCGCGCGGCCTGGCTTTGCCCTGCTCACCGAACAGCGCTTCGAGGTCGACGCGCTGCCGGCCCTCTCTGCGGGGCTCGCCGACGCCACGACCGCTTGGCTCGGGGTGGCGACCGCCGCGCAGGCGCGGGCGCGCGCGGGCGAGTCCTCCGACGTGGCCCAGCTCGTCACGACCGACGCGGACGCCGCGGCGCTCCGCGACGCGGTGGCGAGCCTCGCGCGCGAGCTGCGCGACGTGGTCGAAGAGGCGCGCGGCCGCGGTCGCGTCGTCTACCTGCTGCCGCCGCGCTGAGGCGCCGCTCCGACGCGGTCGCGTCCGCGGACGTGGTCGCGCCAGTGGGCGTCGTGACGTCCTGGCCGCGTGCCCCGCGGTGGGCCATACCATCGGTGTGAGGAGACGCGCGGGGCGCTTCGGATGGAGGGAGCCGGCTCGAGCTGCGCTCGTCCTCGCGCTGTCGTCTCCGGCATGCGGGTCGCCGGGCGCTCTGCCACGTGGCGCCGCGGTGCCGCGCGAGCCGAGCACGCGCCACGCCTACGAAGACCTGCTCGCGAGCGACGCGTTCGAGAGCATCCACGTCGGTCCGGGCGCCTCGCCGTCGGGGAGCGGGCTCGCGTTGACCTGGCTCCTCGAGAGCCCCGAAGGCAAGGCCGCGCTGCACGCGGTGCTCGCGCGTGGCACGCCCGCGGCCAAGCTCTACGCGCTCGTCGGGCTCTACTTCGTCGACCCCGGTGCGTACGAGGACGCCGCGCGTGACGTCGCTGCGTCGACGGCCGAGGTGCGCACGCTCGACGGCTGCCTGGGGGGGCGAACCTCGCTTCG
>JAGQJA010000451.1:3099-4304 GCA_020430845.1 Myxococcales bacterium
GCCGAAGCCGAGGCCCGGGCGCGCGCCGACGAGGCCGACGCGCGCGAGACTGCGAGCGTCGTCTGCGACTTCGCCGGGGGGTGCATGCCCCTCAGGATGTTGCCCGCGTACGGCGGCGGCGTGGGCACGCGCGCGCCCTTCTCACGGTGATGCGACGCCCGAGAGGGCGTGCGACGCTCCATGCGCCGCTTGCAGGCCCGGCAGCAGCGCCGCTCCGAGCACCCCGGCGCTGTCGCCCAACGCGTGCCGGCGGATCGGAGTCGTGAGCTCGTCGTTGAACACCCAGCGCGCGGCGGCCTCGCGTCCCGCGTCGTAGAGCTCGGGCATGTTCGACACGCCGCCCCCGAGCACGATGACGTCGGGGTCGAGCACGTCGATGACGGTCGCGAGCGCGCGCCCGAAATGATCCATCACCTCTGCCAGCACGGCCTGCGCGAGCGCCTCGCCGGCGCGGGCCCGGGCGGCGATGTCGGTCGCGTCGACGGCCACGCCGCCGCGACGTGTGTAATTTGCATGTATAGCGGGCCCCGAGACCAGCGTCTCGACGCAGCCGCGCTTGCCGCAGTAGCAGGGGGGGCCGTCGCGCGGCTCGAGCACCACGTGCCCCCACTCTCCGGCGATCCCGTGGTGGCCGTCCCACGCCGCGGGCGGCGCGCCCCCTCGCGCGAGCACGAGGCCGCCGCCCACGCCCGTGCCGAGGATGACGCCGAACGTCACCTCCGCCCCGCGGGCGGCGCCCCACGTCGCCTCGGCGAGCGCGAAGCAGTTGGCGTCGTTCGAGAACGCGATCGCGGCGCCGCCGAGCTCACGCGTCAGGTCGGCGCGGAACGGACGCCCGTTGAGGCACGTCGTGTTCGAGTTCTTCACGAGCGGCGCGTCTGCGCGCGAGCCGTGGGCGCGTCGCGTCGTCACCGAGCCGGGCATGCCCACGCCCACGGGGGGCAGGTCCGCGAGCCCCGCGTCTCGGGCGGCGCGTCGCACTGTGCTCGCGGCGCGCTCGAGCACGTGCTCGTAGCCCCCTTCGCGCTCCGTCGGCACGCGGACGCGCGACAGCTCGCGCGGCGCGTCGCCCCCCAGCTCGACGACGACGGCCTCCATCTTCGTGCCGCCCAGGTCGAGCCCGAGCCGGAGCGGCGCGGTCGCCGTCAATCGTCGGCGTCCTCCGAGACGCCGCCCTTCTTGAGCGTCCCCCCCGCCGCGGCGAG
>JAGQJA010000451.1:4409-6010 GCA_020430845.1 Myxococcales bacterium
TTGCCCCAGGCGATCTGCGTCTTGGTGGCTTGGTAGGCGGCCGCCTGCTCGTCGCGCTTGGCCTGCTCCATCTCGTAGAGGCGCGCCTTGAGCATCTTGAGCGCCATCTTGCGGTTCTGCAGCTGGGAGCGCTCGGCGCGGCACACGACGACGATGCCGGAGGGCAGGTGCTTCATGCGCACGGCCGTCTCGACCTTGTTGACGTTCTGCCCGCCCTTGCCGCCGGCGCGCATGGTCGTCGTCTCGAGGTCCTCGTCCTTGACGACGATGTCGATCTCTTCGTCGATGTCGGGCTGGACCTCGACCGCCGCGAACGCGGTCTGACGGCGAGCGTTCGCGTCGAACGGCGAGATGCGCACCAGACGGTGCACGCCGATCTCGCTGCGCAGGTAGCCGAAGGCGTGATCTCCCGCGACGGTGATCGTCGCGCCGTCGATGCCCGCCTCGTCACCTTCTTGGAAGTCGATGACCTCGGTCTTGTAGCCCCGGCGCTCGCACCAGCGGAGGTACATCCGCAAGAGCATCTGCGCCCAGTCCTTGGCGTCGACGCCGCCCGTACCCGGGTGGATGCTCAGGATCGCGTTGGCGTGATCGACCGCGCCCGACAGCATGCGCGACAGCTCCGCCGCGCGGACCCGCTTCTCGAGCGCGCCGACCTGGCCGGTGATCTCTTGGATGACGGCGTCGTCGCCCTCTTCGGCGCCGAGCTCGAGCAGCTCGCCCGCGTCTTTGACCTCTGCGTCGAGCTTCTCGAAAGACTCGACCTTCTGCTCGATGGTGGAGCGCCGCCGCGTGACCGTCTGCGCCTTCTTCCCGTCTTCCCAGAAGCCGGGCTCCATCGTCTGTGCGTTCAGATCTTCGATCTGCTTCTTGAGCTTGGGGAGGTCAAAGATGCCCCCTTAGCGTCATGAGGCGCCTTTGGAGGTCTGCAAGGGTTTCGCGCGTCTCGGCGATCATGCGCCTCAGGTATCGCGCATCGCGCGCCGCGGTCAAGGAGAAGGCGCGGGCACCCTGGCCGCCGCAGGGCGGTGGCCGTCGAGCCCGCCGTCGGTCAGGACGAGCGGCTATGCCCCTGAGCACGCCTGCGGATTGTGAACCCGGCGCATGGAGGGCGGATTCTTCGCCAGCTTGCTCGCCGGTCGGCGGGGACGCGGAACAAGCTCTCCGCCGCAGTTCGGGCATGTCCCGTTCAGCTTCGAGTCGGCGCACTCCGCACAAAAGGTGCACTCGAACGAGCAGATGCGTGCGTCGCGCGAGTCGGCAGGAAGATCACGATCGCAGCACTCGCACCCGGGACGGAGCTCCAACATGAGCGGAGAGTCGCACGTGCGAGAGAGCTCTCGCAATCACCTCGACGGAGCAGCGATCGCCGGGCGGTGGGCGTCGAACCAGCCGTCGGTCAGGACGTCGAGGACAGCCTCGGCCTCGTAGAGGCGCAGCGAGGCCTCGAGCGCCTCGGCCGAGCCTTCGGGGGCCCCGCGCAGCTGCAGCTCGGCGCGCCGCCACTGGAAGAGCGCCTCGAGGGCGCGCCCGGCGATCCTCGCCCGCGCGTCGCGACGCTCGCTCCGGATGCGCTCGAGGGCGGGCTCGTCGTCGGCGTA
>JAGQJA010000451.1:6089-7597 GCA_020430845.1 Myxococcales bacterium
CGCACGTCCGTGTAGTAACGATCGTCGTCGTAGCGCGTGGCCCGCACGCGCGCCTCGGGCAGGAGCGCCGCCCACCGCGCGCGCGAGAGCACCGCGTCGAGCGCGGCGTCGGTCCCGGCCACACCCGCGGCGCGCCAGGCCGCGCGCACGCAAGCGCGCGCCAGCAGCGGGGACACCGGCGTCGGTCGGACGTGCTCCGGCAGCGGCGCGGCGCGCTCCTCCTCCGCCCAGGCGTGGCGGTCGCCTCGGTCGGGGGCCTGCGCCACGCGTTCGAGCGCGAAGCCGAGGAGCACCGCGCCGCCGACGTCGCGTGTGCCGTCGGCGCGCGCGCGGCTGAAGGCGGAGACCGAGAGCCACGAGGGGAGGGGAGGACGCGAAGCGCTCGGCGCGGCCCGCGCAGATCCGCAGACGAGCGTGAGCGCGACGGTGGCCGCGAACGAGAGGAGCGCGAGCGCGCGGGGGGTAGGAGAGGGCTTGGTCATCGCCGCGCGTCCTTCCAAGCCGCGTGCCGCGCGGCCCCGTCTGTAAGTGATGGAAAGGATGGGCATCCGGCCCTTGTGGCGCTGGCGCCGCCGGCACGGGGGTGGCCCGGGCCAGGCTGGGCGCGGCGCGGCGCGGCGTGGCCTGCCCCCTGCGTTTCTTGAAATCGGCGTCACCGACGCGCACACTTCCCCCGTGGGTGTGGGCCCCGGGGAGGTGATCGCGGGCAAGTACCGCGTCGAGCGCGTCCTCGGAGAGGGCGGGATGGGCATCGTCGTGGCCGCGCGCCACGTGCAGCTCGGTCAGCTGTACGCGCTGAAGTTCATGCGCGAGGACGTCATGACGGCCGAGTACAAGAGCCGCTTCCTCCGCGAGGCGCGCAACACCGTGCGCCTCAAGAGCAAGCACGTGTCGCGGGTCTTCGACGTCGGCTCGCTCGAGTCGGGCGCGCCGTACATGGTGCTCGAGTACCTCGAGGGCACCGATCTCTCGGCGCTCCTCCAGCAGCGCGGCCCGCTGCCCGTGCACGAGGTCTGCGAGTACGTCGTGCAGGCGTGCGAGGCGATCGCCGAGGCCCACAGCCACGGCATCGTGCACCGCGACCTCAAGCCCGCCAACGTGTTCCTCACCCGCGGCACGCAGGGCGAGCCCATCGTCAAGGTGCTCGACTTCGGCGTCTCGAAGGTGCAGGACCTCGGCCTGAGCAGCAGCGGCGGCGACGACACACGCCCGGGCGGCAGCGCGCCCGACAGCGTCGTCACGCGGGCGAGCGATCTGCTTGGCTCGCCGAGCTACATGGCCCCCGAGCAGGTCATCAGCGCACGCGACGCCGACACGCAGAGCGACATCTGGTCGATCGGCGTCATCTTGTACCGCCTGACCACGGGCAAGGCGCCGTTCCAGGCGCAGTCGCTCGGCGAGCTCATCCAGTCGATCATGCACGGCACGATCCCGTCGCCGCGAGAGCACCGCCCCGATCTGCCCGCGGGCTTCGAGCACGTGGTCATGCGCTGCCTCGAGAAGGACCG
>JAGQJA010000452.1 GCA_020430845.1 Myxococcales bacterium
TCCGCCTCTTCTTCGCCTACGCGCCTCGAGCACGCGGCCAACACGCACGCTCACGACGGGCGCGCGATGAGCAGGCGACGCAGCTCTCGACGACGCGGGGCGCTGTCGCGCGGCCACGTGCTCGCGGTGGTCCTGGGCGCGTTCGCGCTCGGGGGCGTCCTCTTCGCGTGCGGCTCCGACGACGCGCCGCCCGCATGCGAGGGCGCCGCGTGCGTCGACGGCGCGGCCGACGCGACGCCCGCCGACGGTGGAGCGGACGGGCGCGTCGATGGCGACGGGCCGGCCGATGCCGCGGACGCGGGTGACGCCGCGGACGCGACGAGCGCTTGCCCCGGACCCGCGGGCACGCTCGATCCGTCGTTCGGCGATGGGGGGATGGTGTGGCTGAAGTACCCCGCTGGGGACGCGCGAGGCGTCGTCGTCCAGGCTGACGGGAAGATCGTCGTCGTGGGGAGGACCGCGCCCGCTGGCGAGCACTTCGCGATCGTTAGGTTGATGCCGGACGGAACGCTCGACTCGACGTTCGGAACCAACGGTCTTGTGGAGAAGCGCGTCGGTACCGTCACCCATCTGCTGGCCGCCGTTGCACTTCAACCGGACGGACGAATCGTCGCGGCCGGACAGGTGAGGTCCACCGGCCAACCCGCTACCATCGCGGTGCTCCGCTACTTGGCTGACGGGGGCGCCGATCCGACGTTCGGCGATGCCGGGGTCGTGCTCACCTCCTACGCGGGGCGCGATGCCTATGGACGCTCCGTTGCGCTCGAGCCAACCGGCAAGATCATCGTGGCGGGCTTCAGCGAGGACGCGGTGAGCCCGAATGGAAGCGCGGACTACGAAGTCGTGCGGTACACCGCGGACGGGTCAATGGACGCGACGTTCGGCACGGGCGGCAGGGTCACGATCGACGTTCATGGCACGTCGGATACTCCGGGAGTCATTGCACTCGCTCCGGGCGGAAAAATCGCGCTCGCTGGGCGCAGCAAGGAAACGGCCAGCCTGACCGGACGGCACGACGTATCAGCAGTTCGCCTGGACAGCGCTGGCGATCTCGATCCGTCGTTCGCCGATGCCGGGAAGTTTGTATCGAGCTTTGGGGCACCGGGAACCCAACGCGTGTCTGGCCTGGCGATCGACGGCACAGGACGGCTGATTCTCGGTGGCTCGTACTTCAGTGGAGCTGGCACCGACGACTTCGGCGTGTTTCGGCTGACAGCCTCCGGGGTCCTGGACCTGGGGCTGGCCGATGCGGGACTCGTCACGACCGACTTCAGCGAACGTGCCGACACGGCCGCTGGCGTGTTACTCCAGCAAGACGACAAGATCATCGCGTTCGGCACGAGCGGCATCGGCGCTCAGAGCGACACCTACGGAATCGCGATTTCAAGGTATCTCCCGAACGGCGCGCTCGACACGAACTTCGGCACTGGTGGCACGGTACTCACGCCGCCGCCCGCGAACTCGCAAACCGTGGCGAACGCCGCAAGCGTCGACAGTTGCGGCCTCATCGTTGTCGGTGGCTGGACCTACGACCTGGGCGCTGTTGCGCGCGGAGCGATGGGGATCGCTCGGTACCGGCGTTGAGGACGGTTGGCGTGACTGAGTGGAATAGACAGGCGTGCGAACTTCGCGCGCAAGAACGGGGCGACTCATGGGGACCTGCACGGCTGTTGGAACGATTGCGATTGGGGATGCCGTCTGCGTCGTGGACTTTGACGGCGGAGCGAGTCGGCCGATGGTCGCGCGGGCCACAACGGCGAACCTTGCCACGTCGAAGACCGTGTTCGGCGTCGCGAGGGACGACGCCGAGGACACCGATCCAGTAGACGTGAACGTCGCGGGAGAGGTCTCCGAGAACGCGATCACCTCCCTCGGAGCCGGGACTTCCCGCATCATCGCGACCGATCTCACTGCGGCCGCGGCCGCCGACCAGTGCCGCCTCATCCGCGT
>JAGQJA010000453.1:0-11523 GCA_020430845.1 Myxococcales bacterium
TCGGCGATCTGATACTTCGCCTTGCAGTTGTCGCAGAGGAATTTCACGGTCGCGCTCGCGGCTCAAATTGTAGCGTGAATTTTTTCGTCCTCGGGCGACAAAGACGCACGAGACGTGTGACTCGCCCGCCGCGGGCGGGCTTGGGCCCTCGGGGCGATTCAGTCAAACGAACGGAGGTGGGCTTCGATCTGCTCCTTGGTGGCAGGATCGTCGGACATCTGCGCGCAGCGCTCCCAGATATCGCGCGCCTTGCCGCGGAACCCGGCCTTCTCGTAGAGGACCGCGAGGTTCTTCAGGCCGCCGAAATAGCGCGGGTTGAGGTCGACGGCTCGCTCCAGCTCGGCGATGCCGTCGTACGTCTGGCCCTTCTTTCCGTAGATGAGCCCGAGGTGGTAGCGGAGGCGATACGCCAACGGGTCGATCTCCGTGCCGCGCTTGAGGATCGCGATGGCCTCGTCGATCTCGCCCTTCTGGTAGGCGGCGATGCCCTGCTCGAGCAGCTCGTGCGCCTGACGGCTGATGGCGTCGAGGTCGCGCGGTCGCTCGCTCGCGCCCTTGGTGAGCAGCTCTTCGACCTTGGAGATCAGGTCGGCGATGCGAAACGGCTTCTCGAGGTAGGCCTCGATGCCGTACGTCGACTTGAGGTCCTCGCCGATCTGCGGGCCGCGGTAGACGGCGCTGAGCATGATGATCGGGATCGTCCCGTAACGCTCGCTGCCCTTGATGCGCCGCGCCAGGTCGAAGCCGTGCAGCTCGGGGAGCATCGCGTCGAGCAAGATGAGATCGGGCGTGTTCTCTTTGATCATGCGGAGCGCCACGCGCCCGCGGTCGGCCTCGACGATCCGGTAGCCCTTGTCGGCGAGCACCCGCTTGACGAGGCTGCGGATGTCGTCCTCGTCGTCGACGACAAGCACGGTCTTCTTGGCGGGCTTGGCCGCGACCGACGCGGCGGCGGCGTCCGCGATGGCCTTCTGCTCGTCGGTGAGCCGGATGACCTCGCTCACCTCGTCGCCGAGCGCGCCGAAGTCTTGCTCCTCCATCGTGGCGGCGGCCGCGCGCTCCGTCGCCGAGTCGTCGAGGAGGACGCCGGGCGAGCCAGGCTCGACGCTCGAGCGGTCGGGGCGGCCCGGGCTCGGATCGGCCTGCGCTTCGGTGGGCGCCTGCGCTTCGGTGGGCGCCTGCGCCGGCGACTCTCGTCCGTCGGGCGGCGGCGGCGGACGGCTGCGGCGCGGGGGCGGCGCGTTGGGCCCGACGAAGACGCGCTCACCGCGGTCCTTGGCTTCGTACGCGGCCTGGATGGTCTTCTCGAGCGTCGTCGTCATCGCGACGTACGCGTACATGCGTCGGCCCGTGCGGAACGCGAGCTCGTCGAGGAGCTTCGCGTCGTGAGGGTTCGCCATCGCGAGGAACACGCGGTCGTCGCGCACGAGCACCGGCAGGACGCGGTTGGTCTCGGCGAGCTCGCGCGGGACGATGTCGAGCGCCGCGAGCGGCAGCGTGATCTGGAGGAGGTCGATCGCGGGCACGCCGAACTGCTCGCTCAGCGCGCGGAGCGCGTCGGTCTCCGAGACGACGCCCGTGGCGGTGAGGCGCGAGGCGAGGGGGAGCCCGTCGGTGGCCTTTGCTTGCGCGGAGAGCGCGGCTTCGAGGTCCTGGAGGCTGATCCGCTTCTGCTTGAGCAGGATCCTGCCGATCTGTTTCTTCTCCTCACCCACCGCGGCTGTCCTCCTCGTCACGATCCCGACGGACCGTCCCCCCTGCCCAAGCGGACGGCAGAGCAGTTCATGGTCTCACACCTCCTCACAGCGGCCGTGAAAAAACCGCCGCGCCCTGGCGAGTCATGGACGCCTTGGGGCGGCCCCGCCGCCGACGCGCGCCGCGGACGCAAGTCCCCCCCGATTTCATGCACGTAGCGCGCCCGCGAGCTCGACCGTACGCCAGCACGCTCACGGCGCGCCTGCGCAGCCGCTGCGCCGCCCATCACGCCCACGCGGCACAGCATTCGTTGCGTGGCACACCCATTTTTTCTGTGTGCGCACGTACGTCACTGTCCCGAGGAGTACGCCGCCGTCAGACCTCTCCCTGCGCCATGCGCGCCCGCGACGCGTCTCGGTAGCGGGCCCACTCGCCGGCGATGATCGCCTCACGCGCGCCCCCGACGAGCTCGCCGTACCAGTGGAGGTTGTGGAGCGTCATGAGGCGCAGCACGGTCATCTCTCCGGCGAGGTAGAGGTGTCGCAGGTACGCGCGCGAGTAGCCGCCCGCACACGCGGGGCACGTGCACTCGGGGTCGAGCGGTCTCGGGTCGCGCTTGTACTTGGCGTTCTTGATGATCAGCTTGCCGAAGCGCGTGAGGGCCTGGCCGTTGCGCGCGTTCCGTGTCGGCAGCACGCAGTCGAACATGTCGATGCCCGCGTCGATCGCATCGAGCAGATCGCGCGGTGTGCCGACGCCCATGAGGTAGCGGGGCCGCTCGGGATCGACGCGGTGGGCGATCTCGTGCAGCGTCTCGACCATGCGCTCGATCGGCTCGCCGACGGAGAAGCCGCCGAGCGCGAGCCCGTCGAACCCGGGGTCGAGCGCGGCGAGCTCCTCGGCGTGCGCGAGGCGCAGGTCCGAGAAGCACGCACCCTGCACAATACCGAAGAGCGCCTGCCCCTCTTTGCGCGGGCACGCCAGCGCCCGCTTGGCCCACCGAGTCGTGGTCCTCACGGCGGTCTCGACGACGTCGCGCGGCGAGGCCCCAGGCGGGCACACGTCGAGCTGCATCTGGATGTCGGCGCCGAGCAACGACTGCACGCGCACGGCCTCTTCGGGCGAGAGGTGGTAGCGCGCCCCGTCGAGGTGGGAGCGAAAGGTGAACCCGTCGTCGGAGGCCGCGACGAGCGATCCCGGCTGCTTGCCGGCGCCGCCGAGCGAGAACGCCTGGAAGCCGCCCGAGTCGGTGAGCATGGCGTGCGGCCATCGCGCGAAGCCGTGGAGACCGCCGAGCTCGTCGATGAGCTCGGGGCCCGGCCGCAGCATGAGGTGGTAGGTGTTGCCGAGCATGACGCGCGCGCCCGTGGCCGCGACCTCCTCGCTCGTGAGTCCCTTGACGCTGCCCTGCGTGCCCACGGGCATGAACGTGGGCGTGGGCACCTCGGCGTGGGGCGTGCGGAGCACCGCCGCGCGCGCGTGACCCTCGCCCGCGACGACCGAGAACGAGAAGCCCTGCGTGCGCGGCGCGGTCATCGCGAGACCTCGTCCCTACGCAGGAACATGGCGTCGCCGTACGAGAAGAATCGATAGCGGGACTCGACGGCGTGCCGGTAGGCCGAGAGGACGCGGTCGGTGCCGCCGAACGCGCACACGAGCGCGAGCAGCGTCGAGCGGGGGAGGTGGAAGTTGGTGAGGAGCATGTCGACGACTCGGAACGCGTAGCCGGGTTGGATGAGCAGGCGGGTGTCTCCCGCAAACGGGCGGACGTGGCCGGCGCGAGCGTCGTCGGCCGCGGACTCGAGCGCTCGCACGACGGTCGTGCCGATCGCGACGACCGGGGCGCCGCGCTCTCGCGCGCGTGCGATCGACGACGCGAGCTCGGGCGAGACCTCGATCGTCTCGGCGTGCATCGGGTGGTCGTCGAGGTCGTCGACCGCGACCGGTTGGAACGTGCCCAGGCCCACGTGCAGCGTCGCGCGCGCGAGCTCCACGTCGCGGCGCTCGAGCGCCGCCACCATCTCGTGCGTCAGGTGCAGCCCCGCGGTCGGCGCCGCCACGGCTCCGCCGACGCGCGCAAAGATCGTCTGGTAACGATTGCGATCTTCTGGGCGCGGCGCGCGCCGGATGTACGGCGGCAGCGGCACCTGGCCCACGTCGGCGATCGCGCGCGAGACGTCGTCTGCGCGCAGCTCGACCTCGAACAGACCCTCGGGCGTGCGCGCGACGAACGTGATCTCCAGCGGTCCTGCGTCGAGCACGGCGCCCTGCTTGAGGGCCTTGGACGCGCGCACCATGGCGTGCCAACGCTCTCGGCCCGCGTCGCCGTCTTGGTCGGCGCGCCGCACGAGGAACACCTCGACGTGCCCGCCCGTCGCGCGCTTCTTGGCGTGCAGGCGCGCGGGCACCACGCGCGTGTCGTTGACCACGACGAGCGCGCCGGGAGGGATCTCGTCGACGACCCGCGCGACGTCGGAGTCGGCGAGGCCGCCCTCGCGCACCACGAGCAGGCGCGCCTCTTCGCGCCGCGGCGCGGGCTCCTGGGCGATGAGCTCCTCGGGGAGCACGTAGTCGAAGGCGTCGACGCGCATCGGGCGAGGGAGACTCCTCGCTCGCACGCGGCGCTGCAAAGGAAAACGTCAGCCGGTGGCTTTGCGGCCGCGCCCCGCCGTAGGCGTGGTCGTCGCGATGCGCTGGCTCAGCGGGGCCGCCGACACCGAGCGTGTGCTCGGGGGGCCGAAGGCCTTGGCCTTCACGAACGCGACCACCTCGCCGATGTCGTACGGCTTGGGGATGAAGCCGCTCGCGCCGCACTCGGCGCGCTCGAGCTGCCGTTCGCTCAGCACGTAGCTGCTCGTGAGCAGCACGCGGGTGGGGGCGCGCGCGAGTCGGATCTCACGGGCCAGGTCGAGGCCGCCCGCGCCCTTGAGCATCAGGTCGACGATCACCACGTCGAACGGAAGGGCCGCGACCTCGGTCCGCGCGTCGTCGGCGGTGACCGCCAGGCGCACCTCGAAGCCCTCGACCCGGAGGGCGCTCGCGAGGAGCGCGCTGTCGGCATCCGGTGTTCCGACGAGGAGGACCAGGGGCATCGCGGCGTGCGTCTAGCAAAGACCATACCTGATAAGATATCAAGTACTTACGTAAAAGACGCCTCAGAAACCTTTCAAAGATGAACGAGACCCCGCAACCGTGAAAGGCACCCGGGTGGACTATTCCCGTCCGCCGTACGAAATCCGCAGGCGGGTCATCTTGCGCCAGAGGGTCGTCGGGGAGATGCCCAGCATCTCCGCGGCGCGCTCGCGGCTCCCGTCGGTCTCGCGGAGCGCCACCTCGATCGCCTCGCGCTCGGCCGCGTCGACCACCGTGGCGAGCGACTGCGGCGAGCCGCCCGGCCCGCGCTCACTCTCGCGCCGCGCGGGCGTCGAGAGCAGATCGTCTTTGGTGATGACGCCGTTCTGCACCATCGCGACGGCCTGCTCGACCATGTGCTCGAGCTCGCGGATGTTGCCGGGGAAGTCGTAGCGGGACAGCGCCTCGGGCACGGCCTCGTCGAGGCGTGCGCGCGAGCTCATCTTGCGGTTGTACTTGGCGAGGAAGTGCGTGAGCAGATCGCCGATGTCCTCGCGGCGCTCACGCAGCGCGGGCAGATGAAAACGCGCGACGTTGAGGCGGTAGTAGAGATCCTGGCGGAAGCGCTTCTCGGCGATGGCCTGCTGGAGGTCCTGGTTGGTCGCCGCGATGATGCGCACGTCGACGCGGAGCGGTTTGTTCTCGCCGACGCGCCGCACCTCGCTCTCTTGGATCGCGCGCAGGAGCTTGGCCTGGAAGGCGAGGGACGTCTCGCCGATCTCGTCGAAGAAGAACGTGCCGCCGTGGGCCTCCTCGAACAGGCCCTTGCGCGCCGACACGGCGCCGGTGAACGCGCCCTTGGCGTGGCCGAACAGCTCGCTCTCGAGCAGCGTGTCGGTGATCGCGGCGCAGTTGACGGGCACGAACATGCGGTCGGCGCGCTTGGAGTTGGCGTGGATCGCCTTGGCGATGAGCTCCTTGCCGGTGCCGCTCTCTCCCGTGATGAGCACGATGGCGTCGGTGGGCGCGATGCGCACGATGCGCCCGAGGATCTCGCGCATCGGGCGCGACTTGCCGATGATGTTCTCGAACTTGTAGCGGTCCTTGAACTCGGTCGCGAGCATCGCCACTTCGCCGGCGAGGCGCTGGTTGTCGAGCGCTTTGCCCACCTTGACCAGGAGCTCCTGCTCGGTGAAGGGCTTCTGGATGTAGTCGAACGCCCCGAAGCGCATGGCCTCGACGGCGCTCTCGATGGTTCCGTAGGCCGTCATGACGATGACCTCGGTGAGCGGCTGCGTCTCGCGCACGGCGCGCAGCACGTCGATGCCGTCCTTGGCGCCCATGCGCAGGTCGGTGAGCACCAGGTCGTACTCGCCCGAGCCGCCGCGCAGCGACCCTTCTTCGCCGCTCTGCGCCTCGTCGACCTCGTAGCCCGCCCCGCGGAGCATCATCGCAAGCGTGGTGCGCATGTTGCGCTGATCATCGACGACGAGGAGCTTGGGCATGTCAGTCGTTCTTCGCGCCGTCGAGGATCCACTGGTAGAGCCGGGCGGTCTGCCCTTCGTCGAGCCTGAACGACGAGCTCTTGGGCATCGAGCCCGACTCGCACGTACCGCCTTCGGTGACGTTGGGCGTCGTGACCCTCAAGATGCCGAAGAGACGCGAGCCCTCGGGCCGAGCCACGTCGCCGTCTTTGACGAGCGCGCGAGAGGCGTTGCCCGCCTGGCCGCGCATGCTCGCGTAGCAAGACGCCGCGTCGGCGCACACGAAGTTGCTCGCCTGGGCGCCGCGCTCGCCCGCGCTGCCGTGGCAGTCTCCCGTGCCCTTGCAGCTGCCCGCGCCGCCGAACACGTCGGCGTAGAGAGAGGACCACGTGGCGCTGCCCGAAGGCGTCGCTGTCGGCTTGGAAGGGGAGCACGCCGGCTTGAGCGGCTGTACGCCCTGCACCTCGCCGCCCGCGTCTCCGCACGCAGCGATCGCGATCGCGGTCATCGCGGCGATCACGGTCGCGCGCGGGCCGAGCTTGCCGTACGGAAACACGACCGAACGGTAGCAGAAGTCCGGCCGGGTGCGATCGGCGAGTGCGTCAGCGCGAGAGCGCCGCGACCAGCGCCGCGAGCGCGACGACCACGGCGATCGCGACGCCGACGGCGCGCCACGGGATCTGCGCCGCGGCCACGGTCTCGGCGGCCGCCTCGCGCTCCTTCGTGGCGCGCGACACCTTTGCGCCGGCCTTGGGCCGGTCGCTCGGACGCGGGCGCTCGTCGTCGTCCGCGTCCACGGATTCGTCGCGGGCCGTCGTGGTCTGCGCGGGCGCCTTCTTGGCCTTCGCCTTGGGCCGCTTTTGCTTCTGCTTGGGCGCGGCGGCCTTCTTCTGCTTCTTCTGCTTCTTCTTCTGCTTCTTGAGCAGCTCGAGGGCGCGCGCTTTGCGCTTGGCCCGCTTGGCCTCGGCCTTCTGCCGCTGCTTTTCTTTTCGCGCCTCGGCCCGCTCCTCGCGCGCCTTCTTGGCGGCGGCGAACGCCTCGGGGTCGACGCGCTCGTCGGGCAGGTCGGGCTCGGGCTCGTCCGGCTCGGCGTCGGTGGCGTCGTCTTCTTCGTCGTCGCCCCAGCTGTCGTCGAGCTCTTTGAGGAACGCGACGAGATCGTCGTCGCCCTCGGGGATCTCCTTGGCGACCTCTTCGTCGGACGCTTCGGCGCCGTCGGCCGACGCCTCGTCGTCGCCGTCCTCTTCATCCCAACCGCCCTCGAGCTTCTCGAGGAGATCGCGCGAGCTGTCGACGTCAGGCTTGGTCATGGGCGCACCGCAAGGTAGTCCTCCGCGCCGCGCGTTGACAACGCCGTCGGGAGCTCACGCTTTTCTGGGCACAAAAAGCCTCGAGGGCGATCCGGTCGCCCGGTCGCCCTCGAGTGAAGTCGCTTTCCGTGGGGGAGCGGTCTTTCGCGCTCGCTTAGAGCCTCTCGGCCTCCCGTTGGACGTCGTGCAGTGGCCGTCGCCGTCTCTGCACCACCTCCGTCGTCGCGTTGGGTGCCTTCCCGAACAATCCAGGCCGTTCGCGCGGTCTGGAGAGGGGAGGGTCGACGCAGCTATTCGCTGGCGTCAGCTTCGATCGACGCACGACCTGGCGCACCACTCGTCCAGCGCCTTTTCAGCGCCGAGGATGCGGACTCCCCGCGCCCCTTTTGGGAGGCTTGTGGAGCCTTGACCATGCCGGTCCGATCTCTGACGCTCCTCCTGTCGTCCGCGGGCACGTCCGAGTCGGTGTCCTCCACCGCCCGATCCGCTACGGCCGCCGTCCGCCCCTTTCGGAGCTCGTACGAGCCGACTTGACCCGAGAACCAAGGGCCTTGATGCGACCTGCTGGTGAGAGCGAGGCCGGTCAGAGACCCAGGAGCGCCTTCCGTTGTATCGAGGCCTCGCGAGCCGAAACCCGCGAGTCGAGCATGCGCCGATCCGTTTATGAATGTAGCGCACACCCGCGCACCCTTTTGCCCTCTCTCCACGAGCGCCAGGCGTCAGACCCAGCTACGCGCTTCCTTCGGGCTAGCCCCCCGCATCGCCACCGCGTCTTGCGACGTGCCGGCGATCGAGGCGCAAGATGCGTTCGATCAACTTCTGCCACCCATGCGACTCACGTGTACCCGCACCTTGCGCGTTCCTGGCACCGGTCCCGACTTTCGTCGGGTGGGCGCCCCCGGGTTCTTGGGTCCCCGAGAGCTTGACCAGGGAGCTCCGCGGTTCACGCCGCGATAGCTCACTTCGGCGGATCGACGTTGGCTACGAACCCTCGCACCTCGTTCCGGGGTGTCGAGCGCGGGTGTCTTGTCCCCGCGGCGCCTGACGTGATCGAGCCTCTGACGCTCCTGTCGCCACCTCTCTTCTCTCCGCGGTCTGCGCGCCTTCGCGTGCGGGTCGGGAGAGCGTCGAGGCCGCCGAGATCGGTGGAGCCGACACCCCGTGACGGGTACCGGCGCCGGAGATCCGGAGCGCCTTTCATCGTCGAGGACCCTTCCAAGGATCCGGTGGCAGTTGCGCCCCGGTCCCACGACCGCCACACCCGAAGATGGGACGACCGACGGATGGCGCTTGTCACACCACCCTGGGCCTCTTGCCGGTCTCGTGCCTACTTGCGCGACACGACCCGATTTCCGTGCGCCCTTTCGCGCGACCTGGGTGCCGACGAATGCCGACCACCAGCCCGAGCTAGGCCCCCGTTCACTCGGGTCAGACCGCCTTTTTGGGGCGCGTACCAGAGCTTATTTGAGGCCAGACGCCGCTCGACGACTTCTGCAACGCAAACAACATGCGAGCACAACCCCGAGTCATCCGTCCTCGCCGGACGAAGGCCGCAGCCTCCTTCCGTTTGCGCGCCGAGCAGCTCCCGAAGGAGCGTCGACGACGTTGCGAGCCGCGCGTCTCCACCCTGCCGACCCCGACATCGTTTTGGCCCACTCGCGTGGGATTTGCGACGCCGATACCGACCTGATGCGTCACCCCGTTCGGCTTGCGCCGCACGAGTAGGCGTGACGGAGAGAACCACGCGGGCCGAAGGACCGAGCGAAGGACGTGTCCCCAGGAAAGATCGCGAAGCACGCTGGCTTCGTGTGGGTGCGTGCGCATGTGGCGCGACGCTGACGACGTTCCCCTCCTCGGCTGCCTCCGAGCACTCGTTGTCGCCGGTGCGCGCGCCGCCGAGGGAGGAACCCACGACGCCGGACGGACCGACCAAGACCCACGTTCCGAAGGGACCCCGCGAAGGGTACCGACTTCCGGCGGGCCGGAGTGCTTTCCACCGTGCGCGCTCACGAGCCCGAAGCAGGATCGCTCCTACTTGGAAACCCGAGGCGGCCTCCCACCCACGCCGTCCACACGCTCCGAAGGGCGTGCTTGATCGGACATTGCAGGCTTCGCGCCGAGCCTGAGCTCGAACGCGCTGGGAGAGCGAGCGCCTTTACAACCGATTGGTCATGCCTGGACCTGACGACCCAAGCACGGCAATTCGGCTCGTCCGCGGTGCGCTTGGCTCAGGGCTGATTGCTCTGAGGGCTACACCGGCGGACGCAGCGCCCCGACGGCTTCTACGACCGATGAAACTCGCGGGCAGATGTGCCGCGAACTTCATGACCCCTTTTTGCCAAAACTCACCCGGCAGCGCAACGAAAAAAAACGGGCTCAATACCTTTTTTTATCCACAGAGTTCTCCACAGGTCCGCACGCCTGAAAACGCGGCGCGTGGGCGTTCGGGCCGTAATTTACGCGCGATTTCTCGCAGGAGGCCCGCCCTGTGGATGGCCTGTGGATATCTTTTACTGCGTTTGATTGTGCGATTGAACCAGAAGAAGTGTGTTTGATTCAATCGTTTGAGTTTCGTGAATGTCACAGACGCGTCGGCCGGCGGCCGTGCTCGCGGGAGCCCTGTTCTCGCGGGGCCGCGACGCAGGTCACGAAGCGTGCTCTATGCGCGCACATGGCCGCCCAGGCGCCCCGGTCGGGCCCTTGACCGGGGCCGCGACGGTCGCGTCTGATGGCGCTCGATGATGACGCCGACGGGCTCGGGGGGCGTGGTGGTGAGCGCGTTCGGGCCGTCGCCGTTCACCTGTCCGCGCTGCGACGCGCCGTCCGCGCCGTCGCGTGACGTGCAGACGTGCGCGCGCTGCGGCGGGGCCTTCACGCTGCACGCGGGGGCCGCGCACGACGCGTCGATCGTCGTGCCGCCGCCCAACGCGCTCGTGCCCATCGTCAAGGTGCGCTCGGCGGGCCTGGCGACGCATCACTTCGGCGTGATCGAGCCGCTCGGCGTCGCCGAGGGCGAGCTCGACCCGATCATCGCGTCGGTCGCGATGGACAAGTCAGGCGTCGCGTGGGGCGACGTGGTCTCGATCGCCGTCTGGCGCAAGCCCGACTGGGTCGAGCTCGTCGTCGCGATCCTGCTCGCGGCGCCGTTCGCGCTGGGGTTCTTGGTGGGATCGTTCGCGCTCCCGGTGCTCTTCGTCGTGAGCGTGCCGCTCACGTTGCTCACCGCGTGGATGATCCACCGCGCGGTCAAGGTCCAACGGAACTACGCGCGCATCGTGGGCCGCTACCGCACGATCACGATTCGTTTCGACCGGCCCGGGCGGCGACGGCGGCTCTTTCACAGCGAGCTCTTGCGGCGCGCCGGACTGCCCGACGCGCCGATCCCGTGACGCGGGCGACGCCCCTCACTTCTTGGGAGCGGTCGGCTTCTTGCGGCGCATCTGGTTGCGCTTCTTGAGCTCGGTCATCCAGCGGTCGAGCGCGCTGCCGGCCTTGCCGGTGCGGACCATGGCCTCCATGGGCCAGGCGGCGATCGGTCGATCGTTCATGGCGAAGACGACGTCGTACTTGCCCTCTTTCGCGACGAGCGGGCTGCCGCCGGTGCCCATGCAGCTCCAGGTGTTCTCGGGGCGGAGCTCGCCGCGCACGCAGCCCACGCCGCGGCCGACGATCGTGCCCTTGTCGTCGAGGACGAACGCCGTGATCGACACGTTGGTGCCGGCCCAGCCGCGCGTGCCGCGCGCGAACCACGTGAAGCCCACGCGGCGCGGGTAGCGCCACTCGACCCAGCCCGCGCGGATGCCGAACATCGTGAGCGGATCGTCGCGACCGAACGACGCGACCACCACGTCGACGCGCGGCTCCCCGTCCTCGACGGCGTCGGCCTGCGTGTCCATGGGCTGGTCGTCCTCGTCGGGGTCCTCGACCCAGACGTCGGTGCGGCCCATGACCTTGCCGCCGAT
>JAGQJA010000453.1:11651-15863 GCA_020430845.1 Myxococcales bacterium
GGGTCTTCCATCTCGAAGAGGACCTCGTGCTCGCCCACAGGCAAGCCGAAGAGCATGGCCACCACCGGCACGCGCGCGATGTCGTCGGCGCCGGCCTCGATCGTGCGCTCGTTGCCCGAGATCGCCGCGCTCGTGAGCATGGTGGGGTCGCGGTGCACGGACAGGTTCCGCGTGATGAACAGCTGCGCGCGAGGCGACGAGAGGTGCTCCTTGGCGAAGCCCGCGAGCTTGGCCTGGAGCGGGTGGGGCTTTCGCGCGACGACGTCGTTGATCTCGGCGGCCGACGACGCGCTCGAGATGCTGGCCACCATGCTGCCCGTGAAGAGGATGGCGTGGTTGACGCCGACGACCACGGGCTCGCCGTCGTCGTCGAGCATCACGACGGGCCCGCCCGAGAAGCCCGGGTACACGGGGGCGTCGAAGAGGAGGAGCTTGGCGCCGATCATGTCGACGATGCCGCTCGTGACGCCCTCGCTGATGCCCCAAGAGAGCGCCCAGAGGCCGTTGCCCGTGTGGCCCAGGGCCCAGACCTTTCGTCCGGGCTGCGGGTTCGCCTTGGCGAGCTTGATGGGGACGACGCCCTTGAGCGGCGCCTTGGGCTTGAGGATCGCCACGTCGCGCACCTCGTCGATGTGCACGAGCTCGGCGTCGACCGTCTGCTTGTCGCGCGTCGTGAGCTTGAGCGTGTCGGGCGAGTTGACGACGTGCGCCGCGGTCACGATGTAGCCGCCCTCGATGAGGAAGCCTGTGCCGTGCGGCATCGGCTCGCTGCGGAGCGACACGTCGACCACGGTCTTCGGAGCGTTCTTCTTGACGCCGACCTCGCGCATCGCGCGCTGGTGCTCTTCTTCGCGGATCGCGCGGTCGTCGTTGAGGATGGCGACGACGGACGGGACGACGAGATCGAAGACGCTCTTGGGCGTGTGCTTCGCGGCGGTCTGGGCGGACGGCGTGCTGCCGCCGCACGCGTAGAGGAGCGGGGCGAGGGCGAGCGCCACGAGGGAGAGCAGTCGCTTCATGGGCGCGAGCCTATCAGGGTCCGGTCGGCGCGCGCACGCCTCTCCTGGGGGTCAGTCGTCGTTGGCCCCGGCGGCGATCCAGGCCTCGATCCGGGCGACCTCCTCGCGCGTCAGCCGGTAGGGCGGGCGCTTGGGCATGAAGCCGCTCACGGTGCAGTCCTCCTTGGTGACGCGGAGGATGCCGAAGAGCGCCGCCTTCTTGGGCGCGGCGACGTCGGCGTCGCGCACAAGGTTGCTGTCGGTCGTGCTCACGCCCGTCTTGCTGCGCATCGACTTGTAGCAGCCGTCCTTGGAGTCGCAGAGATAGAAGGCCGCCTTGGTGCCCTCTTGGGTCGGCCCTCCGTGGCACGCGCCGTCTCCCGCGCAGCTCGCCTTGCCGGTCGGACCAAAGAAGTCGGCGTAGAGGCTGGTCCACGTCGTGGCGCCGGTCACGGGCCCGAGTGGCGGGCACGTTGCGGCGTCCAGCGCGGCCTCGGCCGCCGCGTCGACGGGGGCGCCTGCGTCGGCAGCGGCGGGGGGCGGGTCACTGCTCGAGCAGGACAGGGCGCCGAGGATGAAGGTGCAAGAGAGGAGGGCAGAGAGCCGGCTGCGTCGGGGCACGCGTCGACCCTAGAACCCGGCCGCACGGCGCGCCAGCCGACTTGTGAGGCCTCGGGGCGCACGCGTCGGCGCGGAGTAGGTAAAAGTGTATTGATATCAATGTGTTGCGACCGCGGGATCGGCGCCCGCGGCGGACCCGAATGCGGGCGAGCGCGGCACGCGAGGCGACCGGTCGTGGCGCCCCGGCCGAGACCCCGAAAAGAGGCGCCAGGATGCGTTGCCCCGCCCGGACCATGCGTGCTAAGAGGCGCGCCACCCCGAGGCGTGCTGAAGCGTCTGTGAGGGCGTCCGCACGTGGCGGTCGTCTCTCCGACAGGCGGCCAACCCCTCGAGAATCGCGGGCCCCGGGCGCCATGCCCATGGGTCCTTCGACACTCGGAGAGGACCGTTTCATGATGTCTCGATCGCGCGCAGCGCAATGGCTGCTCAGGGCCGGCGGGTTCCTGTTCACCCTCCTCTACTTCTCCCCGTTGGCGCTCGCCCAGCCCGAGGGCGCGGCCCACGGCGGCCCGCACAAGGGCGGAGGTGAGGCCAACCTCATCGTCCCCAACCTCGGCGACACCAGCATCGCCAGCTTCATGGGCGGCACGTCCGGCTCGTCGCTGCTCAACGTCGGCCTCATCGTCGCGTTGCTCGGCATGGGCTTCGGCTTCTGGATCTTCACGCAGCTGAAGGCCATGCCGGTCCACAAGTCGATGCTCGAGATCAGCGAGCTCATCTACGAGACCTGCAAGACGTACCTCGTCACGCAGATCAAGTTCATCATGATCCTCGAGCTCTTCATCGGAGCCGTGATCCTCTACTACTTCGGCTTCGCGCAGCACTACTTCGCCGAGGGCAAGGCCGCGCAGGTCTTCATCATCCTCGCGTTCAGCCTCATCGGCATCGCGGGCAGCTGCCTCGTCGCGTGGTTCGGCATCCGCGTGAACACGTTCGCGAACTCGCGCACGGCGTTCGCGGCGCTCAAGGGCAAGCCGTTCCCCACCTACGCCATCCCGCTCAAGGCGGGCATGAGCATCGGCATGATGCTCATCTCGATCGAGCTGCTCCTCATGCTCGGCATCCTGCTCTTCGTCCCCGGCGACTACGCGGGTCCGTGCTTCATCGGCTTCGCCATCGGCGAGTCGCTCGGCGCGTCGGCGCTCCGCATCGCGGGCGGTATCTTCACCAAGATCGCCGACATCGGCTCCGACCTCATGAAGATCGTCTTCAAGATCAAGGAAGACGACGCGCGTAACCCCGGCGTCATCGCCGACTGCACGGGCGACAACGCGGGCGACTCGGTCGGCCCCAGCGCCGACGGCTTCGAGACCTACGGCGTCACCGGCGTCGCGCTCATCAGCTTCATCCTCCTCGCGGTGAAGAACCCGTCGATCCAGGTCCAGCTCCTCGTCTGGATCTTCGCGATGCGCATCGTCATGGTCGTCGCGAGCGGCGTCTCGTACTTCATCAACGAGGCCATCGCGAAGGCGAAGTTCGGCGACGCCGACAAGATGAACTTCGAGCAGCCGCTCACGCAGCTCGTCATCCTCACGTCGCTCGTGTCGGTCGTCGCCACGTTCGCCGTGTCGAACCAGCTCATCCCCAACCTGGGTGGCGACCCGACCCTCTGGTGGAAGCTCTCGATCATCATCACGTGCGGCACGCTCGCCGGCGCGATCATCCCCGAGCTCATCAAGGTGTTCACGTCGGTCGAGTCGGCCCACGTCAAGGAGGTCGTCACCTCCTCGCGCGAGGGCGGCGCGTCCCTCAACATCCTGAGCGGCCTCACCGCCGGTAACTTCAGCGCGTACTGGATGGGCATCGTGCTCATCGCGCTGATGGGCACGAGCTACATGGTGAGCAAAGAGGGCGTCGGCGCCGTCATGATGATGGGCTCGTTCGACCCGTCGGCGGTCTTCGCGTTCGGCCTCGTGGCCTTCGGCTTCCTCGGCATGGGCCCGGTCACCATCGCCGTCGACTCGTACGGTCCTGTCACCGACAACGCGCAGAGCGTCTACGAGCTCAGCGTCATCGAGGGCATCCCCGACATCGAGAAGAAGATCAAGAAGGAGTTCGGCTTCGACGTCAAGTTCGAGAAGGCCAAGCACTTCCTCGAGGAGAACGACGGCGCCGGCAACACGTTCAAGGCGACGGCCAAGCCCGTGCTCATCGGCACCGCGGTCGTCGGCGCGACCACGATGATCTTCTCGATCATCGTGACGCTCACCAACGGCTTCAGCGAGAACACCGACAAGATCTCGCTGCTCTACCCGCCGTTCCTCCTCGGCCTCATCGCCGGCGGCTCGGTCATCTACTGGTTCACCGGCGCGAGCACGCAGGCGGTGACCACGGGCGCGTACCGCGCGGTCGAGTTCATCAAGGCGAACATCAAGCTCGAGGGCGTCGAGAAGGCGTCGATCGAGGACTCGAAGAAGGTCGTCGAGATCTGCACGGTCTACGCGCAGAAGGGGATGTTCAACATCTTCCTCGTCATCTTCTTCAGCACCCTGGGCTTCGCGTTCTACGACTCGTACTTCTTCATCGGGTACCTCATCGCGATCGCGCTGTTCGGCCTCTTCCAGGCGCTCTTCATGGCCAACGCCGGCGGCGC
>JAGQJA010000454.1 GCA_020430845.1 Myxococcales bacterium
GGCCTCTGGCCCGCTCGCCACGGCGTAGACGGTGAAGTCGGCTTCCTCGAGGACGCGCGCGAGCGCGCGACGAAGGGCCGGATCGTCCTCGGCGAGAAGTACGTGCCGCCCGCCGCCCCCGGGTGACACGTCGGCCGAGGGCGGACGGTCCGTCGTCACCACGGGCTCGGCGCTCGCCGGCAGCTCGATCGTGAACGTGGAGCCCTCGCCGACCGTGCTGTCGACGCGCATGCTCCCGCCTGCGGCCGTGACGATGCTGAAGCACGTGGCGAGCCCGAGCCCGGTGCCCTGCCCCTTCGCGCTCGTGAAGAACGGCTCGAAGATGCGCTCCCTCGTCCGAGGGTCGATGCCGGTGCCCGTGTCCCGCACCGTCACACGCACGACGCCCGTCGCGCCTCCCGCGGCGTCCGACGCCGACACGTGCTCGAGCGCGATCTCGAGTCGCCCTCCGTGGGGCATCGCGTCCCGCGCGTTGACGGCGAGGTTGAGGATGACCTGATCGAACTGCACGGGGTCGATCGAGACGACGGCCGGACGCTCCGCCGGCGTCACGACGAGCGCGACGCGAGCGCCGAGGGTGCGCGCGAGCAGCTTGGACACGAGCGCCACGCTCTGGTTGAGGTCGGTCGGGCGGCGCCGCGTGGGCTGGCGACGTGAGAACGCCAAGAGCTGGCTCGTCAAGCCGACGGCGCGCTCCGCGGCGTGGAGCAGCTCGAGCATGTCGTCGCGGCGCTCGTCGCCTTCGGGAAGCGCGTCGAGGACGCAGTCGCCGAACGACAAGATCACCGAGAGGATGTTGTTGAAGTCGTGGGCCACGCCGCCGGCGAGCTGGCCGAAGGCCTCCATCTTCTGCGACTGGCGCAGGCACATCTCCAAGGACTTCTGCGCGGTGATGTCGAGGAGCGCCCCTGTCTGCGTACGGCGCTCCACGTCGAACGAGGCCACGTGCGCCACCCACCGCTCTTCCGCCGACGACCGCAGGCGTAGCTGGTGCGAGATCGCGCTCGACGCGGGGGCGCGCGACGCCGCGTCTTGATCGCGCTCGAGCGCCGCGAGGTCGTCTGGGTGGATGAGGTCCATCCATCCGCGCGGACCTGCGGCCACCTCATCGGGACGTCCGGTGAGCTTCTCGACGTCGCCCACGATCCACGCCCCCGCCTCGGGGGAGTCCTCGCGCGGGAACGCGTCCCGATAGAGGAGCAGCGGCACGGCGGACACGGCCTCTTGGATCTCCTCGAGGAGCGAGCGCTTGGCGTGCGTGACCGCGTCCTCGCGTAGTCTGCGCAGCTCGAGGAGGGTGCGGAGGCGACACGTCACCTCGAGGCGGTCGATCGGCTTCGTCAAGAAGTCGCTCGCGCCCGCCGAGAGCACCGCGATGCGGGCGTCGCGGTCCTCGCGCGCGGTGACGACCACGACGGGCAAGCCAGGCAGCGAGCCGCGGGCGCGCATCTCCGCGAGCACCGCCATGCCGTCGACGCCAGGCATCATGAGGTCCAGCAGCACGAGGTCGACGCGCTCGCGCGAGAGCACATCGAGGGCCTCGGCGCCACCGGCGGCGACGAGCGCCTCGTAGCCCTCGCGGGTCACCAGGTCGCCGAGCAGCCTTCGGTTCGCAACATCGTCGTCCACGACCAACACGCTCGACTTTGCCCGCATCGAATCCCCCCCGGCCCCAGCCTACGCCAGCAGGCGCTCCACGAGCGCCATGAGCTCCTTGTACGCCACGGGCTTGGCCGCGTAGGCGTCGCACCCCGCGGCGAGGATCCGCGCCTCGTCCCCGCGCATGGCGTGGGCCGTCACCGCGAGCACGGGCAGCGCCCGCGTGCGCGCGTCTGCGCGGAGCCTGCGCGTCGCCGTCAGACCGTCGGTGCCGGGCAGGTGCACGTCCATCACGACGAGGTCGAAGGGCTCTGCGAGCGCGAGCCGGAGCGCCTCGTCGGCCGTCGTGACCTCGCGCACCTCGTGGCCTGCGCGGCGCAGGTGATCGCCGATCAGCCGGCGATTCGCGGCGTTGTCCTCGACGAGGAGGATCTTGCTCATGCCTTCGCCTTGTGCGGCGGGCGCGCCACCGGGATGCGCACCCAGAACGTGCAGCCCCTCGCGTGGCTCTCCACACCGAGCGTCCCGGCGTGGAGCTCGACGAGGCTCTTGACCATCGCGAGACCGAGCCCCGTACCCTCGAAGCGCCGCGCGATGCCGCTGTCGAGCTGGACGAACGGTTGGAAGAGCCGCCCGAGGTCCTCGGGCGCGATGCCGATGCCGGAGTC
>JAGQJA010000455.1 GCA_020430845.1 Myxococcales bacterium
CGGCGGCGGCGGTCAGTGCGTGCCCGCGGTGACGTGCGCCAACAACGTCTGTCAATGCGCGGCGGGCATCAACGCGGGTCGGACGTGCACCGCCGCGACGTGCAACCAGCTCTGCATGATCTGCAACTGACGCTCTCGCTCGGACTCACTCGAGCACGCGCAGGCCGTGCGCACGCGTTCATCGCGCTCTCGCGCTCGCCCCCCAAGGGCGACGCGACGGCGGCGAGGGCGCGCGCGTCACGGCCTTCTTCGTTTCCATCGCGCGAAGATCGCGGCGCCCCTCCGACCTGGCCGCGCAGTAGGCTCCCGCAGATCCGACGGAGCGCGGCGCTCCGTGGAGGCCCTTGCTCACGAGATCGCGCGCCCGATCGCGCGATGGCGCCACACACGACGCGCGAGAGGTCGAAAATTCCAGGCGCTCGCGCCGCAGCGGCGCGCGGCACGACCGTTGCTGATGTTCATTTCCGAGAGGGACGCACAAGCGCTCCCGAGCGCGGAGGAAGAACCATGTTCAAGAAGAAGCACACGGTCAGCGCGGTTGGGCTCACCATCGCGATCGGCCTCGCGCTCATGTCCGGGTGCGCCGCGCCCACCGCGAGCGAGACGCCGCCGACGTCATCGCGCTCGGCCTCGTCGACGCCGGGGCAGCGCACGAGCCTCACGACCGACGACCCGTCGGGCAACCCGTCGAACGGAGATCCCACGCAAGACAACGACGCCTCGTCGCCCTCCGATCCAGCTCCTGCGGGCAACGGGACCGCAGACGGCGGCGCCGATCCGTGGGGCGAGCACGGCGGCGACCCTTGGGGCGACCACGGCGGCGGCGGCGGTTGGGGAGACCAGGGCGGCGGCGGCGGTTGGGGCGACCAAGGCGGCGGCGGCGGCGGTTGGGGCGACCAAGGCGGCGCCGGCGGCGGTTGGGGCGACCAAGGCGGCGGCGGCGGTTGGGGCGATCAGGGCGGCGGCGGCGGTTGGGGCGACCAAGGCGGCGGCGGCTACGGCGGCGGCGGCTGCGTGACCTGCAACTGACGACCACGCGGGCCTGCGTCGATCTGCGCGCTCGAGCGCAGGTCGGCGCGCGGCCGACAGCCACGGCGCACACTGGTGCATGTCGTCGCCAGGTGGATCACACCGCGCGCCAGCATGCGCGGGTGGATTCCAGTCACGCGCGCCGAAACGGGCTCGTCCGAGAGAATTTTCCGCCCACGCCGTGCCATGGCCGGCGGCACGGGCGATGCAGTTTTCCGTCGGCGCGGTCGGGAGAGTCGAAGACGACGAGATGACGATCATGAAGAAGGGCGCGCGCGCCCTGGGTGTGGCGACGCTGGCCGTGCTGCCGGCGATGCTCTCGGGCGCGGCGACCACGGGGTGTGAAGCGGCGGTCGAAGACGACGCCTCGCAGACAGAAGACGCGGTGAGCACCGACGAGGCGCTCGACGCGGCGACGACCGTGCTCGGCCTCTTTCAAGCGACGACCGCGCGCGTCGAGGACACCGACCTGCCCGTGCAGTCCACGCGCATCGCGTGGCGCGCGATCGCCGACGCGGTCGAAGGCGACGGCGCCGCGGCCAAGCTGGCCAACGTCGCGCAGGTGGTCGAGAGCGCCGTGACCCTCGTAGAGAAGGCCGAAGGCCTCAAGGGCGGCACCGTGACCGACGACGCCTTCAACGCGTACGTCCGAGACCTCACGGCCAGGGGCACGCGCATCAAGCCGGTCGATACGATCATGAAGGGCTGGCCGGCCGACACCGACTTCGCGAAGCTCTTTCGCTCGGCGACGAGCGGCGGCACCGGTGAGCTGTCGATCGGAAAGCTCCTGACGTACGTGCGCTTCTTCGCGCGCAACATCGAGGGCTCGACGATCGCCAAGCGCGTCCAGGTGCTGCAGACCCTGCTCGCCATCAAGCAAGACGCCGAGCGCCGCTTCCCTGCGGAGAGCACCGGCGGCCGCCTCTCCGAGCAACAGACCGAGACGCTGCTCCAGACGGCAGAGCTGCTCGCGGGGGCCGACGGGTACATCAACCGCGGCGACGCCCCTCGCCTGCTCCCCGTCGTTCCTCAGGTGGTCTCGCAGATCGCCGACAAGCTCATCGCCGAGGGCATCGCCCAGGGCATCGGCCAGCTCCGCGCGCAGCACCCGTTCATCTACCGGCGCTGGACGCGACGGCCGAACGGCTTCATCGGCAAGCGCGTCAACGCCGAGATCGGCAAGCAGCTCTCCAAGGCGCGCGCGCAGAAGTTCCAGGCGATGCAGCAGGCGTCTCAGGCCGCGCAGGACGCGTGGGAGGGCGGCATGGGCAGCCTCGGCGTGCACCGCTACAGCCTCGAGAGCGACGGCCCGACGGCGTACTGGGACAGCGGCCGTCAGCTCACGACGGCCGACGTCGACAAGGTCGTGCGCGCCATGACCGGCTCGTCGCTCTCGGCGCAGATCACGCTGCAGAACGCCGCGTCGCTCAAGGACGGCGCCGTCGGAAAGCGCCTCGGCAAGCTCGAGGACGTCAAGGCGATCGCAAAGCGCGTCGACCTGCCCGACGGGATCCCGGTCAAGGACGCGCTCGTGCTCGTGCGCGCGCGCCTCGCGGGGGAGGACATGCCGCTGCCCTGGGGGCTCACGTTCCGCATGACGACGGGCGATCGGGTGATGATCCGCGCCTACCGCGCGCCGTGCGAGTGCCGCTTCGATCCCGCCGCGAGCAAGTGCGTCATCGAGTACACGAACGACAAGACCAAGGCGCGCGAGAGCCAAGGGCGCGCACCGGCCGCCGGCGGCGCGTCGTGCGATCTGCAGAACGACTGCTACCAGACGTTCAGCGACACGAGCGCGGCGACGTACATCCCGTACGCGTGCGCGTACCGCTTCAGGCACGCCGACGGCGACGCGATGAGCTTCTACAAGCACCCGACCGAGACGCCCGTGCTCAACGAAGACCCGGACGACAAGCTCGACCACCCCTGAATCGTCACGGAGGCGGCGCGCGGGCACTTGTCTGCGCGCGGGGGCTCCCCCACATCTCGGGCATGGTTTTGAACATGTTCAAAACCTGGAACGCTCAGAGAAAGGAGCCTCGTCATGCCCGAAGACCCCTCCAGCGCCTACCTCGTGCCCGTGTACGTCTCGTACGCGATCATCGCGGTGGGCCTCACCGTGTGGCTCGCGCGCACGCTCTTCAAGAACGGCGCGATCTTCCTCCAAGACGTCTTCAAGGACGCGCCCGACATGGCCGCGGCCGTCAACCGCCTGCTGGTCATCGGGTTCTACCTGCTCAACCTCGGCTACGCGGCGCTCATCATGAAGACGCGCGAGGGCGGCACCCCCGTCGAGGCGATCGAGACGCTCGCCTACAAGCTCGGTGCGCTGCTCGTCTCGCTCGGCGTCATGCACTTCGTCAACATGTACGTCTTCTACCGCATCCGCCGGCGCAGCCGCGTCGCCGAGCTGCCGCCTCCGGTCGCGCCCCAGATGCGCCTGCCCGCGCGCTCGCCCGCGACGCATCCGGTGCATGCGGCGACGGCGGCCCCCGCGCCGGTGCGCTGACGTGCGCGCGCTGACCGTGCTCTACGACGCGGGGTGCGCGCTGTGCGTCCGCGCCGCAGACCTGCTCGCGACCTCCCCCGCGTACGTGCCCATCGAGCTGGTCGCGTGCGCGTCGGAGGAGGCGCGCGAGCGCTTCGGCGATGTGCCGTGGCTCGGCGAGGAGCTCGTGGCGGTGAGCGACGACGGCGACGTGTGGGTCGGCCCCGCGGCGTTCTTGGTGTGTCTCTGGGCGCTCCGCGACTACCGCGAGTGGGCCTACCGCCTCAGCAGCGAAGAGCTGGCGCCGCTGGCCGAGCGTGTGCTCGTCGCCATCTCGGCGCGACGAAAGGGCCTCGGGGCGTGGCTCGGACCGACCCGCTGCGACGCGGGCACCTGCGCGCTCCCCCACGCGACGACGTCGCCACACGCGCCCCGGGGGGCGTACCGTGGAGGGCCGTGACGTCCGACAAGAAATCCGAGCGCACGCGCGCCGCCATCTTGCGCGCCGCGCTCGGCCTCTTTCGTCGGAAGGGCTTCGACCGCACGACCATGCGCGACGTCGCCCGGGCGGCCGAGGTCGCCGTCGGCGCGGCGTACTACTACTTTCCGTCGAAGGACGCGCTCGTGCTCGCCTACTACGCCGAGGTGCAGCGCGCGTGCACCGAGCGGGCCGACCGTGACTTCGCGGCGACCGACGACCCGCGCGAGCGACTGCGCGCCGCCATCCGCGGCAAGCTCGAGATCCTCGCGCGCGATCGTCGCCTGCTCTCGGCCCTCTTTCGCACCATGTTCGACCCGAACAACGCGCTCAGCGTCTTCGGCGAGGCGAGCCGCGGCGTGCGCGAAGAGAGCATCGCCACCTTCGCCCGCGCGCTCGAGACGAGCGACGCTGTGCGCGCGCTGTCGGAGAGCGACCGCCGCGTGCTCGCGCTGAGCACGTGGAGCCTGCACATGGGCATCCTGCTCTACTTTCTCCACGACGCGTCCGCCGGCGCCGCCAAGACGCACGCGCTCGCCGACGCCGCGGTCGATCTCGTCGCCGATCTGCTCCCCGCCTCCCCGCTGCTCGCCGCCTCGATGGGCGCGCGCCTGTCGTCGGTGCTCGACGCGGCGGGGCTGCTGGGGCCAGCCCTGGGTCCGTCTGACGTCCCGAACGGCCGAGAATCACGGAGAAAGTTGCGGTAAGACAAAGACAGACATCTCCTACTTGCACTTACCTCAGCGTGTGCGAGACCCCTAGCGAACGCGAAAGGGGCGACATGGCGAACCGAGCAGCGGTGTGGGCGATGGTGCTGGCGGCGACGGCGGTGGGAGCGTGCGCGCCTGCGTCGACCGACGAGGATCCGAGCGCGAGCGAAGAGGCCGCGCTCGTCTCGCTGACGCGGCTCGACCGCGTGACGCCCGCCGAGGTCGCGAAGCTCTACGCAGCCGACCTCGCGCCACACGTCGCCGCGTGCGCCGCCGCGCACCCGCAGATCACCGACGTCGACGCGAGCAACCTCGACACGTTCTACCGCGCAGGCAGGGACTGGCACTGGGACGTCCGAGAAGCGGTCCGCGGCATGCTCGCGCAGAACGGCGGGCGCCCCGTGCCCGTGGCGACCCTCGCGAGCGCCGTAGAGCCGTACGCGACGGCGCGCCTGTCGGAGCACATCGACGGCGACGGCTTCTACGTGGCGCCGCGCGACGGCGCACTCGACTTCTACTACGCCGAGCTGCGCGCTCGCGAGGCGAAGGCGCTCTCGCTCGCGCGCGATCCCGCAGGCCTGTCGATCGCCGACGCGCGCGAGAAGTGGCGCGCCGTGGAGCATGCGCGCAGCAACCTCGACTCGGCGTGGCTCAACCCCGTCAAGGTCGGCGCGTCACCAGGCATCGGCGACATCCGCAAGGCCATGGGCATCGGGCGGTCCGTGGCGTACGTCGCGTGCTGCTACGACGCCGTCGACCAGTTCGGCGAGGCCGACGAAGGCCCCGACGGCGCACGTGCATACACGCCGCTCGCGCAGATGCTCAAGTCGCAGGCCATCAAGAAGCGTTGGTTCTTCGCCGGCCGCGACAGCGGGCGCGGCGACGGTTGGAGCCGGCACTACCTCGTCGTGCTCGACAAGAACGATCAGCTCTGGGGCGTGATGATGGGCTACTCGGAGTAGCCTCAGGGCAGGTTGCCCAAGAGCAACAGCGAGATGCTCGCGATGTAGAGCGCGAGACCGACGATGACCAACGTGAGGGCGCGACCGAAGACCCGCGTCTTGTCGTCGCGCATGCGGAGCGCCGCGACGAGCGCATCGCGATGGGGGCACGGCGCGAGCTGGGTGGTCCAGCGCACGCGCAAGATGCCGCCCATCGACAGCGACGCGCCCACCAACACCGTCACCAGGCCGGAGACGACGAGCACCGCCGCGAGGCGGCCCGACCGCGCGATGCTCGCGCCGCTGAAACCGGTGACCGTGATGGTGAGGCCCGCGAGCTGCAGCAACATCTGCGCGCGGTTGGCCAGGTTCGACAGCTGAGACTGGATGACCGCGTCGACGCGCGGCGCGTCGCCTCCGTAGAGCGCGAGCAAGTGGTCGGCCTCTTCTTCTGGGCTCTCGGCGCGCCTCACCGTGGAGGTGGCGCGCGTCGCGTCGCTGGCGGGTCCCTTCATGTCCGGCGCTCTGCTCTAGAGGAACCTCCGCGCGGCGACAATCGCCGGCGTGCTCACACCTCGGGGCGCTCGAGCCCCCAACGTCGCAGGCGTCGGTAGAGCGTGGCGCGCGGGATGCCGAGCGAGCGCGAGACCTCGACGACGTTCCAACGTGTCGCCTCGAGCGCCGCCACGACGCGCGCGCGCCCGCCGTCCTTGCGCCGCGACGACGCCGCGAGGTCGAGGTCCTCGCGGTCGAGCGCCGCCCCCTCCCCCGCGAGCACGAACGCCTTGGTCAGCACGTTCTCGAGCTCGCGCACGTTGCCCGCCCAACCGTGCGCGAGGAGCGCGCGCTCGGCCCGACGCGTGAGCCGGGGCGCCGGTCGACCGTAGCGCGCGGCGAGGCGAGCGAGCACCGCTTGCGCGATGGGGAGCACATCCTCGGGCCGTTCGCGCAGCGGCGGCACGCGCACGTCGACCACCGCGACCCGATAGTAGAGGTCGGCGCGGAAGCGGCCGGCGTCGACCTCTGCCACCAGATCGCGGTGCGTCGCGCACACCAGGCGCACGTCGAACGCGACGTCGCGCACGGCCCCGAGCGGACGCACGACGCGATCCTGTAGCGCGCGCAGCAGCTTGACCTGCATCGACGCCGGCATCTCACCGATCTCGTCGAGGAAGAGCGTGCCGCCCGACGCGGCGAGCAAGAGGCCCTGGTGGTCGCGCGACGCGCCGGTGAAGGCACCCCTCTGGTAGCCGAACAGCTCGCCTTCGAGCAGCGACTCGGGCACGGCGCCGCAGTTGATGCCGACGAACGGGCCCGACGCGCGAGGGCTCGCGTCGTGGAGCGCGCGCGAGAGCAGCTCCTTGCCCGTGCCGCTCTCGCCTTGGAGCAACACCGTCACGTCGGCGTCGGCGACCCGATCGAGCACGTCGAGCACGCGACGCATCCCGTCGCCACGTGCGATCACGCGTGAGAAGTCGTGGCGCCGCGGTGCCGACGCACTCGCGCGGCTCGCTTCGAGCCTCTCGATCTCGCGCGCCTGGTCCGCGACCAGGGCCTCGACCTCGCGCGTCCGGGCCTCGAGCTCGCGCGTGCGCGCCTCGAGCGCCGCGACGGTGTGGGCCTTCTCGAGAGCGAGGGCGGCGAGGTCGGCGAACGCGAGCAGCGCGTCGATGCGTTCGTCGAGCGGCTCGGCGCGGAAGCGATGATCGACGTACACGGCGCCCAGGGTCTCGCCGCTCGCGCGGATGGGCACGCAGAGCACGGCCTTGAGCGCCATCGCGTGCACCGAGCGTGCGCGCGACAGGCGCGGGTCCATCGCCGCGTCGGTCGTCACGAGAGGCTCGCCCGAACGCACGACGCGTTCGGCGATCGTGCGACTGAACTTGAGGTGACCTCGGCCGATCTTGTCGCGATCGAGGTTGCGCGCGGCCGCGACCGACAGCGCCCCGCGAGCGCCTCGGAGCAGCAAGAAGCCGCGCTCGGCGCGCGTGATGCGGATCGCCGCGAGGAGGGTCTCGTCGAGCACCTCGGAGACGCCCGCGGCCGACGCCACGCGGCGGCTGATCTCGGCGAGCTCGCGCCAGAGCGGCGCGTCTGCGGCGATCGCCGCGTGACCCGCCCGCGCATCGCGCGACTCGGCAGCGATGGCGCCCGTGCCGTGGAGCCCCAGCGCGCGTCGCGCCGGGTGGCTCCAGAAGGCGCCGTGGAGCTCGGCCGGGAGCGTCGAGAGGGTCCGCTCCCACAGCTCGCGGGCGCGCGCGCCGTGGCGATCCGCGAGGTACGCGGCGCCGGCCGCGCGGCAGGCGTCCGCGAGCGCGCCGAGCGTCGCGGCCACCAAGGCCCGTTGCCCCGAGCGCTCCGCCGAAGAGAGCGCCCGCTCGAGGGTCGAGACGACGTCCGGAGGACGGGACGCGCCGAGCCTCGCCCGCAGACCCGCGACGCGCGCCTCGACGTCGAAGGCCGTCGACACGCGCGCGACGTCTACGGTCGCCGCCTCGAGCGCCCGCCTCGCCGCGTCGACGTCGCTGGCGGCGAGGTGCGCCTCGCACTGCTCGAGCGACACCTCGATCGCCTCGCGCTCCGCTCCACATTCGACGAAGAGACGGCGCGCGTCGGCGAGCCGCTCGAGCGCGTCGGCGGGCTTGCCCATCAAGCGATCGACCTCCCCGCGCACCGAGAGCGCGGCGGCCATCATGAAGGGCATCCCCGCGTGCTCGGCGGAGGCGTGGGCGTCGTCGGCGTACGTGAGGCTCCGCTCGAAGGCGCCGATGTCCGCGTAGAGCTTCGACAGGTTGAAGGCGAACATCACCTCGGTCGAGGGCATGCCCAGCGCGATCGCCACGCGGAGCCCGCGCGTGTACGCGGAGAGCGCGGGCCCCCAGTCGCCGCGCTGATGCGAGGCCGTGCCGAAGTTGAGCGCAGCCGACGCGACGAGATCGTCGAGCCCCTCGGCGTCGGCGAGCTCGAGCGCTGCGCGGTAGGCATCGCACGCGACGTCGGCGTCCCCGCCCCGGTACGCGACGAGAGCCTCTGCGCCGAAGAGCCGGAAGGCCCCCCGCGCGCTCGCCCCCGGCCGCACCTCTCTCGCCCGCGCGAGCCAGGCGCTCGCCTCGGCGCGATCCCCCAGGTAGCTCGCGGCGAGCGCGGCGCTGCAGGCCACGTCGAGCGCGACGGGATCGCCGGGCGGTGCGTCTTCGTACGCCCGCCTCGCGGCCGCGGCGGCGCCGGCGTGATCGCCGCGCTTGAGCAGCGAGAGGGAGCGATCGGCCCCGAGCCTCGCGCGCTCCGCCGGAGACGCGGGCCCCACGGCGAGAGCGCGTTCGAAGCACCGAGCGGCGCGGCGGACGTCGCCCAGGCGTGTGTACGCCCCGCCCGCGACGCCCCAGATGCGCGCGCGGGCGTCCGACGGCGGCCTCGCGCGCAGCGCCCGCGAGAGCACCGCGAGGGCGCGGCGAGGCTC